>JAVMKJ010000072.1:0-26483 GCA_031732855.1 Candidatus Competibacter sp.
TTTCAACGGGGTGATGCGCCGCATCAATCCGGGAGTCTTCAAGCCGGACGCTGGCAAATCAGGCACCGCTAGTTCAAATTGGCATCCGGATAGTACTTGGCGCCGGTGATGCTGACCCCGACGATGGCGCCCTGATCGCTGAGCTGGTACATCAGCACGCCCGGGGAAACCGTCACGCCCAACTGATTCCCCATCTGCTGGGTACGGGTCTGCGCCGACGCCATCACGTTGCCGCCGAACTCCCAGCCCGAATAGACGAACTGGTCGAAGGCCTGGGGCGTTTCGAACACGAATACCAGCCGGAATCGCTGGACCCCGAAACCGTAGCCGGGCTGCAACTCGACCATCCGCATGAAGGTCTCCCGCCGGGTGGCGCGGCTGACG
This sequence comes from Candidatus Competibacter sp., assembly GCA_031732855.1. Lineage (GTDB taxonomy): Bacteria > Pseudomonadota > Gammaproteobacteria > Competibacterales > Competibacteraceae > JAVMKJ01. The sequence continues at coordinate 385 of JAVMKJ010000072.1, forward strand.
GCGATCCCCTGCCCGGTCGCGCTGCCCATGAAGAGCACCTTGAAGCCGAAGTTGCTGAACGCTGCGTAACCGGCCGAGCGCTGCAACTGCCGGCGGAAGTCGGGATACTGCTGGGAGAGTCGCGCCATCGTTTCGTTGGCCATTTGGCGAATTTCGGCGCGCTGCTCGTCGACTTGGGATTGGGACACGGGGGCGGGCGCGCAGGCCTGTAAGCCGATCCCCAAGGCAACCAGCAGCGCCGTCACGAAGGCGCGGAATGGCGCAATCGGCGCGACCATGCCGGAAATTCGTTGCATTTTCAGCATCTTTTGATCCTCGATATATGAATGGTAAGGAATGCGCGGCGAACCATCTGGTCCCGACTCGCGGTATAGATCACCCGGTCGCCTCCCTCCCCCGCTCGCGGGCGAGGGAGGCGGAAGGGGATCGAACCATTACGCCCGCGATAACGCGGCCTCCTACGGTGTGAGCGGCTCCGTCACGATATGTCCGAGCTTGGCCTGCCAGCCGGTGGTGCGATCGATGACTCGATACGCCGCTCACTTGATGATGTCCATGACGAACACCCAGACCACAGTGTAGGTCACCACCCAGCCGATGGTGATCCACGACAGCTTCGGCACCAGCCAGCCCTGGGCGCACATCAGGATGGCGAGAATGTTGGTGGCCCACAGCGCGGCGTCGAGCGGCAGGCTGGGAAACGGGGGCAGGAAGATTACCGGTGGATCGCCCAGCGTTTCAGGGTTTCGACACGACGGAGGCGAAGCACAGAGCCACTCTTGCGGGTCTGCCCAAGCCCGGCGGTTAAGGCAGCCAGTTTTCCACGGTGAGTCCTGGTATTCTTGAAAACTCACCCATGTTGTCGGTGACCAGGGTAAATCCCAAAGAGAGCGTGTGGGCAGCGATCAGATAATCGTTCGCCCCGATAGGAGTGCCTGTCTTTTCCAGCGTTGTTCGCAATTCCGCATATTTCCCGTCCGCATCCTCGTCCAGCGGAAGCACCTCAACAGTCGATAACAGTTGCTCTACCTTGCCCGATAGCGTGGGGGAACCCTTTTTCACGGCGCCATAGCGCAGTTCACAAGCGACGATGACGCTGGTGCAAATGGCGTCTTCGCCGACCGAACGGATTTGACTGGCTACCGCGCCAGAGGGTTGCTTCAAGAGGCTGGACAGAATGTTGGTGTCAAGCAGGTAGCGATGAGCGGCCATGACTACAGTTCCACCGGTTCCGGAGGCCAATCTTGAATGTCGGGGAAATCCTCTTCGAGCGGCTTCCAAGTGGCGAGCAGAGCCAGCAGCGAGTGACGCCGCACCGGCTCGACGATCAACCGGTCTCCCTCTTTGTGGACAATGGCTTCGTTTCCTGGCAGCTCGAACTCGCGGGGGATCCGTAGCGCCTGATTGCGGCCGTTCTTGAATAACCGGACGTGGCGTTCGGTAGCCATGGAAGCCTCCTGCTCGGGATCAGTTAGCCTATGCTTAAGCATAGGCTATCAAATTGGAACTGCAGCGGCAACTCAGAGGCGTTTTTGTACGGCCTCTGGTGATCTAAGTCGTTGAAAAAAAGTCCTCACTCCCAACCCCTCTCCCGGAGGGAGGGGGGAGTTTTGGTACGGGTTCCGAGGAGTTTGTTTCGTGGCAGGGTGTTTCGCCTTTCGTGGATGCGCCCGGCGGGCCGGCCCGCGTCGCCTCGAAGGGGTCGGACCCGCCGGTTCCGTTCGGTGGCGTGGGTTCAGTGCGCCAGTTGGACCAGGACCTCATCGCGCCCGAGCGAGAGCACGACGCCCTCGCTGGTGCCGGTCAGGTGCATGATCACGCCCGCCTGGTTCCGCATCCACAGTTCCGCCTTGCCCGACGTGGCGAATCCGGCCTGTCCCGTTCCCTCCGAATAAGTCCCCTCGAAGTCGGACAGACGGTTCAGCCGGTAGACCTTGCCGACGGCCTGGACCCGCGAAGCCCCACCGGGTCCGACCACCGTGCCGACGACCCTGAACGGATAGCTGCGCCCCTGGAACGTCAGCGACCCGGTTCCCCCCGTCATGCCCGCCGCGACGGTCTCGGTCAGGGTCACGGTGCCCGCGGGCGTCAGGCCGGCAATGCTCTGTTCGGTGGGGGGCGGTTGCAGGGTACCGCAGGCGGAAAGGCCCAGAAGGCCCACCCCCGCTAGCCACATGCGCGCCCCGCGCGGATGATTGAAACGGGCGTTGGTCATGGTTGGTGTCACTCCTCTTGAAAATGGCGACTGGAAAGCGGCGTTCCAGCGGCAGGGATGGGAAATCGAACCGCCCATCGTTTCGGTGTATTGGGACGCGGCCGGCGACTGGGTTCCAGGTCGGTTCGGTCCTATTCGATACTGGGTCCGACCGGCCCGTTCGGGCGTCCGGCCCGAATGCGTTGCCGGCGGGGGAGCAGGCTGCGGCGCGGGCGATTCCAAACGGGTGGGATTCCATCCGTTCGATTTCCCCGCTGTCGCGGGAATCAAACCGGGACGCCGAATCACTCCAGCGCCAACACCAGGCGTTTGCCCAAGGCCGCCGCCGCCTTTTCCAGTTGGCGCAGCGTCGGCGAATGGCGGGGATTTTCCAGGCGCTGGGCCGAGGGCCAGGAGGTTTCCAGCGAGCGGGCCAGCTCCGCCAACGACCGATCCCCCCGCGCCCGACGGATCAGCAAGGCCGCTTGGGTTCGGGCGTCCGGGGCGATGAGGTACATCCCTTCGCCAGCGGGAGACGGGGCGGGAATGGGCTTGTTTTCATCCAACAACCATCCCAGCATGGCCGACAATGCCTCACCGGCATTGAACAGAGCCTCGTCCAGCGTTTCTCCATCGGTCAACGCGCCTTCCAGATCGACGAAGCGCACGAAGAACCCGCCACCTTCTTGGGGTTCCAGCACGGCCGGGTAACGAATGTCCATGGGTTTAACTTCCTCCTATTTCAGCTTGACACCGGATTGCCGGGCGATACCGGCTATCAATCCGGGCTTGAGATCGCGCTTGCCGTGAACGGGAACCGTCATCGCATGACCGTCTTTCACCATGATAGGGTGGCTGCCGTTGATCCGATCCAGTTTCCAGCCAGCGGCTTGCAGTTTTTTGATGACCTCGTTCCCGTTCATCGCAATCAACATATATCTATTTAGATATATTATCAATAGTTTATTTTATGGTCATTTAGGAGCACCGTCGCTCATGGCTCGAACGCGAAGATCCGCTTCCAGTCGTTCTTCATGCTGATGACGATCCAGCCGCCCTTCTTCGCTTCGTCGTACAGCGCCTGGGTGAACGCGCCGACCTTGGTGTCGGGCAGCCCCTGCGCCGGTCCGTAGGCATACTCGCGCGTCGCGTCGTCGTGCAGCACCAGCATCGCCAGCCGCGCGCCGTCGCCGGCCTTCGTGTATTCGAGCATCTGCCGGTCGCCGGTCGAGTTGCCGAACGCCGCATACGGGCGGCGGCCGATCATCAGGTGAATGCCCTCGGGTTTGCCGGCGTTGTTGTCGTTGAGCAGCAGCTTGGGCTCCTTGGTCAGGAACGGCTTGCCGGCCTTGTCGTAGCCGTATTTGGTGCCGCCGGCGGTACCGACCACCTGCTCGGGCGGGATGCCGTAAGTGGCTTCCGAGTACACCCGCACGAAATCCTGCCCGCCGCCGGTGACGATGTAGGTTTTGTAGCCGCTGGCGCGCAGGTACTTCAGCACGTCCTGCATCGGCAGATAGGTGAGTTCGGTGTAGGGCTTCTTCCAGCGAGGGTCCTTCGCCTCGGCGAGCCATTTCTTCGCTTCCATTTGGAAGGTCTCGACCGACATGCCGGTCGAGGTGGCGGCGACGAGCTTCAGGAGGTCGGGCATCGTCAGCTTGGCGACGGCAGCGCGGTCGCCCTTGAGGATCTCCAGCACGGTCGAGAACGGGGCGACCTGGGTCAGTTCGGGCTTCGCCTTCACCAGCGCCGGCACGCTTTCGAGAACGTACATCACCTGCGTGTACATCGGGTGCTCGACCCACAGCGTGCCGTCCTGGTCGAAGGTGGCGATGCGCTCCTCGGGCGGCACAAATTTGGGGCTGCCCGGCGTCGTGGTGTCCTTCACGAAGGCGACAATCGCCTGCTTGGCCGGGCCATCGTTCCAGGAGGGCAGCGGGTCGGTCTGGGCGAACGCCTGCGCGCCAAGGGCGAGCAGGGCGCCCAGCGTTAAGAGGCGGGCGAATGCTGAAAAGGAGGGAATGGGTTTCATGGGTGGTTTCTCCTTAACAAGTTGATAACGGGCGACCCTTTCGGGCCGCCCGCTTGGCTCGTTACACCGTGACGGGTGCCCATGAAGGGGTGCCCGTTCATCTCGATTCACGCCTGCTCTTCCGCTCTACTTGTCCTGATGGCTGGCTTTCACCTGCTCCATCACCTGAGTCAGGTTGTAGCTGGCCGGCGCCTGCAGCGGCGGGTAGGTGTTAAGCGATTCGAGCCACTGGAGCCACAGTTGCTGGCCGATCGGCAGCATGTTCCAGTCGTACTGGTACGCGGTGATCGGACCCGCCAGCGCGCCACCCAGGCTCATCGCCGTCTTCTGGCCGGGGCCGACCGCTTGCTCGAACGGGTCCCGCTTGATGTTCTGCACGGCCGTCCAGTGCAGCGGGATGAGGGGCATCAGCCAGCCGTCCGCGCCGGGCTGGGGGATGTTGTAGTACATCTTCCAGTTCTTGTAGCGCACCGCCGCCGGTGTCGCGCCGGCAAAGTAGTAGAAGAAATCGCGCGCCGACTTGTCCGACTTGCCCGTCAGATAGTCGATCTGGTTGACGCCGTCCAGCGTGGTCTTGACAAAGCCCGGGTATTTGCCGGCCTCGATCTGCTTCTTCAGCCCGTCGCCCTTCGGACCGCCGGCGATCTCCACCAGCGTGGGCATCCAGTCGAGCGAGGCGAACAACTGGGTCTTGAGCTGGCCCGGCTTGATGACCCCCGGCCAGCGGACCATCATCGGCGCGCGGTAGCCGCCTTCCATGGGCTCGCCCTTCTGACCGTTGAACGGCGTGATGCCGCCGTCGGGGAAGCTGATCGTCTCGGCCCCGTTGTCGGTGGTAAAGACGATGATGGTGTTGTCCATCTCGCCCATCGTCTCCAGCTTCTTGAACACCTCGCCGATGTTGTCGTCCAACTGCTTCATGCCGGCTTCGTTGGCGCCCCAGTCCTTGCCACCCTTCGTGCCCATCATGGCCTCGTACTTCGGCGACAGCACGGTCGTGACGTGCATGCGCGCCGGGTTGTACCAGACGAAGAAGGGCTTGTTGGTCTTCTTCGGGTCGTTGCGGTCGAGGAAGTCGATCACCTTGGCCGAGGTTTCCTCATCCACGGTCTTCGACCGCTCCAGCGTCAGCGGGCCCTCGTCCTTGCACGTCTGGTTCTTGGACGAACCATCGGATGACCTGCACCAGATAATCGGACGCGGCGGGGTCAGGCAGACGGTCGTCTTGGGATCGACGGCACCTGGAACTTCGGCGAGTCCGGGCACCGGGGTGTTCTTGCACGGCGGTGCGATCGCCTGCACGGTCGGACTGCTGTTGATGTCCGGGAAGCTCACACCCTGCATCGCGTCGAGGTGGTACAGCCAGCCCCAGTATTCCTGGAAGCCGTGCGCCGTCGGCAAGGAGTCGGTATGGTCGCCCAGGTGGTTCTTGCCGAACTCACCGGTGTTGTAACCGAGATCCAGCAGGATCTTGGCGAGCGCGGGCGTACCTGGCTTCAGGTAGGTCGGGCTACCTGGAAGCTGCGGCGGGATCATGCCGGTGCGCAATGGGTACATGCCTGTGAAAAAGGCATTACGTCCCGACGTGCAGCTTTGCATCGCGACATAGTCGACGAATCTCGCGCCCTCCTTCGCGATGCGGTCGATGTTCGGTGTTTCCCCAAGCCCCAGTCCATCCTGGTAGGCAACTACCTGCATCCAGCCGATGTCGTCGCCCATGATGAACAGGATGTTGGGCTTCTTGCCCTCGGTCGCGCCGGCGGGGCCGGCGGCCACGACCAGCTTCTGGCCGACCTTGACCTCGTCCGAGGCCAGCTTGTTCTGCGCCTTCAGCGCGCTCACGGGAATCTCGAAGCGCTCACCGATCACGATCAGTTCGTCGCCCTCGACCACCGTGTAAGTAGCGGTGACGGTGTCGTACTGACCCTTGGCGTGGTGGCGCGGTCCCTGGTCGGCGGCGTGGGCAGCGCCGGCAGCCAGACAGGCCGTCAGGGCCAGGACCGAGCAGGCGGTTTTGAGCCCCGTCGCGAGGGGCGATTTCGGGAGCGTTTGTTTGTTGAGTAGCATGGGCGATCCTCTGGTTGGGAAGCGGCATTACTAAACTAGTGCCTGAACGAAAACCCATTTTGCAGGTTGGGCAAAAGCGTGGCGTTGCCCAACATTCAGTACATCGGCGTTAAGAATCATGATGTTGGGCTTCGCAAGCTCAGCCCAACCCACGGGGTTTTGGGGTTTCCGGCCAGGCACTAACTATCATTTCACCGGCTCCAAGGCTATTGGACGAAAGGGCAATGGAGGTTGCCCGAAAGGGCAACGGCAAACGGGGCCGCGAGTGTGGCCGGGATCAATCCGGCAGATGTTGCAGCCGCTCGGCCAACCGGCCGAGTTCGGCCGCCGAACCCACGCCCAGCTTCGCCATGAGCTGCGCGCGTTGCAGCTTGACGGTGCGTTCCGCGATCCCCAGCGCGTCGGCGATCTGCTTGTTGAGCTGACCGGCGACGATGTTATCGAAAACCGCGCGCTCGCGGGGGGTCAGCGCGGCGAAAGCGGCGCGCAGCCGCTCCGCCTCCGCGCGGGCCGCGCGCTGGGCCGCGTCGTGGGCGAGCGCGCGCTGGAGCGCCTCGAACAGGGCCTCGCGTTCGACCGGCTTGGTCAGAAAATCCACCGCGCCGGCCTTCATCGCCCGCACGCTGGCGGCCACGTCGGCGTAGCCGGTCAGAAAGACCACCGGCAACGGGTTGCCCTGGCGTCGCAGGGCCGCTTGCAGGTCGAGACCCGACGGTCCCGGCATTCGCACGTCGAGCAGCACGCAGCCGGGACGATCCGGCGGCGGCTGCAACAGAAAATCACCCGTCGAGGCGTAGCCGCGCGCCTCGAAGCCGGCCGCGCCGAGCAACCGCAGCAGCGCGGTCCGCAGCGACTCGTCGTCATCGACGACGTGGATCAGCGGCGGGAGGGCGCTCATGCCGGCCCCGGCGTATCCGTACCGTGGACGATGAGCCATTCGGCCCGGAACACCGCGCCCTCGCCGGGACCGGACTCGGCCCGGATGTGGCCGCCGTGGGCTTCGACCAGGGTGCGCGCGATGGACAGTCCCAGCCCCATGCCCCGGCGCTTGGTGCTGAAGAACGAATCGAACAGTTTCGGCAGGTGCTCGGGGGCAATGCCCTGTCCGCGATCGCGCACCACCAGGGCCAGGCGGTCCACATCGCGTTCGACGGACACGGTGACCGCGCGCCGGGCCTCGGGCAGGCCGTTCACCGCATCCAGGGCGTTGAGCACCAGATTGAGGAGCACCTGCTGGATCTGGACCCGGTCGCCCACCAGGGGGGCGGCGGTCGCGGCGGGTCGCACGTCGAGCGCCACCCCGCGCCGCCGCGCTTCGGTTCGCAGCACGGGTTCCACCTCGCCGACCGCGCCGTTCAGATCGAAGGGTTGCCGTTCGACCGGTTGCTTGGCGAGCAGCGCCCGCAGCCGGCGGAGGATCTCGCTGGCCCGCAGGTCGTCGCGGCGGATGTCGGCGAGAATCTCGCGCAGTTCGTCGCGCCGATCCGCGCCGGAGGCGAGCAGGAGATCGGCGGCGTCGGCATTGCTCAGAATCGCCCCGAGCGGCTGGTTGATCTCGTGGGCGATCGCGCCGGTCAATTCCCCGGCGACCGCCAGCCGCGCCGCATGGGCCAGTTCGAAGCGCAGTTGCTGCACGGCCAGCTCCATCCGGCGCCGGCGCCGGCGTTCGAGCAGGAGCCCGGCAATCAGCCCCGCTTGAAGCAAGAACACGGCGGCGGCCACGATCACCTCGTTTCGGTACTCCTCCACGAGCGTCGGCTCCTTGAACCGCACGACGGCGTCGCCCGGAAGCGCTCGTTCATCGATCCCCCACCGGCGGATCTGCCGCCAGTCGACATACCAGGTCGTCGGCATGATGTCCGGCAAGCGCAGCGCGGCGGGCGCGACCTCGTCGAGCAGAGCGTTCGCGATGCGGCCCGCCTGCCGCCCCATGTCCGCGAAATTGGTCATGCGGCCGCCGACGATGCCCGTGCCCATGAAGGTGTCAAACGGGGCGTACACCGGCGCGGCGGCGGCGGTGGCCATGAGCCGGGCGGGCTCGCGGGGGGCAAAGGTCCGGCCATCGCCATCCGCGAAATAGCCGGGCGTGAACACGATCGCGTCATCGTCCAACTGACGCAGACGGTCCAACACCACGCGGGTCGGCAGACCGGCGAGAAACTCGGGGGTCACCCGATCCTGGAATCGGGTGACCTCATCCCGCAGCCGGGCTTCCCAGGCACGGTCCCATGGGGATGCGCCCGTCACCACCACCAGCCGCCGGACCCGCGGATGCCAGCGCAGCGCCTGGTCGAGGGTGTCGGCAAAATCGTATTCGATCGGGACGCCGACCAGGTCGGCGGGCAGTGGGGAGAGCGACCGCAGGAACGACCGGGGAACGGCCACGTGAACCACCGGGACCCGCGGAAACAGCTCGGCGCGATGGTCCAACAGGAAAGCGAGCGCCTCGTCGCTCGCAACGACCAGTACGTCCGGCGGCCGCGCGGCATACTTATCGCGCAGGAACGCAGTCACGGCGCGGACGTAACGCTCCCCCGAGAAGCGGGGATAGTCGAGAAACTCGGCGCTCAGCTCCGTCGAACTGGCGATCGTCTCATGCAGTCCGCGATCAATTTCGATATTCGCCGGCAACAGCCGATGGTTGGCATACAGCACGAGGACGTGCCGGGTCTCTCCGGCCGGGGCGGGTGACACCAGCAGGAAACAACACGCGACCACGAACCCCATGATGCAGGATCGGGCGTTGGGACCAGCCGCGAGCATCGTTGTCGTCATTCGACCAAAAGCACTATCTGGGCAACGCGACTATCTTAGCCGATCCACGCGCGGTTTTTTCCCAGCTCGCTACCAGCAAATCCTCGCCTGAGGATGCGCCGCAAGGGCGGATGTGTACTGACCCGGAGCGGGGTTCCGATCACAGGAAAATTTACCGGACCCTATTTCCCCTGGGAGAACCATTTTCGGTAAATCTCTTCGTAGCTGCCGTCGGCATACATCGTGAGCAGCGCCTGGTTGACCGACTTGCGCAGCGGGCTGCCCGACGCAACGGCGATCCCGTATTTTTCCGGTCTGAAGATGGGGCCGACGACCTGGAGCGCGCCGTTGCCGCGCCTGGCCGCCCAGTATTGCAGCGTTGGCGCTTCGTAAACGATGGCTTGCACCTGGCCCCGCATCAGCAGGTTATATCCCTCATCCGCGTTGTTTATCGCGGTATAAGACAGTCCGTGCTGGGTCAGATAATCAGCGGCGATGCTCCCCGGGACCGTGCCAATCGTCTTCCCGGGCAGGTCGTCGGGACCCTGGATGCTCGACTGGAGCTGCTGGACCGTCAGCGAGGAGGTCACCGTCGCCGTGAACTGGGCGATCAGCACCACGCCGAGCAGCCACATGAGCGCGACGGTAAGCCGCTTGACCCCGCTGGGCGCTTCGCGGTCGCCATGCTCGCCCGTCGCGATGATCAACATCACGCCCCACAGCCCTTCCACGATTCCGGCGAGATAGCCCTTCTGGAAAAAGGGGTTGCCGCGCCGCTCGACCAGCCAGAGCACGTGGGCCAGCAGGACCACGATAAGGAGCGCCGCGACCAGGATCTGCCCGATCGCCGGCGATAGCAGCGCCTCGATCATGGTCAGGAACGGATCGCTGTCTTGGCTGCGGACGATAATCTGCAAGCCCGAGTCGAAATAGGGCAGCGTGAAATCCACCTGCTGCTCGCGTTCCACAGTCATCGTGATCGCCGAAATGGCGAGCTCCGCATCGCCGCGCTGGACCGCTTGCAGCTGCTTGCTCTCGCTGTGCAATCCCAACTCGGTCAGGGAAAAGTCCGCTTTGAGTCGTTGCGCCAGCGCGTTCCACAGGTCGATGCTGAAACCGGTCAGCGCGTCGCCCTGTTTGAACACGAAAGGCGGGATTTGCCCGGTGACGACGCGCAATTCGTGGGCCTCCGCCGGCGCTGGAGCCACCGCGCTCGCGCACGGCGCACCCGCGTCGGCGCCCACCGCCAAAAGGACCAGACCGGCCCATAACAAACGCATTCCCATCTGTTTTCCTCCACGTCATCGAGTCGGCGAATAGGGCGTCTGCGCAAGCCGCTGCTCAGTGCTCGAACTCCGCTTCGATCCGACCCTGGCGCAGGGCGTCCATCATCGCGGCATGGTCGCGTTCGGCCTGGTCGGCGTAACTGAGTGAGAAGCGCGCAACGGCGGTATCGAACCGGTCACTCTTGCCGAGATACCCAGCGATCATCGTCGGATCGCCCGAGCGCGCGTGCGCGCGCGCGAGCGTCCAGCCGCACAGCGCGGCGTAGTCGACCAGGGTGGTCGCGTTGAAGATCTCGACCAGCGGCTTGAGCTTCATGTCACGCAGTTGGCGCAGATAGAACTGCCGGCCCGCCTTGCCTTGCGTCCAGCCGAGAAAGATATCGCTCGCAGCTTGCATCAGGCGCTGTCCCTCCACGATGCGTTGCCCCTGATTCGCGTAGACGCTCTTATCGACATAGGGCTCCAGCACCGACGGGCGTGCCTCCTTCACCTGCAGGAACAGCGGGTCGTCGTCCTCGGCCATCAGCAGCAGCACGGCGCACAGCGTGCCGACGCTGCCGACGCCAACGACCTTCAACGCGAAATCGATCAGCCGGTACCGATCGAGCAGCAGCCCGCGGTCGTCCGGAAGTGTCTTACGGTAGGCCGCGAAGGCGTGCAGGATATTGTCTCGGCTGGCCGTCAGGTTGAGATGCTGGTGGTGATAGATGAGCGGCGGATTGTCCTTGATCGCATAACGGTCGCCGCTGCCCACAACCATCTTCGGGAAGTCCGTTTCGGCGACGGTGTGCGCCGCCGTCTTTTTAAGACGCTTGCGCAGGCGGGCGACCGTGGCCTTGTCGCGGAGCGACGCCAGGACCGTACTCAGCTCGATGCGCGCATACCAGACGTCCAGCGCCCGCAGGCCGGCATATTCCGTCATCCGCTCGCGATACGCGCGCACGCAGGCGAGCGCGGCATCGCGCTGGTCGGCCACCGCCAGGCCGTTGGAACGGGCCGCCAGCACGAAGCTTGCCGCGAGCCGCTTGACGTCCCATTCCCAAGGCCCCGGCAGGGTCTCGTCGAAATCGTTGATGTCGAAGATCACCCGTCGCTCGGGCGTGGCGAAGCCGCCGAAGTTCAGCAGATGACAATCGCCGCACACCTGCACGCGCACGCCGGTGGCTGGCGTTCCGGCCAGGTCGGCGGCCATGAGGTTCGCGGCGCCGCGATAGAAGGTGAACGGCGATACCGACATGCGGCCGTAGCGGATGGGGACGAGTTCCGGGATGCGACCGTGGCTTGATTCGATCACCAAGTCGACCGGATGGCGGCGGTCGCGCGGCGGCTGCCATTCGCCGTGCTGCTCCCGCGGCACGCGGTCGCGCAACGCCTTGCCGGCGGCGTAACGCGCGGCGCGGTTGGGCGACAGCGCGGGCGTTGCCGCGACCGGGTGGGGGCGGGGACTACGGGGGCTGCGGTGGTTCTTGGTCATGGCTTGAATGTCTCTGAATGGTGAACGTCCTCGCGACGCGGCGCGCTCCAGCCGTGCGGGCAGGGTTGCCAACCCCCGCCCCGCGCGGTGTCAATCCCGCCGGTCCCGGTTGGGCTTTACTCGGTAGGGGCGCCGGGTACCGGCGGTGTCCGCTGGGGTAATAGCACCCCGGCCAGCGTTGGAAACAGCAGCACGGCGAGCACCCCGGCCCCGACGAGGGCGGCCGCGATATCGGGATTCATGACGTGCGTCCGCAGCCCGATCTCGGTGATGACGACCACCAGCGACAACGAGGGTACCGCGGCGAAGAGCGCGAACGGCAGCCGCTCCCCGCGCGCGAGATCGTGGCGATAGAGCAACACCGGCAGGCCGCGCGCCAGCAGAAACAGCGCGGCGAATACCGGCACCAGCAGCAGAGTCGTCGCGCTCCGCGCGAGTGCATCGAGATTGAATTTGACGCCCATGCCGACGAAGAAGAAGGGCATGAACCAGCCAAAGCACACGGCGTCGATCTTTTCGCGCAGCGGCGTGCCCGCCTCGCCCCGGGTGGCCAGTCCCACGACCATCCCCGCCGCGAAGGCCCCGAGGATGTTTTCGAGGCCGAAGTCCTCGGACAGCACGAAGAAGGCGGCCAGGATCAGCAGCGCCACGCGCACCGGCAACTGCGTGCTCGACTTCATGGTGCGGTCGAGCAACGCCAGCACCCGCGGTGGCCGAACCCCCAAACCAATGGCCACCGCCAGGAACACGACCGCCAGGAAGGCCAGCAGGAGTCCAAGCTCCTGCCAGGTGCTGTACTCCTGGGACAGCGCCAGGGAGATCGCGACAATGGGTCCGACCTCGCCGGCCGTGCCCACCGCCAGGAACAGCCGCCCGAACGGGGTGCCGATCTGACCGGAATCGCGCAAGACGGGCAACAGCGTGCCGAGGGCCGTCGTGGTCAGGGCAAACGCGACCATGAACGGGGCATGCACGACAGGCAGGACATAGAGCAGACCCGCGGCGGCGAGCCCCAGCCCCACCGAAAGGATCCAGCCGCCGAGGGCCAGCGACAACGGGCGGCCGCGAATACGCTCGAAGTCCAGTTCCATGCCCGCCATGAACAGCGATGCCGCCATGCCGAAGGCGAACATCGACGCGATAAAACCCTCAAAGGGCACGAGTCCCAGCCCCTGGGGACCGATGACGATGCCGAGCACGACCTCGAACACCGCGACCGGCACGCGAAAACCGATCGGGATCTCGGCCAGCAACGGCGCCGTGACGGCGACGAGCAGCAACCAGAACACCGGGTGACCCATCAACATTGCTTCTACCTCCCCGACAGCGAAACCATCGCTCCCGACCGGTCGGCGCTCAAACCGCCGGGTTCGGGAGTGGCCCGAAGAAGATTTGTAATACCTTGTCTCTTCCAATCACGCGCACCAGCTCGCGCATCGCGCAGTACATGAAAATCAGCACGAGTAGAATGATCTGGACGGCCCAGAAATGCGGCCACACGATCTCCGCGAGCAACTTTTCGTTCCCGGCGACGAGACCACCCGCCTGCCGCGAGAAATCGGCGAGATGCTCCAGATAATGGATGAACGCGGACACCAGCAGGTAGATCAAGGTCTTCCAGGTCACGTTGTAGATCAGCGGCTTGTCAGGATAGCGATTGATGATGGGCAGCATATCCGCGATCAATACCGCCTTGCCGAGGATCAGGGCGGCGACCGTCACCGAAACGGAAGCCCACACCGCGATGCCGGTCCCCTTGACCATCAGTACGCGGATGAACGCGATGATGTGCAAGGCGATGAAGAAAAAGATCGTCGGTGGAAGCACCGCAATGAATTCTTCTTTGATTTTGGTGAATAGTGTGCTCGTGCGGATCACGGTAAGTCCTTCTGCTTCATTTGGGCCATCAACGGATCGGAGCATCTCTCCGCAAGCCCGCCGCGATCCGATCCACGGTGGGCAGGGCATGGTGGAAGAAGCGCTTGAATCCCGCACACAGGTAATTCAAGCCCGGCTCGCCGTCCGGGGCGCGAATCAGGCGGTTCTTCGGACATTCCCCCCAGCAATCGCGCAGATACGCGCACGCGCGGCAATAGCGGGGCAGCGTCTCGGATTTGGCGTAGCCGAATTGGACCTGCCTGGGTGAAAACACCATCTCGGCCAACGGCCGTTCGCGGAGATGGCCCAGCCGATACTCGGGATAGACGTAATGGTCGCAGGAATAGACGCTGCCGTCGTGCTCCACCGCGACGCCCTTGCCGCAGAATTCGTGCTGGATGCAGTTTTGCGCCGGCAGGCCCAGGTGTTGCGCCACCAGCGTCTCGAAATGACTGACCAGCACCTTGCCCAGATCCTTCCGATACCACTCGTCGAACACCTTGCAGAGAAAGGCGCCGTACTCCTCGGGGTCCACCGACCAGTCAGTGACCACGGAATCGGGGTGATCCGGCCGGGCTTCGGGACTGCCCAGCACCGGCAGCCGGGCCGGGTCCCAGGTCTGCGGGGCGGTGGTTTCAAAATCCTTGATCTGCACGATCGGGATGAATTGCAGGAAGGTGGAGTCCAGCTCGCGCCGGAGAAACCGGTACACGTCCAGCGGGCGCGAGGCGTTGAAGCGGTGGACGCAGGTCAGGGTGTTGAACCGCACGCCGAAGCGTTTCAGCAGCTTGGCGGCGGCCACCACCTGGTCGAAGGTGGGTTTGCCGCCCTTGCTCACCCGGAACCGGTCGTGCAGGTCGCGCGGGCCGTCGATGCTGAGTCCTACCAGAAAGCGGTGTTCCTTGAGAAACCGCGCCCAGTCCTCGTTCAGCAGCACCCCGTTGGTTTGCAGGTCGTTCTCGATGCGCTGGCCGGGCTTGGCGTGCTTTTTCTCGAGCGCCACCACCTTGCGGAAGAAGTCCAGCCCGCGCAGCATCGGTTCCCCGCCCTGCCAGGAAAACACCACCTCCGGGCCGGTGACACCCTGGATGTACTGCTGGATGAACCGCTCCAGGGTTTCATCGTCCATGCGCCCGGGGCCGGGACCCTGGGGCAGGTGCTCCTTGCTCAAATAGAAGCAATACGTGCAGTCCAGGTTGCAGGCGGAGCCGGCGGGCTTGGCCATGGCGTGGAACCGCCGGGTGGCCCGGGTCCCCAGTTCCTGGGGCATGTGGTATTTGTCGGGGGTCATGATCTCTGCGGTCATCTCGGGTGGCCGCGCGCCGCGCGGAGGGCGTCGCGCCGGCGGCCGGGGAAAAGGGCCGCCGACGGTGGCTCGTCGTTCCAGCCGGTATCATCGGTCATCAGCATGACGATGTTGGGCCTCTTACCTGCGGCGGTGTTGGCGGGGCCGGCAGAGCTGGCGGCCACGACCAGCTTCTGGCCGACCTTGACCTCGTCCGAGGCCAGCTTGTTCTGCGCCTTCAGCGCGCTCACGGGAACCTCGAAGCGCTCGCCGATCACGATCAGTTCGTCGCCCTCGACCACCGTGTAGGTGGCGGTGTCGTACCTGCTTTTGGGGTGGTGGCGCGGTCCCTGGTCGGCGGCCTGGGCAGCGCCGGCAGCCAGACAGGCCGTCAGGGCCAGGACGTGGCGAAGGGCGCTTTCGAGAACGATGTTTTCTTGAGTGACATGGGCGATACTTTCCTCGGGTTGCCATGAAAGTACCGAACTTTCATCGTCGGGGGTGTCAAGTCTGATTGACATGACTGTTAGGTGGGGTGGCTATAGGCTGGCGGCATTGGGCGGGATCGGGTTGCGGCCTTCATCGAGCCTCGCGGGTTCGATCACCGCTTCGATGGCCTCCAGCAATGCGGTGCCGCGAAACGGTTTGGCCAGATAAGCCGCAGCGCCCCGCCGCGCCGCCTCCTCGCTCAAACCCGGCGCGTCATACGCCGTGATCAGGATCACCGGCGGCCTCCCGCCGGGCGTGCGCCGGGCGGCCAATAGGTCGAAACCGGACATCCCCGGCAATTTCAGGTCGCAGACCACGCACGCGGCGTCCCCGGCGGTGGCATCCGCCAGCAGCGCCTCCGCCGAGGCGTAGGCCAAGATCTGGAAGCCGGCGGCGTTCAGCAAGCGTTCGAGCGCCGGCCGCAGGCTGTCGTCATCCTCGACGACGAGTACAGTTTGGCCAGCCACCATCGCGGACCTCCTCACCGACGGACAGGCCGATCAAAACCGGGGCGCGACTGCGGGTTCGGTCGCGCGGACCGGCAGAGGGGCTTCCCTGCCCGGGGGTTCGCTTACTTGCCGGTCATGCCCTGCCAGTCCTTCTGGGTCATGGGCGAGTCGTAGGGCTTGTCCTTGTACTTTTGGTTGGCTTCGCTAAAAAAGCTCTTCATGGCCGACTCGGGGGTACTCCCCGGTTTTGCTTTCGTCACCGCGCTGACGGCGGCCGGGTTCGCCATCGCCTCCTGCATGCTGACTTGGCCGTCCTTGTTGGTATCCACTTCCGAGAAGGGGGGAAAACTCTGTTGGTTCCAGCCGGCCGCCAGCGCGACGCCAGCGCCCATCAGCAACGCCAAACTGCTCGTCACGATCGTGGATTTCTTCATGTAATCTCTCCAAATCTTAATGTCGTACTCGTGCCGTTGCGCCAAACTGGTCCCCGGCATATCGAACAAGCGGCTGGTCCTTCACCGCGCAGGCTGGACCGATTCGCAGATCTCGCCGCCGATCATCCCTCTTTCGGTGTGCCGAGGCTATCGGACGAAAGGGCAATGGGAGTTGCCCGAAAGGGCAAAGACAAACGTAGCCGCAAGTGTGGCCGGAATCAATCCGGCAGATGTTGCAGCCGCTCGGCCAGCCGGCCGAGTTCGGCCGCCTGTCGTCCCATGGTCGAATAACTGGGCAACGTGACCTCCTATGGTTTGAGCGATTGGTTGACGATATCCCGTGGGTTGACCTGCCAGCGGGTTGTTTGATCGATCACCCGATACGTCGCCCACTTGATGATGTCCATGACGAACACCCAGACCACGGTGTAGGTCACCACCCAGCCGATGGTGGTCCACGACAGCTTCGGCACCAGCCAGCCCTGGGCGCACATCAGAACGGCCAGAAGGTTGGTGCCCCACAGCGCGGCGTTGAGCGGCAGGCTGGGAAACGGGGGCAGGAAGAACCAGCGGGCGGTGCGGGTGTTGTAGAGCAGGAAGTGCCCGCCGAGGACGATTTGCAGGAACATCACCGCTTGCAGTTCGGTCTGGGAGAAGAGCTGGAAAATCCGCTGCTCGGCGGGGCTGCTCAGAATCTCGAAGCCGACGATCAGCAGGCCGAACGATTGCACCACCGAGAACAGGCCCAGCACCGAGGACACGCCGAGCACGCGCGGCATCTGCCAGCGGATCGGCTGTTTCGCCACCTCGGTGTTGTCGTAGGCGATGGTCATGATCGGCGCGTCGTTGAGAACGGCCAGGACCACGATCATGATCGCGGTCAGCGGCTTGAAGCCGAAGAACAGGGTGGACAGCACCACCAGGAACATGATGTCCATGGTCAGCGCCACCCGGTAGGTGGTGTAGCTGGTGATGCGGCCGAAGATCCGCCGCGCCTCGTCGATGGCGTTGTTGATCACCGACAGGCCCGGCGCGGTCAGGATCAGCGCCGCCGCGCCGCGCGCCGCGTCGGTGGCCCCGGACACGGCAGTGCCGCAGTCGGCCTGCTTGAGCGCCGGGGCGTCGTTGACCCCGTCGCCGGTCATCGCGACCAGATGGCCGCGCTCCTGCAACGCCTTGACGATGGCGTATTTATGTTCGGGGAATACCCGGGCGAAGCCGTCGGCCTTCTCGATGGCCTCGGCGATGGCCGGCGGCACGCGATCGGGGTCCATGTCCTTGGGAAAGGCTTCCGCCGCCGGGATGATGTTGGCGCCCATGCCGAGCTGACGCGCGGTTTCGCGGGCGATGGCGGTATCGTCCCCGGTGATCATCTTGACCCGCACGCCCTTGGCGTTGGCGAGATCGATGGTTTGTTTGGAATCGTCGCGCGGCGGATCGAACATCGGCAGGATGCCGAGCAGGCTCCAGGTGGCGCCGTCGTCCGCCGAGCGGGCGACGCCCAGGGCGCGATAGCCCTTGCTCCCCAGGTCTTCGACGATCTGCTTGACCCTGGCGTCGTCGGCCTCGGTCAGATGGGCCAGTTCGGCGATAACCTGCGGCGCGCCCTTGGACACCAGCACGGTCTTTCCGGTGGGCAGGGTCACCGTGGCCTGGGTGCGCTTGCCGACCGGGTCGAACGGCACGAACTTGAGTTGTTTGTGAGTTCCCAGGACGTTCGGGTCGCGCAGCGCGCCGATTACGGCGGTGTCGATCGCGTCGCGGTCTTCGATCTTGGAGGCCAGCGCCCCGGCCAGGATCACCTCCTGCGGGTCGGTGCTGGCGAACAGGATCGGCTCGCCCAGGGTGAGCTGGTTTTTGGTCAGCGTGCCGGTCTTGTCGGAGCAGAGAATATCGACGCCCGCCATTTCCTCGATGGCCGACAGCTTGGACACGATGGCCTTTTCCCTGGACAGGGCCAGCGCGCCGAGCGCCATGGTGATCGAGAACACCGCCGGCATCGCCACCGGGATCGAGGCGACCAGCAGGATCAGCACGAACTGGAGGATGTTGAGGGCGTCGGCCCATCGCCAGTCGTCCTTGACCACGATGTCGCGCCAGACGTCGAAGCCGATCATGACCAGCGCCAGCACCAGGGCGACCACGATCAGGAAGTTGCCGATCTGGAACATCGCCTGCTGGGCATGGCTGATCGAGCCGGCCCCGGCCACCAGCTTGGCGGTGCGGCCGAAGAAGGTGTTGGCGCCGGTGCCGATCACCGCGCCCTCCATTTCGCCCTGCTTGACCACGCTGCCGGAATAGGCCACGTCGCCCACTTTCTTGTTGGCGGGCAGCGATTCGCCGGTGAGCGCCGCCTGGTCGATGGCGGCGAAGTCGCCCCGGACCAGCCGCAGGTCGGCCGGGACGATCACGCCGAGCCGGATCTTGACCATGTCGCCCGGCACCAGGCTGGCCGCCGGCACCGTTTGCCATTGCCCGTCGCGCAGGGCGGTCGCTTCCGGCGCCAGGCTGTTCTTGAGCGCGGCCAGGGCGCTGGAGGCCTTGCGGTTCTGCCAGAACTCCAGCCCGGCGTTGAACAGCAGCAGGCCGGCGATGACGGTGAAGTCGTCCCAGCGGCCCAGGAAGGCCGACACCAGGGCCGCCGCCTCGATCATGGTGGCGATCGGCCCGGTGAAGGGACCGAGCAGTTTGGCCAGCAGGCTCTCCTGCTTCTCGATCAGGGCGTTCGGCCCGTACTTGGCGAGCCGCTTCTGGGCCTCCGCGCCGCTCAGGCCGGTATCCGGCGCCACTTCCAAGGCCGCCAGCAACTCCGGAATCGGCCGCTTCTCCAAATCCACGCCCCCCGCGATCGCCGGGGGACTGGCCGTTGCTGCATCATTGCTCATCGGTTTTCTCTATCACTAGTCAGAAGTACGTGCCCAAGCATGAGAAGTATGTGGGTAGTGCTCCAGACATGGATATCGAACCGATCAAAGTCTAATTAATCAACGGCTTATAAGTATTCATATCCACGTCAAGAACATTACCGAAGTCGTCCACGATATCCTCGACGCTGAGCGGTGCCGCCAGTTCCGTTCCTGCCGGGCGTACTGGTCTTCATAGGGTCGAGCGGTTACGGAATCGATTAACGCCGTCACTTAGTCATCCAGGACCTAATGAATCCCGTCGCCCCCGTCACCAATATAGCAGTTTTTCCATGGTCATGCCCTGTTTGTTGAATCATCGGTTGAATGGCCTGTTGATGCTGATCGCCTGAGGAAAAATACCTCGACCAATTTACCTTCACCCAGCAATGCCCCAATTTCCTGGAAGGCAAAGTACGGAATGAAAATGACGAATAAAAACAGACACCGCGCCAGCATTTCATGCCAGCCTTTTTCGATCATCTCATAAACGGTTTCAACGACCGTTCTATGATGCAGCCAGCCTGAAATCACCTGTTCGATTACATTGAAACCGATAACCAGGAGACTGAATATCAGAGCGGAGTACAGGGTGGTATAGATCAAGGGCTTGTCCATATATCTTTTTTTCTCCAGCCGCCACACATGCCCGATCAGAATGACTTTAGCCAGAATGAAGGCTTCAATAACGACATACCCATACTCGAAATAGGAGATGCCATAATCAGCCAGAATGGCTCTTTTATAATTCACCATCAAGCCCAAGCTCAACAGGAGATAGATGAAAATCATCAAAAAACGCTTGGCTTCCGCAACCAGTCTATCCTTCAGGGAAGACTGGGAATCGCTTTTTCCATTCATCAGGATTGCCTCCGTTATCAGGTATTATTGAGGGAATGCCGGGCCCGAAACCGTCTTCAGGAGGTGGCTGACAAGACTCCTGGCGGCCTGACACCACCCGGTCACACCTGCTGTCGATCAGGCGGCTCACTCATGGCTCTGGGGCGGATTGCCCTTGAGCCGGTAGACGAGCCCGGTCTTGGTCGTGCCGAGGGAGAGCCAGTCCCGGCCGGTTTGCTGGAGCGCGATGAAGAACTGCCGGCAGCGATCCATGGCCTTCTCGTGCAGTTCGTCCCGGCGCTTGAACTTGGCCTGGAACGCGAACTCGCCGCAGAGCGGCCTGTGACTGCCCCGCTCGCGCCAGATGGCGATGTTGCAGTCGGCGGTGACCCCCTTGCCGAAGTCCAGGACGCCGAGGTCTTGCAGCACCTCCTCGACGATGCTCTGGTTGACCAGCTCGACCCGTTCGGTGTCGGAGGTCTTCAGCGCCATCAGGGCCGGGAATACCCGTGCCAGGTTCACCATCGCCAGGCGATCGCCCTCCGGCGCCTGGCTCAGCGGAAACTGCACGTTGTGCGAGAACAGCAGGCGGTAACCGCCCACCTGATCCTTCAGCGGCAGGGCCTCGGCCTTGAACTTGATCCGGTAGTTGCCGGCGAAATTCGGTCGCACGTCCAGCTCGGCGGCGGTCTGCAGATCCGGGTGGCGGAACTTGAAGACGATTTCCGGTTCGCCCGCGGGGAAGCCGTCTTCATAGGCGATGCGCCGGCGCAGGATGAACGCATGGTTGTAGAGCCGGAAGTCGGCGGTATCCAGGAAGAGCACTTCCCGGATTTCGGGTTTCAGGACCACCCCCTTGTTGGTCAGGCCAATGCCGAACTCCCTGGCCGCCCGCGCCACCAGCTCGCCGTACTCGAAGAACACTTTGGCGGAGGTGAAGCGGTCGGGCTTGAGGATCAGCTTGCACTCGAGATATTGAACCGTATCGAGCGGACTGCCGTCGCTGTATTGACCCGGCTTGAGGTCGGGAACCCGTTCGGGACGTGTTTGATCGATCGACATGGTCATTCCTCCGATGGTGTCGCGTTAATCAGTAAAAGCCCTACAGCGGATAGATCAGCGCCACCAGCGCGATGGTCACGAGCATCGTCAGGACCAGCAGCGGCAGCCCGACCTTGACGTAATCGCCGAAGCTGTAGCCGCCGGGTTCCATCACCAGCATGTTCACCGGGGACGACACGGGCGTCACGTACGCGGCGCAACAGGCGATCGCCACCGTCATCGCAAAGGCCTGGGGCGAGACGTGCAGGGTCTGGGCGGCCTCGATGGCCACCGGGGCGATCAACACCGCCGTGGCCGAGTTGGAAATGAACAGCCCGACCAGCGCGGTGACCAGGAACACCACCGCCAGCATCGCGACCGGCCCCAGCGACCCCAGGGCGGCGACCAGTTGGTGCGCCATCAGCTCGGTCGCGCCCGTCTTGGTCAGCGCCGTCGCCAGCGGCAGCATCCCGGCGATCAACACCACCGTTTTCCAACTGATCACCCGATAGATGGCGTCCAGCTTGACGCAGCCGGTCGCGATCATCCCCAGCGCGGCCAGCAGCGCGGCGGCGGAATTCGGCAGCAGCCCGAACGCCATCACCGCGACCATGGCGACCAGAATCCCCACGGCGACCGGCGCCCGCTGGCGGGCCGGCAGCCGCTCGTGGTATTCCGCCGGCACGGTCAGCACCACAAAGTTCTCGCGGTCCTCCCACAACCGCTGGATGTCGTCCCAGCCGCCGGCAATCAGCAGCGTATCGCCAAAGTCCAGCGCCAGATCCGCCAGGTCCGTCACCAGCGGCTCGCCGCGCCGGCGGACGGCCAGCACGGTGACCTGGTAGCGCGAGCGGAATTCCAGTTCGCGCAGGGTCTTGCCGATCAGCTTCGAGTCCGGCGCCAGCATGATTTCGACGGCGCCGATGTCCTGGAGGGCTTCGTGGCGCTGGCGCTCGTGCAGCCGGGGCAGTTCGATCAGGCGCTGGGTTTCGATGAACGGTTGCGCCTGTTCCTGGCCGACGATGACGTACAGGACGTCGTCGGGTTCGACCATCGTCTCCGGCAGCGCCGGCAGGAATCTGGCCTTGCCCTGCGGATGTTTCTCGATCCCCACCGGAACCGCGCCGAAACGCTCGTACAGCGGCAGCAGTTGGATCATCGCCTGACCGATCAGCAGCGAACCGGTGGGAACCCGCAGCCGGTGCCAATACTCGGCAAGACCATAAGAGGCGATCAGATTGTAGGTGTTCAATGCGCGAGTCCCGGCGTCCTCGACCATCCGTTGCGGGCTCAACAGGGGGCGTGCCGCCAGCATGAAGGCGATGCCGGCGACGAGCACGGCCAAACCAAACGGCGTCCAACTGAAAAAGCCGAGCGGGGCGAGGTGATGGGCGCGCAGGGTGTTCTCGACGATCATGTTGGGCGAGGAGGCGATCAGCGTCATCATGCCGCTGATCAGCGCCGCCACCGACAGCGGCATCAGCATCCGCTTGCGGTTCAGTCCGGTCTTGTCGGCGATCCTCAGCACTACCGGGACGAACAGGGCGACGATCGCCGAGGAACTCATAAAGGCGCCGATTCCCCCCGCCAGCCCCATGACGAGCACGATCGAGCGCGTCTCGTTCCCGCCGCCCAGCTTCAAGACGAACTCGCCCAGACGGTGCGCGATCCCGGTATTCACCAGCGCCTCGCCGACGATGAAAATCGCGGCGATCAGGATCACCACCGGGTCGCCGAACCCGGCCAGCGATTCCTGTGGGGTGAGCACGCGGCTCAGCATCAGCGCCAGCACCACGAGGATCGCCACGATGTCGGCGCGCGGGCGCCCCCAGGCAAACAGGATCACGGCGCCGGCCAGCACGCCAAAGACGATCAGCATCGGTTCGGTCATGGCGACGGGACAGCCTGCGCCAGACGAGCCATTTCCTCCGCCAGGATCGGCACGCCGAGATTGCAGGTCTGCACGCCTTGGACGACGCAGAGTTTCAAGACCTCCATGATTTCCGCCATCGTCGCGCCGGCCCTGAGCGCATTGTGGATGTGCCGGCGGGTGCCGGGCGCGTACATGTGCGTATAGGACGCATCGAGCGCGATGCTGAGCAATTCGATCTCTTTCGGCGGCAGCACGCCGCTCGCGTAGATGCCGGCGCCGGTGGCCATGAACGCGTCGGTCCAGACCGGATCGAGTTCCAGGAACGGGTTCCAGGCCGCGTTCCACTGGCCCATCGCTTTCATCTGGTCGCAGGCGGGCGTTGCCGCCGCGGCAGCCGTTTGGGTCGGTTCCATACCCGCCGCCTTGGCTTCTTCCAGGAGGATGGGCGCCCCCAGGCTGCACGAGTGGATCGACATCACTGCGGCGCACTTGAGCACCAAGAGAATCTCATCGCGGGTCGCCCCGGCCGCGAGCGCGGCGCGGATGTGGCGGCGCGTGCCGTCCGGGTTGAGGTTCGTGCACGCGGCGTTCAACCCCAGGCTGACCAGTTCGATGAACCTGCGCGACAGCACTCCCGTGGTCCACGGGTTCGTGGTCATCCGCGCGCAGGTCTCCGCCCATGCCGAATCCCATTCCCGCAATTGCTCCAGCGCCGCATCCCAGGGACCCGTTGATGTGGTCTTCGCTGTCGTTTCTGCTGGCATAATCAGCCTCCTGTTCCCAGGTGTCGATGCACGAACGCGCGCATTTTCCGGCGCGCCAGGACGGCCTCCGGCGCGTCGGGAATCCGATCCTGGAAGTTGTGGACCATCCCCTCGTAGAGATCCAGCTTGACCGGCACTCCGGCAACATCGAGGGCCTGGTAAAACCGGACGAAGCCGCTGAGGAGCGTTTCCTTCAGCCCGCCCTGGATGAGCGTCGGTGGAAATCCTTTGGAAAAGTCGCCATAGACGGGCGACGCATAGGGATCTTTCTGATCCTTGGGATCGGCGAACGCCGCGGCCGCGTATGTGCCGTGCAACTCGTAGAGCCCGTTCGGGTCGGCATCGTGCAGCGTGGTTTCCGTATCACCGCTCGGCGTGACATCCAACCATGGAGAGACCAGCACGGCGGCGGCCGGCATTCCCACTCCCTGGTCACGCATCTTCAGCACCACCGCGGCCGCGAGTCCACCGCCCGAGGAGTCGCCATAGATGACCGTGTCTGCGAGGCGTTGACCCTCCTTGAGCACGGCGCTGATTGCGCTGATTACCTCGTCGGACATCTGCTGGTATTTGGCTGAAGGGGCCACCGTGTAATCAATGGAGAGCACGCGGAGACCGGTTGCATGGGCGAAGACGACCGCCCTGCCCAGGGTGGATGCAGCGCTGTACATCACGTGGGCGCCGCCATGCGTGTAGACGGCAACTTTGCCGTTGTCCTCCCAGTTCTTCGGGCGGACATCGAGCACCGGAACGCCGCCGAGTGTCCCCGCCGTGACGGTGTGCTCATAGCGTTGCAACAGGGGCGCAGACTTGGCCTTGCCGTCGGCCTCTGCCAATGCTCGCACCTTCTCCCAGCCGGCGAGGTCGTCCGGCCCGGGGAACGCCGGCATGAGCGCCGGATCCTTCAAGGTCCGGAGAAATGCCTGCGCCTCCTCAGAAACGGTGTCAGGAATGTTCACGTAAGGTCGTTGTTCCGTCTCGGTGGTCACGTTGTTTCCTCTCGCTCAGGCGTGCGAACCCCGCCCTTGGACGAACACGGGGGGCACCATCCAACCCTCCCCCGCCAGGGGGAGGGAACTTTTACACAGGCTTTGAGTCGCCCACTGCTACAGGATGCTGGTGGGATTCGACTTCGTCCCCGGCGCCTTCGGCAGACGGCCGTCGGTCTCGTAGCTGACGAACCCCTTGTAGCCTTCAGGCCGGTTCGGCGGCAGACCGGCGTTCAGGAGGGTCTCCTCGACGGTGTCGTACCAGACGCCGATCTTCATGATCTTGCGCGCCTCATCGCCGGTGGCGACCTTGCGGCCGAACTGCTCGCTCTGCTTGACCGCCCACTCGACCTGCTTGACCGTGGGCCAGCGCTTCTTGTGCATGTCCCAGATGTTGTCCTCGATGCCCACGCGCACATGGCAGCCGAGGATGGTGGCCAGCTGCTGGATCGCGATGTTGCCGCGCATGCTGCTCCAGAAGGTCACGCTCGCCGAGCCGTGCGGCGCGCGGCGCAGCATCTCCATCCAGTCGAACGGGTTGCGGCCCATCGACCCGCCGCCGTAGCCGCAGAGGGCGATGTTCAGCGGCCCCTTGTAGATGCCGGCGCGCAGCAGCCGTTCGATGATCTCGAGCTGGTGCACGTGGCCCGGCACGAAGTAGGGCTGGATCTTGTTTTTGCTGAGCCGCTTCAGGTGCTCGACGTAGAACTTGGACGTCGAGTCGACCACCATGTCGGCCCAGGCGGCCGCAACCTTCGGGTCCGCGAGGTGCGTGCCGTCGGCGTCGCCCGGGATGAACGCCTGTGTGACGTCCCACAGCGTGGTGCCGGTCGTGATCGTGACGCAGTCCGGCTTCGGGTCGAGCTCGGTCAGCATGTGGCGCGTGTCGTAGTCGAGCCACTTCGCCGTTGCCTCCGCGGTGTGCGGCGCGAACGAGATCGAGCCGCCGACCTGCAGGATCATCTTCGGCACCGCAGCGCGCAGGTCGGACAGGAACTGGTTGTACTCGTCGAAGTTGCTCGAGCCCTGGCCGGTCTTCGGATCGCGCACGTGCACGTGCAGCATCGTGGCACCCGCGTTGTAGCAGTCCACGGCCGCCTGGATCTGGTCCTTCCAGCTGACCGGAAGATCCTCCACGTCGCCCGGCAGCCACTCGGGGCCGTAGGGCGCGGCGGTGATGATCGTCGGCTGCATGTTCTCGGGGAAGAGGGAGTCGTCGGTGAAATACATGGTTTTTACTCTCCAATTGGGCCGGCTTGATAAGCCGGCGGGTTTGCTGGTCGGTCAAAGGACAATAGACATGTTCCTTTATAATTTTCTTAACCTACTGAACAACATAGTCATTTT
>JAVMKJ010000073.1:0-26474 GCA_031732855.1 Candidatus Competibacter sp.
AGGGGAGCAAAGCGCCCTCACCCCCGGCCCCTCTCCCGCAGGGCGAGGGGAGCAAGGGTTCCCCTCTCCCCCCGGGAGAGGGGTTAGGGGTGAGGGTAACAGGCGGCGCCACCAAGGCAGTGACCGCCGATCTCGACTGCGAAATGCTGGTCCTTGGCGCGGGTCCGGGCGGCTACAGCGCCGCGTTCCGCTCCGCCGATCTGGGCATGAAAACCGTGCTGGTGGAGCGCTACCCGACCTTGGGCGGCGTTTGCCTCAACGTCGGCTGCATTCCGTCCAAGGCGTTGTTGCACGTCGCCGCCGTCGTGGACGAGGTCGCGCATTTCGCCGATCTCGGCGTGAGCTTCGGTGAGCCCACCGTGGATCTTGACAAGCTGCGCGCCCACAAGGGCAAGGTGGTGGGCAAGCTCACCGGCGGCCTCGCCGGCATGGCGAAGGCCCGCAAGGTGGAGACCGTGCGCGGTTACGGCCATTTCCTCGATCCCCATCATCTGGAAGTGGAACTCACCACCGGCGACGGGCAGGACAAGACCGGCGAGAAAAAAGTCGTGCGGTTCCAGAAATGCATCATCGCCGCCGGCAGCGCCGCCGTGCATTTGCCGTTCATCCCCGACGACCCGCGCATCGTCGATTCCACCGGCGCGCTGGAACTGCGCTTCATCCCCAAGCGCCTGCTGGTGATCGGTGGCGGGATCATCGGCCTGGAAATGGCGACGGTCTATTCGACGCTGGGGGCGCGCATCGAAGTCGTGGAAATGCTCGACGCGGTGATGCAGGGGCCGGACCGGGACTTGGTCAAGGTGTGGGAAAAGCTGAACGCCCGCCGCTTCGACAAGATCATGCTCAAGACCAGGACGGTCGCGGTCGAGGCCAAGCCGGAAGGGCTGTTGGTCACCTTCGAGGGCGACAACGCGCCCGCCGAACCGCAGCTTTACGACATGATCCTGCAATCGGCGGGTCGTTCGCCCAACGGCAGGAAGATCGGCGCGGAGAAGGCGGGCGTCGTCGTCACCGACCGGGGTTACATCCCGGTGGACCCGCAAATGCGTACCAACGTCCCGCACATCTTTGCCATCGGCGACATCGTCGGCCAGCCGATGCTGGCGCACAAGGCGGTGCACGAGGGCCATGTCGCCGCCGAAGTCGCCGCCGGCCAGAAAAGCTTCTTCGACGCCAGGGTGATTCCCGGCGTGGCCTACACCGACCCGGAAGTGGCCTGGGTCGGCCTGACCGAAGCAGAGGCGAAACAGCAGGGCATCAAGGTGGGTGTGGGCAAGTTCCCTTGGGCCGCGTCCGGCCGCGCCATCGCCAACGGCCGCGACGAGGGCTTCACCAAGCTGATTATTGACGAAGAAACTCACCGAATCGTCGGCGGCGGCATCGTCGGCACCCATGCCGGCGACCTGATCGGCGAGGTTGCGCTGGCCATCGAGATGGGTTGCGACGCGGCGGACATCGCCCTGACCATCCACCCACACCCGACCTTGGGCGAATCGGTCGGCATGGCGGCGGAAGTGTTCGAAGGAACGATCACCGACCTGTACATCCCGCGGAAAAAGCGCTAGCGATTCGGAACCTGGCGGGGCGCAATTCAATTCACCCACCCCAGCCCCGCCCGATCGAACCACCCCGGCGCCGCGCGCCACCCCTCCCTACTCCAGGGAGGGGGATTTCCAAACGCCGCGCTACTGCGTCTTGCCCGGCTCGCGCTCCACGCCGGCGTAGCAGAACCAGCCCAGGGCGGCGACCTGCGGGGCCAGCACCAGCCCGAAGGCCACGCCGTACCCGGCGGGCGCGTAGCCCCCCGCCGTTCCGGGCCAAAGTCCGATCACCGCGCCCACGCCCCACTGGACGACGAACGCCGCCACGAACAACAGCAGATTCAGGGCGGTGTTCACCCGTCCGGCCAGCTCCGGCGGAAACGCCTGAGACAGGATCGCGTAGCTCAGGGTGGCGGAGGTCCCGAAGAAACCGAAAGCCGCCCACAGCGGCGAAGTAGCGCCGGTATACCCCAGCACAATCGCCAGTTGCACCAGCATGAACGTGGCCATGCCGCCCATCGCCACCGCCATCGGAGGAATTCCCAGACGGTTCAGACGGTACGCCAGGGCGCCGATCGACAGGAACCCCGCCACCATGCCGGTCGCGGCCCAGAACAGATGATCGGCCACCGCCATCCGGTCGAAGCCGGCGACATCCTTCAGCCAGGGTCCCGCCCACAGTCCCTGAATCGCCATGTGGGCGCTCATCGACAGGGCGCCGACCGGAGCGAGTCGCCAGAACGTTCGACTGGTGAAAATCTCCCGGATGCCGCGCCATTGCGCCCGCCAGTCGCCGCCGCGGCCGGATGAGGGGCGTTCCGGGACCACCAGGAATATCGCCGCCGCCGCCAGCAGAGTCAAAATCGCCAGGCCGGCGAACACCCCCCGCCAGGAGGTCACTTCCAGGGCCATTTCCACCGGCGCCGTCGCGGTCAGCGCTCCCAGACCGCCGGCGGCCATCACCCAGCCGTTTATGGCCGGCAGGCGCGGGGACGGAAACCAGAGTACGAAGGCCTTCAAACTGGCCATCAGGCAGGCCGACACCCCCAGACCGATCAGCGCCCGCCCGAGCACCAGATCGCCCAGACCGTCGCTCAGGGCGAACAGAGCGGCGCCGGCGGCGGCGAACAACAGCAGCACGGTCTCCACCTTGCGCGGACTGAAGCGGTCGAGCAACACGCCCAGCGGCAACTGGAACGCGCCGAAGGTCAGGAAATAGACGCCGGTCAACAGTCCCAGAGCGGCGGCGTCGAGCTGTAGATCGGCGGCCAGACGAGGAGCCAGCACCGCGTTGATGGTCCGGTACAGGTAGGACAGAAAATAGCCGCCGGCGAAGGGCAGGAAGATTTGCAGCACAAGGGTTGGCGACAGTTTTTCGACCGGTGGCAAGGTAGAGGCCATATGAATTTTTATTCGTTAAGCCAATAAGTTATCATTACGGTTAAAAGCGCGGTGGAACAAGCCGCACTCCATGAAACGGTCTTTTCGGAACATTCCTCCATGCGCGACGACGCCTTCGACCCAGATCCCGATGACCCGGAAGCTCCGCTACCGCCCAGTAAAAGCCAACGCAAGCGAGATGCGACGGCGTTACAGGATCTCGGCGCTCGACTCGTGAAACTCACTCCGGCGCAATTGAACCGGATACCGCTGCCGGAGGATGTGCTGGCCGCGGTGCGGGCGGGTCGGACCATGCCACAGCGAGGAGCGCATAAACGGCAATTGCAATTCATCGGCAAGTTGATGCGCCGGCTGGACGAATCGGAAAGGGAAGCCATTCGCGCCGCGCTGTCCACCGTGCAAGCGCCGCGCCGCTAGAGCGTGGACGTTCAAGCGGCATCCCCGAGTCGGTAACCGACCCCGCGCACGGTGCGGATCAGTCGCGGCGCCAGCTTGCGGCGCAGGTTGTGGATGTGGACCTCGACGGCGTTGCTCTCGACCTCTTCCCCCCAGCCGTATAGCCGGTCCTCCAGTTGCTCGCGGGACAGAACCGCGCCCGGTGATTCCACTAGCGCGTGCAACAGGGCGAACTCCCGCGCCGACAGCGACGCCGGCCGCCCCTGATACTCGACGGCATGGGCGACCGGATCGAGCCGCAGCGCCCCAACCTCGATCGGATCCCGCGCCCGCCCCGCCCGCCGGCGCAGCAGCGCCCGCATCCGCGCCAGCAGTTCGGTCAGATCGAAGGGCTTGACCAGATAATCGTCGGCGCCGCTGTCCAGTCCCCTGACCCGGTCCGGCACCGCATCGCGAGCGGTGAGGATCAGAACCGGAACCGCGAGCCCGCCCCGGCGCCAGTCGCGCAGCACGGCCAACCCGTCCTTCTTCGGCAAACCCAAATCCAGCAACACCATCGCGTAGTCGGCGGTCTCGAGCGCCCGTTCGGCGCCGCGGCCATCCTGGACCCAATCCACTGTAAAACCCTCGGCGCGCAGGCCCTTGCGCAGGCTGTCGCCGATCATCGGGTCGTCTTCCGCCAATAATACGCGCATGTCGAACGCTCTCCAGTACCGATCACCTAATGCAAACTCGTCCAATCTCGCGCAGTATCCCACTCACCGCGACTCCCTGGGAGACCCTCTCTGATCACCCCACCCCTTTCCTGGCTGCTGATCCTCGGCGCGTTGATCGCTTTCGCCCCGATGTCGATCGACATGTACCTCCCCAGCCTCCCGACGATCGCGGCCGAGTTCGGCGCCGAAGCCTCCGCGGCGCAATTCACCCTGTCGAGTTTCCTTATCGGGCTGGCGCTCGGCCAGGCGATCCACGGCCCGCTGGCCGATCGCCACGGGCGCAAGCCGCCGCTGTACGCCGGGCTGGCGCTGTACGTCGCGGCCTCGATCGGTTGCGCGCTCGCGCCCGACATGGCCGCGCTGACGGCGCTGCGCTTCGTGCAGGCGGTGGGCGGCTGCGCCGGCGTGGTGATCGCGCGCGCCGTGGTCCGCGATCGCTTCGATGCCCACACCTCGGCGCGGGTGTACTCGCTGCTGATGCTCGTCATGGGTCTCGCGCCGATTCTCGCCCCATTCATCGGCGGCTGGATACTGGTCTTCGCCGGCTGGCGGGCGATCTTCGCGGTACTGGCGGTGTTCGGACTGGCCTGTCTGCTCGCCGTCTGGCGTTTTTTACCGGAAACCCGCCCGGTGGATACCGTCGCCGGCGCCGGGATCGGTGGAGCGCTGCGCATCTATGGCGAGTTGCTGCGCGACCGGCGTTTTATCGGTTACGCCTCGAGCGGCGGATTCGCCCAAGCGGGCATGTTCGCCTATATTACCGGCTCGCCGCACGTGTTCATCGAACTTCATGGAGTGTCGGCGCAGAACTACGGCTGGCTGTTCGGGCTTAACGCGCTCGGATTGATCGCCAGTTCGCAATACAATCGCCGGCTGCTGGCACGCCACAACGCCGATGCGATCCTGCGGCGCGCCAACCGCGCGACCGTGCTGCTGGGGTTGGTGCTGCTGGCGGTCGCGGCCGGCGGATGGGGCGGACTGCCGGCGCTGCTGATTCCGCTGTTCGGCTACCTGGTCACGCTCGGTTTCACCGCGCCGAACGCGATGGCCAACGCACTCGCGCATCAAGGCGCACGCGCCGGCAGCGCCTCGGCCCTGATCGGCACGCTGCAATTCGGGGTGGCGACGGTGTCCAGCGCGCTGGTCGGACTGCTCGGCCCCGGCTCGGCCTTGCCCATGGCGGCGGTCATCGCCGGCTGCGGGCTGCTCGCCTATGGCGCGCACCGCACTCTGGTCGGGAGCGGAACAACGGTCGCGGAGTCTTTTCCATCGCGGCCTTGACCGTCCCGTTCGGGCTTGGGGTCGCCGGCGAGCGGCGGACGTGAGTCCGCTGTTTTCGCACCCGCCGAGATCGCCGACGCCTTGCCGCGTTCCGAGAAACAGGGGGCTGACGCCCCCCGCTCGCGGCACGACCGCGCCGCTCCCGCAGCGAGAGGGGAGTTTTTGTACAGTCTCTGAAACTCTAATCGCGAGGTGGATGTGAAAATCTGGATCGACGCGGATGCCTGCCCGGCTCCGGTCAAGGCCATCGTGTTCCGGGCCTCGCAACGGCTCGGAGTGCCGGTCACCCTGGTGGCCAATCACCGGGCGCAGTCGCCCCCCTCGCCTCTGATCACGGTGGTCCAGGTCGATCGAGGTTTCGACGCGGCCGATGACTACCTCGTCGAGCACGCGACCGCCAGCGACCTGGTCATCACCGCCGACATTCCGCTGGCCGCGCGCCTGGTGGCGCAAGGCGTGCCCGCCCTCAACCCCCGCGGCGAACTGTACACGGCGGACAACGTCCGGGAACGGCTGGCCCTGCGCAATCTCAAGGAGGAATTGCGGGCGGCGGGCAACATGACCGGCGGTCCGGCGCCCTACCACGACCGCGACAAGCAAGCGTTCGCGAACAGCCTGGACCGCTGGCTGGCGCGGCACGGCGCCCGTTAGGTCAGATTCCGACGGCTCTCACTCCGCCCGGATCAACCGCTCGAGGTTGAGATGCGGTCGGTGCGAGTCACCTCACGTTCGCGCGACGCGCCAGCCGGTACACCTTCTCCCAAAGCCAGGTCAGACCGCGATCCCGCCAGCGCGATTCCCCGGACAGGGCGTCGCGGACGTAGAGCAACTCCACCTCATGCGCCGATTCGTACAGCGCCCGCACCTCTGCCTCGCCGACCGCGAACGGCGGTCCCGGCGACACGCTCTGGTCGTATTCCATCGTGACCAGCAGCATCCGCATTCCGGGCGACAGGATGGCGTCGAGATGGCGGGCGTAGCGCTCGCGCATCGCCGGCGGCAGCGCGATCAGCGAGGCGCGGTCGTAGACTCCGGCGCAATCGGCGAGATGGCGGGGCTCCAAGGCAAAAAAATCGCCGAGCAGAATGCGGATCTCGTCGGCCTCCCAGATCTCGAACGCCCCTTCCCGTCGGCGTCGCGGCCGCAGGTCGTGTTCCCGGAAGAACGCCTCGACCGCGACCGGACTGATTTCCACGCCGGTCACCGGATGGCCTTCCCCGGCCAGCCACAGCAGGTCGAGGCTCTTGCCGCACAGCGGGACGAACACCCGCTGGCCGGATTGCAATTCCAGTTGCTTCCAAAACCGCTGAAGATGAACGTTGATATCCTGCTGGTGAAAGCCGATCTCGGCCCGTTCCCAGCGGTCGTGCCAGAATTTTGGTTCCATGACATCAACCCTCGATCAAACTCGGTCTAGTGCTTCAACCAGGCTGAATCGACAAGTCGCAGGGTGGATTTCGCTGGCCTCATCAGCCCTGCCACATATTCTGAAGCCAACTCAGGTCGGCTGGAGATAACCGTTCCCTCCCCTCGCCCGCTCGCGGGAGAGGGGAGGGAAGTGAGGGCAGCAGAGCCCCGGTGCTGGAAGGCGAATTGCGGGCCGGCCTGGAACGGATGGCGAGTCAATCCATGCTACCGCCGCGTCTCCCACCGCCAGGCATGGGTGATGAGAGTCGCCAGATCGGCGTAGCGCGGATTCCAGCCCAGTTCCGCCCGCGCCCGCCGCGAATCGGCCACCAGCCGCGCCGGATCGCCCGACCGCCGCTCGCCGTATTGTACCGGAATGTCGCGGCCGGTGACCGTACCGGCGGTTTCGATCACTTCCCGTACCGAAAAGCCGTTGCCGTTGCCCAGATTATATGCCGCGCTGCCGCCCCCGGCCCACAGATGTCGCAGCGCCAGCAGATGGACCTCGCACAGATCGGCGACATGGATATAGTCGCGGATGCAAGTACCGTCCGGCGTGTCGTAGTCGGTTCCGAACACCGTGATGTGCGGCCGGCGACCGGCGGCGGCCTGGAGCACCAGAGGAATCAAGTGGGTTTCCGGCTCGTGGCGCTCGCCCAGTTCCCCTTCAGGGTCGGCCCCGGCGGCGTTGAAATAGCGCAGGCTGACCGACTTCAATCCATAGGCCACATCGTAATCGCGCAACATCTGCTCGACCATCCATTTGCCGCGCCCGTAGGGATTGATGGGATTTTTCGGATGGTCTTCGTCGATCGGGAGGCGGACCGGCTCGCCGAAAATTGCCGCGGTGGAGGAAAAGATGAAGTTGCGTACTCGCTGCGCCACCATCGCGTCCAGCAAATACTGGGTTTTGAACACATTGTTGAGATAGTACTTGGCCGGTTCGCGCACCGATTCGCCTACCTGGATATGGGAGGCGAAATGCATCACGCCATCAAACCGGTCGGATCGTAACAGTTCGTTCAGCATGTCCCGTTCGCCCAGATCGCCCAGCACGAAGCGACCGCCCACCACCGCGTCCCGGTAACCGGCGGACAGATTGTCCAGCACGGTCACCTGGAGCCCACGCTGG
Source organism: Candidatus Competibacter sp. (assembly GCA_031732855.1). Taxonomy (GTDB): domain Bacteria; phylum Pseudomonadota; class Gammaproteobacteria; order Competibacterales; family Competibacteraceae; genus JAVMKJ01. Next base: position 7,875 of record JAVMKJ010000073.1, read on the forward strand.
CCAAGCAGCTTGACCATATGGGAGCCGATGTAGCCCGCTCCGCCGACGACCAGCACATGCATGGAATCGCTCCTGAGTGTTGTATCGAGTATGCTCGCGCGCCGTGGCGCCGGGATGCTTGCGAACCCTATAAGCATAAACCGAACCCGGCACCATCGCACTCGAATCACGACTTTCGCCACCATGGTCCGGAACCGGCATGCTTTATCGACGGGTTCGACCCCTCAACTCCGACCCGCCGCTCTCCCGGTGAGGAAGGTTCCTGGACGATGGATTCTGTTCCAACCACCGCCCATGCTATCGGTATTGGCCCGTGATGTTTGGGGACCGCTACACTTACCACAAACAGGCAATCAGTAAATTATTGGAGCATGTTGATGAAAAGATTATTAATGGTCCTGGCCATGATGGCTTTGGGTGTCGCTGCCGCGCCAGCAGCCGATGCGACCTACCGTTTCTCTCCGGTCAACCAGTGGGATATCACCAAAACGGCGTCTTACTGGAACCCGATCGTGCAGTACGTGGAAAACAAGAGCGGCATCCGGCTGGAACTCAAGATTGGCCGCACCTCGGCCGACACGACCAGCTATGTACTGGCGGAGGAAGTGGAGTTCGTGTTTTCCAATCACTTGTTCTCGCCGGAGCGCGAGGCGCTGGGCTGGAAGGTGTTCGGGCGGCGCAACGCGCCGCTGTTATACGGGCAAATTGCCGTGCCCGAGGAGTCTCCGATCCGGAAGCTGGAGGACCTTCAAGACAAGACGGTCGTTTTTGCCGGTCCCGAGGCGTTCATAGGCTACAAGGTGACCTACGCGGAATTACTGTCCCGAGGCATTCGGGTCAAGACTGACTTCGGCGGCAACCAGAACGCTGCCTTTGCCCAGATGTTCTCCGGCAAGGCTGATGCCACGGGGAGCAACTCGATGCTGATCGAGGGCTACGCCAAACGTGAGAACAAGAAGTTCCGCATCCTCTGGACATCCGAGGGTTACCACGACCTGGCATTGATGGCTTCCAGCAAAGTACCGGAAAAAGACGTGCGGGCCGTTGCCCGGGCATTTTTCGGCATGCACGAGGACCCAGTGGGCCGGGAGATTCTACAAAATGCCTCCGAAGCGGTGGGTCTGAGCACCAGCGCCTATTTCGTTCCAGCCACTGAAGCGGACTACGCGTCGTACCGTCGCTTTTACCAGACGGCCCCGGCCGCCGTGCGTTGATCCGCCTGCGAACATGCGCTTGGTCGACTACCATCGCTGGCTACCGCAGTCGCTCGTATGGCGCGCGTTCGTCCTCTATGCCGCGACCATGGTGATTTTTGTCGGGCTGGGGATGGGACTGTTCTATCGCTACCAGTTCGCGCAGGCGCTGGAGGATGCCCAGCAATCGGCGTTGATGCTGACCGAGGTGACCGCGCAAACGATCGCTGAAAGCGCGGTGATCGGCGACTACGACACCATCCAGCGCACGTTGCAAAAGGTGATTTCCCGATCTCCCTTCGCTGCCGCCTATTTCATCGCGAAAGGTGGCATCGCGACCTTACAGGCAATCACACCGGTCGACCCTCGCCATTCATCACCGGTCTGGCTGAAGGAGGCGGTCGCTCCCCACTTGTCCGACGTAAATCAAATCATCGCGGTCGGCGGGCGCGACTATGGTGTGCTGCGTCTGAGATTCGACGTCGACGAACTGGCTGCCGGGCTATGGCGCCTGGTGCAATCTGCGGTGATGCTGGCCCTTGCCGCACTGATCGGGGGCATGCTGCTGATCTGGTTTCCACTCAGGCGATGGCTGGGCACGCTGGATCGCGCCTTGCAGGTTCGGCATAACGCCGTACCCGAGCAGGCGCCTGAAGTGGAGCGCCTGTTGAGGGATCTGCCGCTGGAGTTTCGTCCCATGGTACTGGCGTTGAACCAGACGGCCGGCAACCTGCGCGACGAACTGCAAACCCGCGAGAAGGCTCTGGTATCCCTGCGCGAGGTGTTGTCAGACCTGCGGGTGGCTCCCGACCCTGGCGGCGGGACCGGCGAGAACGACCTGGCGCGGTTGTCGGCCACGGTGGCAAGCCTGGTGTCCGGGCGGGAAGCCAGCCGCCAGGCCCTCGAACGCGCGCTGGATGCCGCCGAGGCGGCCAACCGCATCAAGAGCGAATTTCTCGCCAACATGAGCCATGAGATTCGCACCCCGATGAACGGCATCATCGGGATGACCCAACTGGTGCTGGAAACCTCGCTGACCGGCGAGCAGCAGGATTTCGTCGCCACCATCAAGTCATCCGCCGACGCGCTGATGACCATCATTAACGACGTTCTCGACTTCTCCAAGATCGAGGCGGGAAAGCTGCAAATCGAGCAGGTTCCCTTCGAGCCCCGTTCCGTATTGCGGGAAGCCTGCAACGTGATCGCACCGCTCGGCATGGCCAAGAGCTTGGCGTTGAATTGCCATGTCGAAGCCGGTGTTCCGGTCACCCTGTTCGGCGACCCGATGCGTCTGCGACAGGTATTGCTGAACCTGTTGAACAATGCCGTCAAGTTCACCGACCAAGGGCGGATCGACGTCGTGATGTGCCCTGTTGCCACCGAACGCGAAAGCCCCCTGCTCCAGGTCGCGGTGAGCGATACCGGCATCGGTATCGCCCCCGAAATACAAGCCCGCGTCTTCGAGGCTTTCATCCAGGGGGACGCCTCCACGACGCGCCATTTTGGCGGCACCGGGCTGGGTCTGAGCATCTCCAAACGCCTGGTCGAACTGATGGGGGGACGGATCTGGCTGGAAAGCGCCCCTGGGCGAGGCAGTACCTTTCATTTCACCTTGCCCCTGCGCGGTCCCGCGCGGTCCCGCGCGCTTTCTGAAGCGAGCGCCGCGCCACTGTCGGCGATTGGGGTTTTGCCGCGCGATCAGTCCTCCCGCGCTGCTCGCCTGCTGCTGGTGGAAGACAACCTCATCAACCAGAAAGTAGCCATCCGACTGCTCGAGCGCCACGGCTACAGCGTCGTGCTGGCCGAGGATGGGGTTCAAGCCGTCGCGGCATTCGTCGAGCAACTGTTCGACGGGGTGCTGATGGACCTGCAAATGCCGGGGATGAGCGGGTTGGAAGCGACCCGCCGGATTCGGGAGATCGAACGAATCCGCGGTAGCGGACGGGTACCGATCATCGCCATGACGGCCAGCGCCATGGTGGGTGATCGGGAAGTCTGCCTGGCGTCGGGGATGGACGACTACGTCACCAAACCTTTTAACGTCAAGGAATTGTTGGTCAAACTGGATGCGTGGTTCAAGCGATGATGGTTGGATTTGCAGAAAGTCGATGCTGCCGGCGACTTCGATTCTGGAGTCAATCTTGAGGGTGACGACATGCTCTTCGACCATCCTCCGTTCGCGTCCTGGTCCCCAAGCCACGGTTCACCGGTCGGATCGATTCCTGCTGTGGGTCTATAAATGCCCCATCGCCTGTGGGGGTTCTTTACTGGAGGAACCATCGGGGAGGATGATGAAGGTCGTCATTCCAACGAATGTTGGCGAACTGGAGTTTTGATTCCATGCACGCATGTACCGGTCTGTTTGACCGGTCACATTGAGAGGCTGTCTAAAAACTAATTTGTTGATTGTGGGAGCGGCCTTGGCCGCGATATGAGGGTCAGCCATCGCGGCCAAGGCCGCTCCCACATATAAGCTATTGATTTAATAATATTCAGTTTTTAGACAGCTTCTGAGTGCCAACGGAGAGTAATTCGCATGTGCAACCCGGATCTCGACCAATTGCCCTCGATCGACGATGAATGCTTCGCCGAATTACGAGACGTTATGGGGGATGATTTCGCCGATCTGATCCATGACTTTCTCAGCGATGTACCGGTCCAGTTAGACCTGCTCCAGACCGCGATCGATCGGGAAGACGCCGATCAGCTTTACCACGCGGCGCACAAATTCAAATCCAGTTGCGGCAGCATCGGCGCCCCGCGGTTGGCCGAGCTTATCCGGCGACTGGAATTGGCCGGCCGGCAAAAGACCCTTGGTAGCAGCGCCGAACTGCTAGCCCAGGCGCGGGCGGTGGCCGCCGAAACGATGGCTGGTCTGCACGAGCGGCTGGGTTGAGGTGGAAACCGGGTCGGTTTTTCACCTTCGACCTGGAGGTGCGGGAGCGGTTGTTCTGGTACGCGGATGACATTCCCGAATGCTCCAGCGGAATATTCATCTTGCCGAGCGCTGATTATACTCCCACGTCAGTTATGGAATTTCTCCTCCTCCTTCGACGAGGAGAGGTAACGCGGAGCGCCAGGGTGGTTCGAGACGGCGACTCCACGGCTCGGATGGGGCCCCTAATACCATTGATGTCACCCGGCGGAAGGGGCGAAATTGGGTGCGGAGCGTATATTGAATGAACGACGAACGGATGCGAATCCTGGTGGTGGACGACGAGCCGACGGTCCTGAAGATCATCGCGGCGATGTTGGGCCGTTGGAATTACGAAGTGATCCTGGCCGGCGACGGGCTGGAGGCCTGGGAAATCCTGCAACAACAGGACATCCGTTTGGTTATCAGCGACTGGATGATGCCCCGGTTGACCGGCCTGGAACTGTGCCGGCGGCTGCGCGCGGCCGGGACCGATTATTATGTCTATTTCATCCTGCTAACCGGTCGCGAGGACAAGCCGTCCCTGATCGAAGGCATGAACGCCGGAGCCGACGATTTTCTGGTGAAACCGGTCTACCGCGAGGAACTGCGGGTGCGAATTCGCGCCGGGGAAAGGATCCTGCGACTGGAACAGCAGCTGGAAGAGCGCAACCAGCGCTTGAACGACATTAACCGCTCGCTTTCGGAAGCGTACGAAACCGTACGCCACGATCTCGAGTCGGCTGCCGCGCTGCAAAAGGCACTGCTGCCGCCGCCGGCCCGCCTGCCGGGCGCGACGGTGGATTGGCTGTTCCAGCCGAGTTCCTACGTGGCGGGGGACATGTTCGACTATTTTACCGTCAACGAGCGCGTGCTGAGTTTTTATCAGCTCGACGTGGCCGGTCATGGCGTGCCTTCGGCCTTGCTATCTTTTACCCTTAACCGATTTCTATCCGCAAGCGTCGGCCTTGGCTCGAACCGCGTTCAGGAACAGGAACGGGATGAAAATCGGTTCTCGCCACCGCTGGTGGTGCGCGAGTTGAACCAGCGGTTCCAGTCGAACATCGACCCTCTGATGTATTTCACCATGATCTACGGCAACCTGAATCTGGAATCGGGACGGGTAATGTTGACCCAGGCCGGCCATCCGTCCCCGCTCTGGCTGCGACGCGACCGCCATCGGACCGAGCGGGTGGGCACGGGTGGCTTTCCCGTCGGCATGTTACCCGAGGTCGAGTACGAGTTGATCGATTTCGAGCTGGCCGAGGGCGACCGGCTGTTTGTGTATTCCGATGGCGTGATCGAGTGCGAGAATCCGGCTGGCGAAGCCTTTTCGGAACAGCGCCTGCGCCGGTTGCTGGAGGAAACCGCCGAGCTGCCGGTGCGGGTAGCGACCGAGCAGGTGGGGTTGACGCTGCGCGACTGGAAAGGCGATCACCCGCATTTGGACGACATTACCCTGCTGGTACTGGAGCGCCCGCCATGGCCGCGATCCGGACTCTCAGTCTGATGATCGAGAGCCGCGCCGACTGTATCGAACTGATCGGCGGCGCGGTGCACGGGGTATTCGACCTGGCGCCATTGCCAGCCGGGGACGGCACCCGGCTCGAACTCGCCGTGACCGAGGCCATCAACAACGTGGTCGAACATGCCTATGATAACCAGCCCGGCCATCGGATTCTGGTGGAATGCTGGCTGGAATCCGACCGATTCAGCGTCCTGGTTTGCGACGAGGGCAAGGCCATGGAACCGCTGATACTCGCGACCGCGCGGGATTTCCAAACGCCGGACCCGGCCGATCCAGACACCTGGGGAAATCGCGGTCGCGGCCTCGCCATCATTCAGTCCTGCGTGGATACCGTCGAGTATGCCAGCGACCGGGATCGCGGCCTGAACACCCTGAAAATGAGCAAGCGATTGAACCAGTCGGTATCGGGTCAAACCGATGCCAATGCCGGCCAGGCAGCCGTGCCGTCCCATCGGCCGAAATCGCAAGCGGATCGTCACCCGGAGTGATAGACACCATGATTTTAGCGCATCGTACAGTGGAAGGAATTGACATCGTGGCCTTGTCCGGCCGTCTGGTGATGGCCGATGTACCCGAGGTCCGACGGCGCCTGCTCCAGATCGTCGAGCAGGGCAGCGGCAAGCTGGTGCTGAACCTCGAAGGCGTGGGGTTCATGGATTCCAGCGGGCTATCGGTGCTGGTCTCGGTGCTCAAGTCCGCCCGGATCAAGAACGGCGAGGTGGTGTTGCTCGGGTTGACGCCCATCGTGCGTTCCCTGATCGAATTGACCCGCCTGCAGCAGATATTCGAGATTTTCGAGGACGAGACGGCGGCGCTGGCGCGGTTGCGCTAGCCCCGTGTCACGGAGTGCCTGGCGTGAGGGGATGGCATGATCCGGCGCGGCCGCCGCGACGGGGCCACGGGTCGCATGGCCGTATGACAGTCCGGTCGAACCCGGTCGGGGTTGCGCTGGCGCTGGCGTTGGCTGGATGCGCCGCGCCCCAGGTGGTCGTACCGACGGCAACGCCCGGCGTGGTGGAGTCCCCGCCGGCCTTCGAGATTCCGGAAAAGCGGGCGACTTTTTCCAGCGCCGAGGCGGTACGGGAATTCGAATCCGAGGTGCCCAGCCAGTACCTGATCGGCCCGGGCGACAAGCTGACCATCATCATCGCCGGGCGCCCGGAACTGTCCGGACAGCACACCGTGGGTCCCGACGGCAACATCACCCTGCCGTTCGCCGGCACGATCCAGGTCCTCGACCGCAATCGCGACCAGACCGCCGAACTGGTCCGGCGCGCCCTGTCCGCGTATTACCTGGACGTTTACGCCACCGTGCGCATCGACGAATACACCAGCAACCGGGTGGTGGTGCTCGGACGGGTCGAAAATCCCGGAGTGATCCATTTTGAGGACAATCCCACCCTGATCGAAGTGTTGTCCCGGGCCGGGGGGTTTCCCATCCTGCGGCCGGAGCAAGTGCTGACCCGCTGCGCGGTGATACGGAACAAGAAAATCCTGTGGGTGGATCTCAAGCGACTGCTGAACGGCGATCTCTCGCTCAATATCCGCCTCAAGCGCAACGATACCGTCTACGTTCCCGACGCCTACGACACCTCGGTGTACGTGCTGGGCGAAGTGGACAAGCCCGGCGTCTACCGGCTGACGCCGAAAATGTCGTTCCTCGACGCCCTGGGTCAGGCCGGCGGCACGACCGTTCACGCCAATACCGACCAGATTCACATCATTCGACCCAGCCAGGGCCTGAACAAGGAAGTGGCGCTGGATGACGTGCTGGCGCCGGACCGCACCCTGAACGTGGCGCTGGAGGAGGGCGACGTGGTGTACGTCCCGCGGCGGGGAATCGCCAAGATCGGTTATGTCCTGAGCCAGATCAATCCGTTCGCCACGGTACTCAGCATTCAGGCGATCTCCACCAACGCGGGTGGCCAATGACGGAGCCGGTCCAGGCCGGGGGCGGTTCCACCGCGCCCCAACCGCCGCCACCGAGCGGCACGTTCGTGCCGCTGGTCAGCATCCGAGCCCACAAGGTTCTGGCGCTGGCGGTGATGCTGGTGGTGATGGCGGCCGGCGTTCCGGTGGTCCTGTCGAAACGGCAGCCGGTCTACATGGTCAACGCCACGGTCTATGTGGCGCCGCGTTTCATCAAGGTGCTGAAAACCGACCAGGAACTGGAATTCGGGTCCAACACCCAGTATCTGAACTACGTCCAGCAGCAGGTTCGCAACATCACCCGCCATGATATTCTGCTCGAGGCGCTAGGCCAGTTGGGACCCTATCGCTCCCTTTGGCAAAAGCCCGGCGAGACCGATCGCAAGGCGGCGCTGGCTCTGGGTCGGGCGATCACCGCCCGCGCCATAAAGGATACCTACCTGATCGGGGTCACGCTGGAAGGCGGTCGAGCCGATGGCCTGGCGGAGACGCTCAATAGCATCCTGAACACCTACATGACGCTGTCCAGGCGCGACGATTTGTACGCCAGCGACCGGCGACTGGAAGAATTGAGAAACCGTCAGACCATGCTGGCCCAGGAGATGGAGGAAAAAACCAGGCGCCGGGCCGAACTGGCGGATTTGCTGGGGGTGGCGACGTTCGAGGAAGGCGCCCAGAACAACCCCTACGAACGGCTGTTGCAGGAGGGCGGCACCGCGCTGTTCGCCGCCCAGCGCCGGCTGATCGAGGCGCAGGCGGCGCTCGATACCTACGATGAAACCCGGCGGCCGGAGGCACGGGCGTCGCTGGATGCGGCGGCGGCGCAGATCGTGGCCAACGACAGCGGTCTCAACAGCCTCAAGTATCATCTGTGGGCGCGGCGCGGCGAGTTGCTCAACGAGATCAGCGGCCTGTCGCCGCAACACCCCTTGCGAGCCGTTGCCGAGCGCAAGCTGCGGGATCTGGAGGATGAAGTCAAGACCGCGACCAACACGCTGTTGAACAATACCCGCAACCAGTTGCTGGAGCAGCGGCGGACCGCGGTTCGCGAGGCGCGGGAGGTCGAGCAGGGGTTGACCGCCGAGCAGCAGCGGTTGCAGGACCGGGCCAAATGGTTCATCGGCCATTACAACGAGGGCCTGGAGCTAACCCAGCAGATCCAGCGGATCCGCACCCAGTTGGACGCGGTGAGCGAACGGATCGATTTCCTGACTCTGGAGGCGGGGGCGCCGGGGTTTTTACGCATCGAATCGCCGGCGCTGCCGCCGGAATATCCAGTGGGTGGGGGAGTCAAGATCCTGGTCCTGTCGATCGTCGCCGCCGCGATCGGTCTGGGGCTGATGGCGCCGGTCGGGCTGGACCTGCTGGACTCACGCATCAGGACGGTGGCCCAGGTGCACCGGCTGCTGGGTTTCGCCCCGGTCGCGGCGCTGCTCGACAAGAGAAATCGGCGCAACCGGCTGGTCTGGATGGATCAGATGCGGCGCCTGATGCTGGCGCTGAGCCAGGAGAAAAGCAGGAATGATACCCGCCGGATCGCGATCACGGCGGTCAGAGCCGGCAGCGGCGTCACCGACCTGATCATGAGCCTGGCCCAGGAATTCGCGCTGGATGGTTTGCGGGTGATCGCGGTGGAGGCCAACGCCCTGAAACCGGACGAACGCTACCTGCCCGGACCGCTGGCGCCCGGTCTCCTCGATCTGCTGAACGGCGAGGCGAGTTTGGACCAGGCCATCGTCCCGGCGACGGATGCGCTGCCGGACCGGATGCCGGTCGGGCTGGCGCTGCAGCGGCATCTGCCGTTCTACGACCGGTTCCCGCGGGTTCTGGACCCGCTGCTGGAACGCTACGATATCATTTTGCTGGATACCCCGCCGGTGCTGCTGTCGGCCGATACCGAGTTCCTGGCCCGCTACGCCGACGCCGTGTTGCTGCTGGCCAGCGCTGGCCGCGCCTTGCCAGGCGAGTTCAAACGCGCGACCCGGTTGCTGGAGAAGGCCGACCCGCGCCTGTTCGGGGTGATCGTCAACCGCCTGCAAGTCTACCGGGGTGGCGGTTACTACGCCGAGATGGTGGAGCAGTATCAAGCCAGCGAAATCGCCGCCAGCGGATTGCTCCAGTCCCGTCTCGATACCGGTCGGGCGGCGCGGGAGCCGGGAACCGCGACCTCTTCAGCCTGGAAGGTCTGGCGCTGGAACGGATTGCGCAAGCTGTTTCGATTTGGAGTAAAACGTCGGGATTGATCCACCTCGCACGGGAGAATCGTCGCAATGATCGTTTGTGTGGCCGAGGACCGAAAATCCTGCGAAGCTTCGGTGAAGCTCCTGCTGCTGAGCATCGCGCGACATTGTGAAAATCTGGCGGTGGAGCTGTTTTATCCGGTCGCCGACAGCCGGTTTATCGCCTGGCTGCGCAAATGCCCCCGGGTGCATCTGAACCTCGAGCCGGTGCCGAAGGCCTACGGCTGGAACGTCAAGCCCCAGGCGCTCCTGGCTTTGATGGAGCGGGGGCACGACGATCTGCTGTGGATCGATTCCGACGTGATCGCGACCCGCGATTTTTTGCCGCTGTTCGCCGGGCTGCGCCCCGCCACGGTGGTGGTGGCCGAGGAAGCGCTGTATGGCGGTCACGCCGATACCGGCGCCCTGCGGACCCGCGGCTGGGGCTTCGAGGTGGGACGGGAACTGCCGTTTTCGGTCAACACCGCCCTGCTGCGGGTGACCCGGTCCCATATTCCGCTGCTCCAACGCTGGCGCGAACTGCTGGAAAACGAGGAGTACCGGCAGGCTCAGCGCCTGATTTGGCACCAGCGGCCGGTTCACCTGTTCGGCGACCAGGACGTGCTGACGGCGCTGCTGGCCAGCCGCCCGTTCGCAGACGTGGAGCTTCGGTATCTGCGGCGGGGGCCGGACATCATTCAGTATTTTGGCGTTTACGGCTACACCTGCCCGGAGCGCGCCGGCCACCTGCTGCGGGGGATCGCGCCCTTCGTGCATTCGCAGGGCTTCAAGCCCTGGCTGGGGGCGGAGGCAAAACCAAAGATCCGCAACGGCCGCGAGTATTTTGACGGCCTTTATCTCGACGCCTCCCCCTACACGCTGGCCGCCCGGCCCTATCAGACCGATCTGGAGGACGATTGCGACTGGATGCGACCGCGCCTGGTGGGTGGCGCGATCCTGCGCGCCGCCGGGCTCTGGCGGCCACCGCTGGTGGGATGGCCCCTGGCCCTGGTGGCGGATGCGGTGCGGATGGGCAAGAAAGCGTTCGGGAGGGCCTAGCGGATGGTCACACCCCTGGTGTACGCGCTGCATAGCGGCAACCTGTATGGAACCGAACGGATGGCGCTGGCGACCCTGCGGGGCTTGCGCGACCGGTTCGCGCCGGTGCTGCTGGCGCCGCCGGGGCCGGCGCTGGCCGAAGCCGGACGGCTGGGAATTCCGGGAGAATCCTTCGCCAATTCCCGCGAATTCGCCCTGCGCCTGCGTCCCTGGCTGGCGCGGCACCGGCGGGTGGCGTTCGCGGCCACCGGCGTGATGCATTCGCTGGCGTTCCTGACGCTGAACGCCTGGTACCGGCGCAAGGCGGTCCATCTGCATCTGGTCCACGGCGGTACCGACGAGCGCCTGAGCTACGGCCGCAAGCGTCTGCTCAATCCAACCCGGACGGTGCTGGTGGCGGTGTCGGCCTTCGTGCGGGACCGGCTGATCGCCCATGGCGTCGCCCCCGGCAGGATTCGGGTCATCGAGAATTTCCTGACCGACGAGCGGGTCCGGACCGCGCCGCGCCGGCCCCCGTTCGACTCCGCCGGAGTACGCCGGGTGGTGGTGGTGTCGCGGATCGATCCGATCAAGCGGGTCGATCTGCTGCTGGATGCGCTGGACCGGCATCCGGAACTGGGGGCGCTGTCGTTTCGCATCCTGGGGTCTGGCTGGGATTTGGAGAAATTGCGCCAGCGGGCCGCCGACCGGCATCCCAACGTCGACTTCCTGGGTTTCAGCGAGGCGGTGGCCGCCGAACTGGCCGCCGCCGACCTGCTGCTGCATCTCTGCCCGAGCGAGCCATTCGGACTGGCGATCCTCGAGGCGATGGCCGCCGGCGTGCCGGTGCTGGCGCCGGACAGCGGGGGCGCGGGGTTGCTGGTCGAGGAAGGGGTTTCCGGTGGCCGGTTCCGGGCCGACGATGCCGGGGCGCTGGCGGCCCGGCTGTGGGAATTGCACCAGGCCGCGCCGGAAGTGCTGAACCGCTGGGTGGCGGGCGGGGATCGGGCCCTGGCGACCCGTTTTTCCCAGCGCGAGCGGCTGGCCGACTATGCGAGCCTGCTGGCGGAGGTGGAGAATGATTGAATCGCCCCTCACCCTCCACTCCTCCCCCACAGGGGGAGAGGGGAGTTTGCCGGTGTTGTCGGTGGTGGTGATCGGCCGCAACGAAGGCGAACGGCTGGCGCGCTGCCTGGAATCGGCGCGGGCCATGGCCGATCCTGGCGGCCCGGTCGAGCTGATCTACGTGGATTCCGCTTCCACCGACGGCAGTCCGGAGCGGGCTGCGGCGCTGGGCGCCCGGGTCATCACGGTCCGGCCGGAGCGACCGTCGGCGGCGCTGGGCCGCAACGCCGGCTGGCGCGCGGCGCGGGCGCCGCTGGTGCTGTTCCTGGATGGCGATACGATTCTGCATCCCCGGTTCGTGGCGGACTCCCTGCCGGAATTCAAGGACCCCGGGGTTGCGGTGGTCTGGGGCCATCGCCGGGAACTGCATCCGGATGCCTCGTGGTACAACCGGGTGCTGGATCTGGACTGGATCTACCCACCCGGCCCCAGCGAGTTCTGCGGCGGCGACGCCATCATGCGGCGCGACGCCCTGACCGAGGTGGACGGCTTCGACGCCAGCCTGATCGCCGGCGAGGAACCGGACCTGTGCCGGCGGCTGCGGGCGCGGGGCTATCACATCCTGCACGTCGACCGGCCGATGACCGGCCACGATCTGGCCATCACCCGCTGGCGGCAATACTGGCGGCGCGCGGTGCGGGCCGGCCACGCCTACGCCGAGGTGGCGGCGCGGTTTCGCCGTACCGAAACACCGCTCTGGGAGCGCGAGGTCCGGCGCAACCGGATTCACGGTGGCATATTGATTCTGAGCCTTCCGCTGGGAATCGGCGGAGCCCTGGTCGGGCAGCCGCTGGTCCCCTTGCTGGTCCTCGGCTCGTGGCTGGCCCTGACGGTTCGCACCGCGTTGCGGGTCGGCTGGAAGAGCCGCGATCCCTGGACCCGGTTGCTGTACGGCGTTCATTCCCACCTGCAGCAGATTCCGATCCTGATCGGGCAACTGGGCTATTATCGGGACCGCCGGCGCGGCCGGCGGCGCGGCCTGATCGAATACAAATGAAGGGAGGTGGACGGTGAACGGACTGGCAAAGCGATGGCTGAGCGGGGCTTTAACACCCTTGGCCAGAGTCGCGCGGAGCCCTGGCGAATCCTGGCGACGGGTCTGGGCCCATGCCCGGTTGCGGGCGGCGATCGCCGGTCCGGTGGACCCTTCGGTGGTCATCCTGGGGGTGGCGGAGATTCGCGGTACCGGCCGGATCGAGATGGGACGCGATTTGTTCCTCTATCCGGGCCTGTATCTGGAAACCCAGGATCAGGGACGCATCCGGATCGGCGACGAGGTGGTGATGTCGCGCGGCGTGCATGTGGTGGCCTTCCAGGAAGTGACGATCGGCGCCGGCACCCTGATCGGCGAATACGCCAGCCTGCGCGACGCCAATCACCGCTTCGGCGGGGACCGAGCCATCCGCTGGTCGGGGCACGAAGCCGCGCCGATCCGGATCGGCCGCAACGTCTGGATCGGCCGGGGGGTGACAGTATTACCGGGCATCACTATCGGCGACGGGGCGGTGGTCGGCGCCAATGCCGTGGTGACCCGCGACGTCGCGCCGGGCGCGGTGGTGGCGGGCGTGCCGGCCCGGCCTTTGTAAGGTGTCGGGTCGGGTTGCTCCGACACCCGACGCTCCCCATGGCGATCGTTGCCCTCATTCCCGGTCTGATTGCGGCCTATTTTGCCTGGTTCCGCTCGCCGCAGTTCGCCTTTCTCAACGTCTATGTGCCCGTGCTGCTGCTGGTGCCGGATTATTACCGCGTGGTCCTGCCCGCCCTGCCCGACCCGACCTCGAGCCAGGGGGCGGCCCTGGCGATTTTTCTGGTGTTTCTGGCCCAGGGCGCTCCGGGCTATCGATTCTCCTTCTACGACCTGATCATGTTCGGATTCGCCGCGACGGCCGCAATTTCCCAGTACCTGGCGGCGGGTTATAACGATGCCCAGAATCTGATGTTCGGCATGCTCGCCGGAGGAATCTTTCCCTATATTCTGGCCAAGAGCCTGGTGGAGCCGCTGGGACTGCGGGTCGATTTCGCCAAGCGAATCGTGGTTTGTCTGTTCGTCGTGGCCATCGCCTGCCTGTACGAGGCCCGACTGGCCTCCAATCCCTGGAAATTGCTGCTGGGGCGGTTCTTTCCGGGGCAGGGCGACACGTGGATCATCACCTTTCGCTGGGGTTTGGCGCGCTGCGCGGGGCCCTATGGTCACGCCATTCTCGCCGGCATCATGATGGTGGTCGGCTATCGGCTCCAGCGCTGGCTGGAATGGAGCGGCGCCTGGCAACGACCGCGCCATCCCTTGCTGAAATGGCTGCCCTGGCCCCCCCTCAGCGAAGGCCGGGTCTATACGCTGGGCGTGCTGGGCGGCGTCTTTTTGACCCTGGTTAAAGGACCCTGGCTGGCCGGCGTGGTGGCGGCGGTGGTGGTGTTGATCGGGCGACTGCGCAACCGCTGGATCGGGGTTGGAATCCTGCTGGCCTTTCTCCTGCTGATCTGTCTGCCCGGCGCCATCTGGTTTTTGCAATGGGCCGGCGTGGGCCGGGACAATGCCGAGTCGGTCAATCAGGAAACCGCGGCCTATCGGCTGGAACTCGTCCAGAACTACATCGATATCGCCAAGGAAAAGCTGTGGCTGGGCTGGGGTCTGACCGCCTGGCCCAAGGTGCCGGGTTCGGAATCCATCGATAATTACTACCTGTTGCTGTTCCTGATGCATGGCCTGATCGGCCTGACCTTGTATCTGATCATTTTGATCGGGATGACGGTCCGGCTGATCGTGCATGCCATGCGCCGGCCCAATCCCCAGCCGCTGGGCAGTTCGCTGGCGTTCACCCTGGCGGGCGTCTACATCGTTTACCTGGTTTCCGTGGCCACCGTGTACATGGGCGAGCAAACGGTGCCTCTGTTGTTTCTGATCACGGGTTGGGCCGAGGGCTATATGCGTTCGGGGCAGGAGCAGACCCTGCCGGGGACGGGTCCGGCGCCGGCGGCGCAACCGGCGACGCCGTTCCGGTTTCGGCGGATTCTGAGCTGAAGCCCAGCACGGCCAGCAGCGGCGGCCGAACCCGCTCCCGCCACAGGACATAGCCGGCGGCGTTGAGATGCAGGTCATCCTGGTACAGCTCGGGCCGGGGGCGCCCCCCGGCGTCCAGCAGCGGGCTGGCGACGTCGATGAAATACAGCCCCGGCGTCGCTTCGCAGTAGGCCCGCAACCGCCGGTTGGTTTCCCGTTGCCGTTCCAGCCGGGCGGCGAAGTAGGGAGAAGGTTTGATTGCCAGCAGCAGGATCGGCAGCTTCGGGTCGCTCCGCCGCAAGTGCTCGACTAGCGCCCTGAACCGTTCCACCACCAGGCCGGGCCAGGCCCACCAGGAACCGAGATCGTTTTCTCCCGCGTAGATCACCACCGCCCGCGGTTGATAGGGCAGAATGACGCGGTCGGCGTAATGGAGCAGGTCGGATAGACGCGCGCCGCCAAATCCCCGATTCAGCACTGGAACCGGCGCCATGTCGGCGGCCAGCGCATTCCAGAATCGGATGCTGGAACCCCCGACGAACACCACTTGGCCGAGCGCGGGTGGTCGTTGGCGGTCTTGTGCCTCGAAGGCGGCGATGGCCGGTTCCCAGACATCGGCCGCTGGCGGACGGAGATACAGAATACCCATGCCCGCCGCCGCTCCCAGCAGCGCCAGCAGCACGACCCACGTCCACATCCTCCTCCTTTGTTGGAGCCAGGGAGGCATCGGCCCGAACATGCAAAGCCTTGTGTATGCCATAATCTCTAAAGCTCTGGGGTAGATCGAACACCCATCACCCGCTCGTTTCGAAGCGCCATTAAAATATCAGGTTGATCAGGGAGATTTATCATGAGCGATCAACAGATCGTCGGTGTTGTATCCAAGAATTCGATCTCATATGTGGAAACACTTTTTAAGTGTTATCAAAACCAGAATCCGGTGGTTCTACTACGCAGCGCCGATGATACCAGAATCCCACTGACTGGAGTGACCCGGGTGGTGGAGCCGGATGACTCAAAGGGCTGGTTTAAAGAAACTTATGTCTTCAGCAGTGACGATACTTTAGCACATATTGCCTTCACGTCCGGTACCGAGGGTGAGCCAAAAGGAGTCTTTTTGACTCACAGGGCTCTCTCCGATGTGACCGAGCGACTAAACCAGGTGATGGAAGTCGACAGCAGCATCCGTGAATATGTCGGCGTGCCTGCGAATTTCTCATTTGGGCTCGGTCGTTTTCGTGCGGTGGCTGCCGCCGGTGGCGCCAGCTTTCTGCCAATCAATGGATTCGATCCACTGGAAATTCGAGATCTGCTGCTGTCCGGTGAGATTAATGCCGTATCAGCGGTACCCAGCCTCTGGCGTATTCTGTTAGAAAACAAAGGTATTTTCGGCCCTGAAACCACAGGCTTGAAATGGATTGAGATTGGCAGTCAATATATGAAGCGTAGCGAAAAGGAACAACTGAAGTCTCTTTTCCCTAACGCCATCATTACTCAACATTATGGTTTGACCGAGGCATCACGAACTACTTTCCTGAGGATTGACCAGACCGAGGGTGAAGCGCTGGAGTCCGTTGGCCGGATGTATGGACAAACAGAAGTTCGAATCTCTGACGAGGGTCGAATTTGTATTCGGGGCCCGCATGTGGCTCGGCAGTTACTGAAGAACGGTGAATATGTCATTAATGTGGACGATCAGGGCTGGTTGCATACCAGCGATCTGGGTCACCTCGAAAATGGTTATCTTTACTATGAAGGCCGGGCGGACGATCTGATCAACTGTGGCGGAATCAAGCTGTCGCCAGATGCGCTGGAGCACGATTTGCGCGACCGGCTGAGCATCAACGATGGTATTGCGGTAACAGCGGTCAATCATGATCTGACCGGTCATGCGGTTCTAATTGCGACGCTCCGTCGTCAGCAGATTGATGAAACAGCTCTGATGGATGCGGCCGGAGAGGTATTATTGACATACGGCATTAACAATAGGCGGGTGATAAAGCGACTGACTCTGGATGATTTTCCCGTCACCGGCACCAACAAGGTACGTCGCAAGGAACTGGCGCGGCAGTATGAGGAACGGATCAAATCATCAGGCTCTGAAGTAATCAGCGCGACCCAGCAGGTCATTATTGCCGACCTCTCTGATGACGAGCGGACGATTTTATCGATCTGGCGGAGTGTGCTGGAAACCGACCATATCAGCGTGGACGATAATTTCTATGATATGGGAGGCGATTCCCTGTCAGCACTGACCGCTCTAATACAAATGGAACGTCGGGGTGTACCCGCGGATATTTCCAGAGGGTTGCTGCAGGGGCTTAGCATTCGCGAAATCGCCCAGCGCATGCATCCTGCTGAAGGTATCGATAAACGGAAATCCCGGATACGCAGTCCTGCCATGCGTAACAGCATGGCTATCAATGTGGTACGCGGCTTGATGGTGATATCGGTAATTTTAGCGCATTGGCACCAAGGATTTTTTGAGCGACTACTGGGCGATGCGACATGGATTACCTCGGCTTTTGCTCCATTCTTTGCCCTGGGTACGCCAGGCTTTGCGGTGATCTATGGAGTCGGCGCGGGTTATTCTCTGTTTCCACTTTTTTTCAGTGATAAAACACGGCTCAAGGGAGTTTTGAAAAAAACCTTTTGGTTTCTGTTGGCCGGTATCCTGTTGCTTGGCGCGGTGATATTTTGGGCCAAGTGGCGAAATAGTCTGGATATTACCTTCACTGATTTCACCAACTCCTTCTACTCGGTGCTAACCTATTATCTGCTGATAACAGCCAGTCTTTACTATATCTTTTGGCTTCTTGCCAAAAGCCGGCATCCGGTTCTTCTGGCCCTGGTGTTGTCGATGTGCTCTTATATCATTGATTATCTTCTAGTCAAGAAGATTGCCGATTATAAGGTTGAGGGATTGATTGAATTTGCAAAGCTATTGTTCGCCGCTAAGTATGCTTACTTCCAGATGCTCTCAGGAAGCCTGATGGGAATGGCTGTTGGCATCAGTATCCAGAAATGGTTTTCCAAAGGTGAATCACTTAATGTACTGAACTTGGCCGGTTTATCCGCTTTACTGGGGGGTATTGTAGTATCCCTTCATCAGCCAGATTATGGAAACTGGTTCAAATGGCCAGTAGAAACCAACTATATCTGGCGCTGGCTGGTCTATGTGGGCTTGGTCATGCTGATATTGTCATTGGTAGAGTCACTGCTAAGATATTATGAGCGCATGGGCGCATATACCAGATTTGTTTTTCAGTTTTCCGCCGTGACTGGAATGCTGGCGTTTCCCATGTTTTTATTACATGAAATGGTCATACCACTCAAATCGGTTTTGATCTCTTATGGATTATCTGGCGCACTTTCCATGGTGATAGTATTGTCGCTGTTTGCTGCTTCCAGTTTTTATCTGTTCATCAAGCTTTATCGAGTCAGCTATGGGTAAGAGAGCTGGATTCAAGCCAGGCAGCGATCGCTGGCAACGGCACCCCGGCGTTAGCCCGCCTCGGCATCTCCCCGCAGGGTTGCCCGAGCCTCCTCATGCCGGAATTCGGCGATCTGGGACAGCAGGCGGTCGCCGGCCGGGCCGAGCCCGGCCCGCAGGAGCGGGGCTTCGGCTTGCGCCAGGGCGTGGGCGGCGATGTCGC
>JAVMKJ010000074.1:0-4851 GCA_031732855.1 Candidatus Competibacter sp.
ACCATCCGGCCATCAACGTAAAAATTGTTGCAGTTATTTATGGACAGGCCCTTAGAAGCTGTTAAAAAACTAACTGTTTGATTTTTTTGCTGGGTGCGCGGGCTTCCAGCCCGCTTTTGGCTTCTCCAGCGGGCTGGAAGCCCGCGCACCCAGGGAATTTTGCTTAAAAATCAATTCGAGGTTTTTCGACAGTCTCTTAGAACAATCATCGGCGAGGATGACATCGGGAACCACGAACTCGTGAGGCAGGGCCAGCGTGCTCTCGATCAGTACCGAACTATCGCTAATAACGACTCATCATTTTTTCAGGACCGTCGATTGTCATCCATTCCCGCGCCGAAACATCACCTGATGGTCGATGTCCAGCCGGATGCCGATCCGCTGCCCCAGAGCGTGGTTGTGATGGCTGGGCGCGAGGCACAGCAACCGCGCCCCGCTGGGCAGCTTGAGGGTGTACAGAAACTCCGCGCCCCGGAACGCCCGGTCCACCACCTCCGCGCTCAGCGGGCTGGCGTCGTCGTGAATCACGTCGTCCGGCCGCACCAGCACCTCCACCGCGTCGCCCGGCGCGCAATCGGCCCGCAGCGCCCCGGCGATATCGCCCAGTTCCGTACTCACGTGGCCCCCCTCCCCCATCCGGCCGGACAGCAACACTCCCTGGCCGATGAAATCGGCGACGAAGCGGTCGGCCGGGCGATGGTAGAGGTTGTAGGCGCTGTCCCACTGTAACAGCCGACCCTCGCGCAACACGCCGATTTCGTCGGCGAAAGCGAAGGCCTCGAACTGATCGTGGCTGACCAGCAAACCGCCGATGCCCTCCCGCAGCAGGATGGCGCGGATCTCGCGCGCCAGATCCTCGCGCAGGGTGACGTCCAGACTGGAGAACGGCTCGTCCAGCAATAACAACCTCGGTCGCGGCGCCAGCGCCCGGGCCAGCGCTACCCGCTGCTGCTGGCCGCCGGAAATCTGGTGCGGATAGCGCTTGGCGTACTCCTCCAGCCCGACCAGCCGCAGCAGATCGCGGACCCGTGCCCGCCGCTCGGCCGCCTTCCAGTCGCGCAGGCCGAAAGCGACGTTATCGACGAGGGTCAGGTGCGGAAACAGCGCCAGATCCTGAAACATCATGCCGATTCGCCGCCGCTCCGGCGGCAGGGTCCAGCCTGGGCGGCTGAGTTCGATGCCCTCCAACCGGATGGAACCCTGCCGCACCGGCTCGAAGCCGGCGATGGCGCGCAACAGGGTGGTCTTGCCGCAGCCGCTGGGGCCGAGCAGGCAGCCGATGCCGGCGCAGGGCATCCGCAACGACAGGTCCTGAATCACCCGCCGGGGCGGATAGGCGATGTCGATGGCGGTCAAGTCAAGGAACGGCGTCATATCCGGGTCTCGCACGGCCGATGGCGCGACTGAGCAGGATGACCGGCCCGATGCCGGCCAGCACGATGGCCAAGGCAAAACTGGCCGAATCCGCCAGCCGCTCGTCCGAGGCCAGTTCGTAGGTCCGCACCGCCAGGGTATTGAAATTGAACGGGCGCAGAATCAGGGTGGCCGGCAATTCCTTGAGCACGTCGACGAACACCAGCAACAGGGCGGTCAGCAGGCTGCCGCGCAGCATCGGGATATGGACCCGCCAAAGCACTCCCCTTGGTGTCGAACCCAGCGAGCGAGCGGCATCGTCCATGCTCGGACGGATGCGAGCCAGCCCGGCCTCGACGCCGTGCAGCGCCACCGGCAGGAACCGCGCGCAGTAGGCGAACAGCAAAGCGGTCAGCGTGCCGCTCAGCAACAGCCCGGTGGAAACGCCCAGCCATTCGCGCGCCCAGCCATCCACCCCGCGGTCGATGGCGGCGAACGGCAGCATCACGCCGATGGCGATCACCGTGCCGGGCACCGCGTAGCCCAGCCCAGCGCCGCGCACCGCCAATCGCACCAGGGGTCGGGGTCGCAGTCGTCGACCGTAGCCCAACAGCAGCGCCAGCAGCAAGATCAGCACGGCCGCGCCCAGCGCCAGCAGCAAACTGTTCGCCAGCAGTTGCCAAAACCGCTCGTCCATCACCCTCGGCGCGGTCCGCAACGCCCAAAGCGTCAACTGTCCCGCTGGAATCAGGAAGCCGAACAGCAAGGGAAGCAGACAGGCCCCGGTCGCCAACCATCGCGATGGCCCGACAAGCGGCAGGCGATGCGGACGATACTGTCGGTTGCCGGTGTGGTGGAAGCGCGCCCGCCGCCGCGACAGCCGTTCGAACGCCAGCAGCGAGAACACGAACAGGAGCAGCAGGGCGGCCAATTGGGCGGCGGCGGTGCTGTCGTTCATGCCGTACCAGACCCGGAAGATGCCGGTGGTGAAGGTGCCGACCCCGAAATACTGCACCGTGCCGTAATCGGCCAGCACCTCCATCTGCGCCAGCGACATCCCGGCGATCAGCGCCGGTCGGGCCATCGGCAGCGAGACCGCGAAGAATCGCCGCCACGGCCCCGCGCCCAAGGTTCGGCTGACTTCCAGCACGGCGACCGACTGATCGAGAAACGCCGCCCGCGCCAGCAGATAGACGTAGGGATAAAGCACCAGCGCCAGCATTGCGATCGCTCCCGGCAGCGAGCGGATTTCGGGAAACCAGTAGTCCCCGCGGGTCCAGCCGAAAATCTCCCGCAAGGCGGTTTGCACCGGGCCGGCGAAATCCAGCAGACCGGTATAGGTGTAGGCAATGATGTAGGCCGGAATCGCCATCGGCAGCAGCAGCGCCCACTCGAACAGCCGCCGGCCGGGAAACTCGTGGATGCTGGTCAGCCAGGCGGCGGGCACGCCGATCAGCAACGCGGCGGCGCCGACTCCAAGCATCAGCAGCACGGAATCCCGGACGTAATCGGCCAGCACGGTATCGGCCAGATGCCGCCAGACCGGACCGGCCGGTTGCAGAGCGGTAACGAACACGGTCAACACCGGCAACGCCAGCAACAAAGCGGCCCCGACCACCAGCCAGGTCCAGCGGTCGGTTCGCGCCCAAAATCCTCTCATCCCAGTCAGAAGTTCTCTCCCCCCTTGCGGGAGAGGGTTGGGGTGGGGGGCAGTTTGGGGGCGAGGGCTGTCTACTTCCACCCGGCCCGATCCATCAGCTTGACGGCGGCGGCGTTCAGTTCGCCCAGCTTGGCGACGTTGAGGGTATCGGCCTTGAACTCGCCCCATGACTTGAGTACGGCGCTGGGCGGAATGGCCGGATTGACCGGATATTCGTTATTGGTTTCGGCGTACCAGCGCTGCGCCGAATCGCCGGCCAGAAATTCCAGCAGCTTGACGGCGTTGTCGCGGTTGCGAGCATGGGCGGTGACCCCGGCGCCGCTGACGTTGACGTGAACTCCGGTGGTCTTGGCATCGGGCCAGAATACCGCCACCTTCGCGGCGGCCTGCTTCTCCGCTTCGTCCTGGGAAGTGACCATGCCGCCCAGATAGTAGGTGTTGGCCAGGGTCAGATCGCATTCGCCGGCGGCGACCGCCTTGATCTGGTCGCGGTCGCCGCCCTTGGGCGGCCGGGCGAAATTGGCGACCAGGCCCTTGGCCCAAGTCTCTGTCTTCGCTTCGCCGTGATGGGCGATCATCCCGGCCACCAGCGACTGGTTGTAGACGCTGTCGGAGGAGCGCATGCAAATCCTGCCCTTCCATTTGGGATCGGCCAAGTCCTCGTAGGTGGACAGGCCGGCTGGCTTGACCCGTTCCCTGGCATAAATGATCGGCCGGGCACGCAGCGACAGCCCGTACCAGTAGCCTTCTGGATCGCGATAGACAGCGGGAATGGCGTTATCGAGCGCCCCGGACTTGATCGCCTGCAACACGCCGGCCTGTCGGGCGGCGGCCAGCCGGCCAGCGTCGGAGGTCAGCAGCAGGTCGGCGGGGGTGTTGGCGCCCTCGCTCTGTAGCCGTTGCAACAAGGCCTCTTCCTTGCCGGTCACCAGGTTGACGGTGACGCCGGTCTGCTTGCTGAAATCGTCCAGCAAGGGCTTGATCAGGTCTTCCTTGCGCGCCGAGTAGATGTTGACTTCGCCGCCGGCGAACACGGGCACGGCCAACAGACCGGACAGCAGGCAGAAGGCGGACAACAGGATACGGGGGGTCGATCGCGTGGACATGAAAGGCTCCGGGGATTGGGATTGACTATTCGGGCAAACCTGGCAACCAGCGAATGCTTATCAAATGATAGTAATTCTCATTTGATCTGTAAAGCCGTGTCCCCACAAGATTTAGTTGAGTAATACACTCGTAGTTTATTCAGAACGAGGCTGAGGCAGGTCGCCCAGCCGCACGATCTGACCGATGGACTGAGCCTTGTCGAAGTAGCGCCGATCAGCGGTTACCAGGGTGGCTTCGGGCGCGTGCAGGGCCACGGCGTGGTATAGGGTGTCGAACAGGTGGTGATTGAGGCGGATGGCGAGTTCGCAGGCCGTCATGTAGACCGCCGTGCTTTCCACCCGCCGCAAGTCAAGATTGAGCAGGTCGCTTACGTCGGCCCTGGCGTCGTCGCGAGGTTTTTTTCTGGCCAGCACCGCGGTCACTTCCGCAATGAAGTGCGGCGGCTGATAAAAGAGGACCTCGCCATCCTGATGGGCGCGCAGCAACGCCACGGCGGGTTCGAGATCGTCTTCATCGCGGGCTGTCTGGAAAAACCACTTGATGGCGACGCTGGCATCCACCACGTAGCGGATCACGGGCGTCCTTCCTCGCGGGCGGCGTGAAACTCCTCTTCGGTAATGGACGGAGCGTGTTGGCGCCGTTCCAGAATGCGGTCGATCGACTCATTCTGTCGTTGCCGCCGCCGGGCGCGCTCGACCGCTTCGCGCATCAGCTCGGCGATGATGGCGCTC
>JAVMKJ010000075.1:0-4810 GCA_031732855.1 Candidatus Competibacter sp.
CCCCCGAGCTGACCTCGTCGCTACGAGGAGCGGTTGGCGCAGCAGAACCTATCACCAATGGCTGCGCTATTCCCTGGATTTCTATCACAAATATAACTTGACGCCGACCAATCGCCTGAGAGGCGTTTATTACAGCCTCTGGTGAGCTAAGTCTTTGAAAAAACACCCTCACCCCCAACCCCTCTCCCGGAGGGAGAGGGGAGTTTTGTACAGGTACTGAGTTTGCACGCCTTTCGAGAAACCGCGCCGGCGAACGCTACCGCCCCTTGTTCAACACCGCCGCCCCGCCCAATTCGCCCAGGGTCGCTTTTTCCAGATCGGTCCACAGCGTGCCCGGGCCGGCATGGAGGATGTTGACCCGTATATCCTTGTTCAGATTGTTGGCGAACTCCCACAGGGTAAACGCCGAGGGATCGCCGAACGCCGCCGCCTTGAGTTCGAACCCCTTGGCCTTTTCGCCTTCCACCCAGGCGATGGTGCTGGCCTGCGCCTGGCCCAGCTTGCGGGTCTTGTCGGCCCGGACCAGCGCGGTTTGCTTGTCGATCTCGGCGGCCTGCCGTTGGGCTTCCGCCCGGAGTTGCGCCACCTGTTTGTCCTGATCGGCCAGAATTTCCGCCTTGAGCTTCTCGGTTTCTTGCGCCACCTGTTGGCGGCGCTGCTCGACCAGCCCCAGTTCGGTATTGAGTTCCGCCTGCTTGCGGGCGGTGTTCTGCTTTTCCTTGTTGGTCAAATCCTGTTCGACGGCGATGCTCGCCTGCTGGATCGGATCGAGAATCTGCATGGGCACGTTGACGTGCCGGATCAGGGCATCGTGCACGATGATGCGCTTCTCTTCGATGGTTCGGGCCAGCGCCTCGGTCAGATCGTTCTGAAATTTCTCGCGCCCTTCGCCGACGATGAAATCCTTGGCGCGATACGCCGAGCCCTTCAGCCGCGAGACCGAGAGGATTTGCGGCATGATGATCTTGTCCACCACCGCCGGCAGATCGCCGTAGCTTTGATAAATCCAGGCGATGTGCTCCGGGAGGAACTCGAACTCCACCGTCATGTCCAGGCTGATCTCGAAACCGTCACGGGACGGAAATTCGACGAACTGATTCAGGCTCAGCACGTTGCTGTAATCGGGCGGCTTCGGCGGGGCCGCCTGGAGCGGCGCGGCCGGGGCGGCGGGCTTGGCCGGGGCGGCTTTGCGCGCCATCACGCTGCTCTCCATCCGGGCCTTGTCCGCCGCCGGCTCCTGGGCCCGCTGCTGGGTCAGATAATCCAGCCGCTTTTCCTGCTGTTCGGCCAGCGCCCGTTTCTGCAGGTTCTCCATCGCCACGTTCTGCGACGCCATCTTGGCCTTGGTCACCACTTCCCCGCCGGACTTGCCCAGCAGCGACACCTGATTGACGCCGATCTCCAGCAGATCGACCTGCAAGGCCTTGGGATTCACGTAGTACAGACCGGGCTGGAGGATGTCCCGCCGCACGCCTTTCTCGCCGGGGCCAGCGAAGGCCTCGGGGGTGGTCTGCCGGCCCGACAGGCTGGTGATCACGCCGACGTAGCCGATCGGGATGCTGATGGCGTCGACGATGTCGATCTGGTAGCCGTAGGGATTGAGCCGGTACTTGCCCGGACCGAGCACGTGGCGCCAAATGCCTTTCTGGCCCGGCTCGGCCAGAAACTCGCCTGGCGGCAGTTCGGCGCCGACCTTGGAGGTGACCACGCCCACCTTGCCGGTGGGAATGGTGACCATCGGCACGATCTTGTACTCGTACAGCCAGGGATTGAGAAAATGCCGGCCCTCGGCCAGCACCGGTTCCTGAATCCCCTTCTGGCCCGGCTGGGCGAGAATCTGACCCGGCGGCAGGGCTTCGCCGCTCTTGGCGGTCACGATCGCCAGATGGCCCGGCTCCACGTAAAACCGGCAGAACCCCCATTGCCAGACGAACCACCCGAACACCGCCAGGGCGATCGCTCCAACGACGGCACGCAACGGCTTCATGGCTTGGCCTCCTTCGACAGATAGGGCTGGAACAGGACCCCGAAACTGTCCGGGGTATCGCTGCCGAGCAGCGAGACGATGCGCGGACCGAGCTTCTGATAGAAGGCGTAGCGCGCCAGGTTCATCCCGGTTTTGAAGGCGCGCACCTGGGACGCGATCACATCCGCTTGAGCCTTGTTGTTCAGCGCGATCACGTCGCGCTCGGCTTCCGCCCTGGACAAAATGGCCGCGGCCTGGGCGGCGGCGGCCTCGTTCTCCAGCCGGGCCACCTCCAGCTCCCGGTTGGCGGCGGTCACCTGCACCGCCAGATCCTGCTGCGCCCGGATCACAGCCTGGATGCGGCTGGTTTCCGCCGCCACCTTTTCCTGGTTCTGTTTCGCCAGCATTTCCTGCCGGGTCAATTCCGCCAGCGAGCGGGCCTGCTCGATCTGCTGTTCGTACTTGCGGGCGTTTTGCACGCTCACCTCGCGGTCGCGAATGATGCTGGAAATGGCGTCCGGAGTGACGATGTTGCGGATCAGCGCCGATTTGATCGCTACCCCCCACGGAGCCGCGTTGGCGCGCAGGTGCTGCTCCAGGTTGTCCTGAAACTTCTGCCGGGTTTCGCCGACGATGAAGTTGATCGCCGGATGCTTGCTGCCCTCGATCCGGCTGAAGCCCCGGGCGCGCGGCAGGATCAGCTTCTTGAGCACGTCCTCCATGTCGCCGACCTGATGGGTGATCAGCGCCGCCTTGTCGCGCTCGATGCCGAACTCGATGGTGCCCTCGACATCGACGTTGAAGCCGTCCAGGGTCAGAAAGCTGATGGCGTCCTCGCCACCCAGCACGAAACGCTGGCTCTGCAAGGTCACTTCAACCACGTTATAGAGATAGGGATTGAGATAATAGGTGCCGGGATCGAGCACTCGGGGCACCACCCCCTTCAGCCCCTCGCCCACCAGATAGGTGTTGCGCGCCTCCGGCGGCAGATCGTCGTTCAGCACATCCTTACCCACCAGCGAGGTCACCACCCCCACCGCGCCGGGGCGAATCGACAGGGCGTCGAACAGCTCCACGCTGCATGCGTAGGGATTGATGCGGTATTTGCCCGGGCGCAGCACGGCGGCAATGATGCCCTTCTCGTCATTCGGTCCGGCCTTGCCGCAATCCCCCTGGGCCAGGATCTGGCCGGCTGGCGGTTCCCGGCCGTAGAGTCGGGTGAGCACGCCCAGCTTGCCGGCTGGAATATCGGTGATTTTGGCGATCCGCCAGCCCCAGGTAT
The DNA here is from genome assembly GCA_031732855.1 of Candidatus Competibacter sp. Taxonomy (GTDB): domain Bacteria; phylum Pseudomonadota; class Gammaproteobacteria; order Competibacterales; family Competibacteraceae; genus JAVMKJ01. The sequence continues at coordinate 3,249 of JAVMKJ010000075.1, forward strand.
AGGGATCGCGGAAATAGCGGCCTTCCGGCAACACTTCGAACTGGATGCCTTTCTGGCCGGGCTCCAGGGCGATAATCGCGCCCGACGGCAAATCATCGCCGGTCTTGCGGATCAGGACGGCGATCTCGCCGGGACCGGGTTCGATGCGGCAGAAAAACCAGACGAACGCCAGCAGGCACAGCAACAGGCCGATGGCGAGACCGAAGGCGCCCAGCCGTCCCAGGTTGCCGGGCAGGGGTTGCTGGGACACTTTGCGCCAAATCTGTTGGGGGTCGGGTTTGGGGATATTCATGGGGTCAATTCCCAGGCGAGCGAGATCGCTATTCTACTCCCAGCCCGCCGAACGGCAGATAGTCCACCTTATCGCCGGGCGCGACGCCGGCGCAGTCCTCGGGCAGTTCCACCAGACCGTCGGCCCAGGACAGGGACGACAGGGCGCCAGAACTGCTCGTGTGGTAGATGCTGGCCAGCAACCCCCGGATTGGATCGGACCGCAACCGGGCCCGCAACCACTCGCGCCGTCCCGGCTTGCGCCGGAACTGGAAATCCGCCGCCACCGACAGCCGCGGCGGGTCCGTCGGTTCGATTCCCATCAGCTTCAGCAGCAGGGGCCTGGCGAAAAACAGGAAGGACACCATCACCGACACCGGGTTGCCCGGCAGGCCCAGCACCATGCAATCCTGAATCCGTCCGAAGGTCACCGGCTTGCCCGGCTTGACCGCCAGCCGCCAGAATTCGATCCGTCCCAGTTCGGCGATGACATCCTTGACCAAGTCGGCCGTGCCGACCGATACCCCGCCCGAGGTCAACAGCACGTCGTGGCTGGCCGCCGCGTAGCGCAGCGCCGGCAGCACCGCGTCCCGCTCGTCGCGCAGGATGCCCAGATCGGTCACCGCGCAACCCAGCCGCCGCAACAGGCCGATCAAGGTGTAGCGGTTCGTTTCGTAAATCGCGCCCGGCGGCAGTTCGACTCCCGGCTCGCGCAACTCATCCCCGGTGGACGCGACCGCCACCCGCGGCTGGCGTACCACTTCCAGGGCGGCGACCCCCTGACCCGCCGCCAGCGCCACATCCTGCGGGCGCAACCGCAAACCGCGCGACAGCAGCACCGTGCCGGCCCGCACGTCCTCGCCGCGCCGGCGGATGTTCTCCCCAGGCTTGAGCCGGGCAATAGTCTGGGGCTCGATCTCGATCCAGCTCTCGTCCGGGGCGATCAGACACTGCTCCTGCACGATCACCGCGTCTGGGCCCTCCGGCATCACGCCGCCGGTGGTGATCCGAACCGCCGCGCCGCGTGGAACCAGGTCCGGATACGGATGCCCGGCCAGCGCCTGTCCCACCACCGGCAACCGGGTCGGCTCGTCCGAGCACGCATCGGCCAGATACAGGGCGAAGCCGTCCATCGCCGAATTGTCGCTCGGCGGCACGTCGAGCCGGGCCGGCAGGTCGCTGGCCAAGACCCGACCGCAGGCATCGAGGAGCGGGATGAAGTCGGAATCGCGGATCGGCTCGACCGAATCCAGGGCGGCGGCAAGAGCCTCCGCCAGCGTCAGCAGGCGATC
>JAVMKJ010000076.1:0-4752 GCA_031732855.1 Candidatus Competibacter sp.
CGATTCAATCAGCCGGCGGGCATTTTGGGGACTGCGCAACAAATAGGCCGTCTCTTCCAGAGCTTCATAATCTTCGAGCGACATGAGGATGACTGGACGCTGGTGATCGCGGGTAATCACGATTGGCGCATGGTCATCACACACTTTTTCCAACATTTCCGCAAAATGGCTGCAAGCTTCGGAGTAGGCAATGGCATTCATGGGATACCTCCGGCAATGTTTCAAATCTCCCGATGCGCGGGCGGTTGACGAGAGAACCTAGCGGACCTCCACCACCGTCTCCAAATCCCCCGCCGCGACCGCGTTCAGGTAGGCGAGAATCAGATCCCGGGTGAGATAGCGGCCGAATTGCTTTTCGTCCTGCTCGCGCACGATGGGGAATTGCGCCAGGACGTAATCGGCGTCGGTTCGATCCAGGCCATAGAGATGGAAGAACAAGGCGTCCAGCCGCGCCAGCCGGTGCCGGCGATCATCTTCGTTCCAGACGAACGGCTCGCCCTCGTAGCCCATGTCGGCGGCGAAGGGCCGCAGGTCCACGGCGGTGTAGCTGAGGCGGAGGACCTGTGAGCGGATGAAGTCGGCGATGGTTTGGTCGCCGATTGTTTTCTCGAAGCATTCCGCTGGAATGACGGGAAGCTGTTCGACAACGAACAAGTTTAGCGTTTGGCCGTGAAGTTTCTGGCGTGCCACGAAGTCAAAGGCAAACGCATTGAGATTGGCAAGCAACAAGGGTCCCCAGGCAGAGCAGCTTTTAGCCTCACCCTCAGCGGGCAGGAGTAAGGGCACTTTGTTGCCAAAACCGGTGCTTGGTGCAATGAGCGCGATCATAGTGCGGGCGTTGGTTGGCGCCGTGATTTCCTTAAAACAAAGCGCCCAAGCGTTGTGTTGCTTTTTATTGACCTCGAACAAGTCCACCCAAAACTGCGGCTCCGGCAACCACTTCACATCCTGATGCTGCTTCAAGCTCGCCGGCTCGGGCTGAGCGGGCCGATGCAGATTAGCCGGGTTGACCACGATGCTGGCCGCGCGATGATCGTAAGCCTGCACCATTTTCCCTTCGTACAGCGGCACATACTCCTCCTTCCCCTTGCGCCACCGATGGCCGCCCACCGGATAAAATCCCGCCGCCTCCAGTTCGTCCCGCCGTTTGAACAAGCGGGAGTCGTTGGTCATGTGAAACATGGTCGTGTAACGTACCGGCCAGACTTGCCGGGGCGGATCGGTGCGCCGGTCCACCAGCACCGGGCAACGGCCGTAGATGGCCCTGGTAATTTCGGCGTCCCGCCGATGGCGGAAAATCGGCGCGGTGCCGGTGTTGGGATTGACGGCGGCGAAGTCCTCCGCGCTCAAGGCAAAGAAGCGCCGTGGATCGTCGAGTTCCGCCACGGCATGGAGAAAAAAGGCGCAGCGCGTTTCGGGAAACGTGCGTTTGGCCCCGCCGAACACCAGGGCGCAGAACTTGAAGCGGCTATCGACATCGGGGAAAAAACCTTTCCGGTTCTCGAAATCCAGCAGCGCCGCCAAGCGTCCCGTGGTGGCGATGCTTTTGAAAAACGCGCTGGAACCCTTGTCCGAGGCGATGCCGGAAGGCGTCAGCAACCCGACGATGCCCTGGTCATTCACCAGGCTTTGCGCCCGTTCCACGAACAGCGAATACAGGTTCACGTCGCCGCCGGACAAGAGCGGATACTCGCCGCTGTCCCGCGCGATCCGGGCGGCGGTCTCGGCCCGGCTCCCGGCCTGCTGGTACTCCAGCCACACGCTATCGCCCGTTTTTTCCAACTGACCGATCAACCGCTTGCGGTCGGCGGCGCGGACGGCGTGGGCGATCTCCGGCTTGCGCGCGGCGAACCATTCCACTTCCTGAAGCTTCATCCGGTCCCACGGCGGATTGCCGATGATCGCATCGAAACCGCCCTGCGGCTGGCCGCTGTCCAGATGACGCCAAACCGTGGGAAACGCGATGGCCCAGGACAGGAAACCTTCCTGCTCGGCCAGTTCGCGGGTTTGCCGAAGCAATGCCTGGATCGTCCGCGCCTCCTCGCTGGCGAAATCTCCAGCGACCACCGAGCCGGCGTTGACCACGTCGATGACATCCCCGAACCGCCCCGACGCCAAATCGGCCCAGCCGCGTTGCCGAACCGGATCGTTCGCGGGCAGCCAGCGCAACGCCTGCCAAAAATCCAGCAGCTTGCGCAGCGGCGCGAGTTCCGCGTCGATCTGCTCGAACAGCCGTCTGGACTGGTCAACCTCGGCGATGTCCACATCGGTGAGGTCGGCGATCTGATTCATGCTGGCGGTGGCGACCGCGATCCGGGCCAGTTCGTTTTTCTGGAACAGGGCGCCGAACGCGCGCAACTCGTCCAGCACCCTATCAATCCGCTCGCCGTACAGGGCATCGCCGGCGCGCAGATGATGATCGAGAAACGACAGCGGCGCACCGACCGTGAAGGTGTGCAGCCACAGCGCGACCTTGGCCAACTCCACCGCCATCGGATTCTTGTCCACCCCGAAGATCACCCGCTTCAGAATCATGCGCCGCACGATATGGCGGTCGTCGAGTTGCGCCGGATCGATGGTCCAGCCGTGCGCTTGCGACGAGGCCAGAATGCGCTCGCGGATGTCGGCGATGCGCCGCACGAGAGGCGATACGTAGGGATCGGCGGCGTCCGCCCAATGCACCCGCGCGGTGCTGTCGGCCATGCGCTCCAGGATTTGATCGGCCAGGTAGTCCACCAGACTGACCAGGAAATGGCCGCTGCCCATCGCCGGATCACAGATTTTCAACTCCAGGATGGCGGCGGCGGGATCGTGGTCCTGCAATTCGCGCAAGCGTTGCGGCTTGGGCGAACGCAGCCGGGCCAACGCCTCCACCTGTCGCTGAAAGGCGTCCGCGCGCTCGTCGAGCAAGGGACCGACCGTTTGCCGGATGAGCAGTTGGACCAGATCATCGTGGGTGTAATAACTGCCGCTGCCCTTGCGGGCGAACACGGTGGGGCTGACCTGGATTTGACCGGAGCCGTCGCCGACCACCCGGTATTCCAGCAGGCGCTCGTAGATGGAACCCAACTGCTGCACCGACAGATCGCGGTAATTGATCCAGCGCCGCTCCTGCCCCACCGGACGGCGCGATAAACCGTCAATCAACTCGGCCACCACCGCGTCGGGCAGGGTCAGGCGTTCCAGCAGGGCATGGGCGCGGTCGTCGAACAGGCCGCCGTTGTAGGGCGGCACGCCCAGCGCGGCGTCGCCCTGGCCGATGATCTGGAACAGGTCCTTAAGAGCGCGGTAGCAACGCCCGGCGCTGGCGCTGAAGACGGTGTTCGCGTCCAGATGTCGCTCGATTTTTTGGCGGATGACGCGCAGGGAATAGTGGTTATAGCGAGGGTCGCGGATCGGCAGGAGGTTGCGATCCTCGGCGTAGAGGACGAACAACAGGCGGTAGAGCAGGATCAGGGCCGCGCGGCGCACGGCGTCCAGGTAGTCCGCTGATAACCGTTCGCACCCCCCACCCCCGCCCTCCCCCACAAGGGGGGAGGGAGATTTACGAAACAACAGCTTGCTTGACTCCCCCTCCCCACCGTGGGAGGGGGATGGGGGGAGGGGGTGAATGCTTGCGTCCACCGTGTGCGGTGTGGGCGCCCCCGGATCGTGCTCGGCGATGGCCGCGACCAGGCGCGGGAACAGCCGTTCGAAGACCCATTCTCCCAAATCCTGGGAAACGCGCGCTTCCCAGCGCCGGGTTTCCGCCAGGGCGATGGCGAGAAAGGCGCGGTTCTCGGGATCGCCGGGCTGAGGAACGAAACCGGCGGGGCCAAACAGCAGGTAAAACACGGCGCAGAAATGGGCGGCGTCCTGGCTGGCGGGGGCGAGCAGATCCGCTGGCAGCCCTTTCATGCCGGCGAGCAGCGCCAGATCGAGTTCCAAAAATTCCTCGGAACGCGAACGCGCGCCCTGAAAATACAGCCGCCAATGACGGCCGTTGGTCAGCAGGCCCCATTGAATCGCCCGTTCCGAGGCCACCTCCGCCCGGCTCAGATAGCGCAACATCTGATTCGACGGCGCATTGGCGTCGAAGGGATCGGTGCGGTCGCCGCGATCCAGCGGGCGCTGCCAGCGTTTGCATTCCACGATGGCGGCGCCGCGACCATAGCGTTGCTCGTCCCTGCGTTCCGCCAGCGCCGCCTGCTTGGTGGCGGCGTCCGCGAACAGCAGCACGTCGGGCACGTCCTGGCGACCCTTGCCGGACGCCGTCTGCTGTGGCAGACACGCCCAACCCAGGGCTTCCAGCACCGGAAAAATGATCTCGGTTTCCGTGACCGCTTCGTTGGCCTGGCTATCGGCGGGAAAAGCGCCCAAGATCGCCTCGATCCGGGCGCGGAATCGGGCCAGATCGTCGGCATCCAGACACTTCCAGGCGTCCGTTTCCCGGATGCCCTCCCGCAAGAAATCCTGAGTGAACAGTTTGCCCTGCATGGATCACTTCCGGTTTAATCTTTAACAATGTCCCTACCCGGCAAGGGTGAAGGATCGCTGATGAGCACACAATACATTGTTAATGAGGCAGGAGAACGGATTTCCGTGATTCTGCCGATAGCCGAGTACGAAGCACTGTTGCGCGCCGCCGCTTCCGAGGATGAAACCACGTTCCTGCTGCGCGAACCGAACCGGAGCATCCTCCTGCGGCGGCTTGATGACTACCGGCACGGGCGAAACATCATCGAGCGGGAACTGCTGCCCGATGAAGATTAA
>JAVMKJ010000077.1:0-1250 GCA_031732855.1 Candidatus Competibacter sp.
TCAGCAGCAACTTGGCCCAAGTCGCGCCGGTTTCGCGGGCAAGTTGCTAGCGGTAGGCAAACGCCAGCAAGCGCAGGCCACCGTACAACAACAGCGGTGGTCCGGCGGCGCGCAGCAGATAGCCGCCCGGCCCGATGGCGCCCTGGAACAGTGCGGGGAAGGGCGCAACGAAGGTCGCCAGCGTCAGGATCAGAAATGGAAACGCCAGCCGCGACTTTAACCGGCCAAACAACTGGGCGCGGCTGGCGTAATGTTCGCTCAGGCGTTTGTAGAGGGATTCCAGCCGCCCGCCCATGGCTGCCGCGCGCACCAGTCGCGCTTCCCACGGCAGTAACACGCCGCTGCTCTGCCCCGCTTTCGCCAGATCCGAGCCCTTCGCGAGAGCCGCGGCGGTTTGCGCCAAGGCTTGCCGTGCGTCGGCCGGCAAATCGCGCCCGATCATGGCGAACGCCTGCGCCGATGCAATGCCGGCGTGTTCCATCGTCGCCAGTTGAGAGAACAGTTGGGAGCGTTGATGGGTGGTCAGCGACACTAGAGCGGGTCCGGGCAGAGCCTTACTGCAACTGGATTATCCAGGTTTTCGGCCGGTTATGCCCCATTGCAGCCGATCCAGACCGGCATCGGTCAATCCGCCGCGCAGATCGACCCAGGTGAAGGCGCGGAGGAACAGCGGCAATTCCGGTCTGGAGGGAGCGTCGGGCAACAGCACGGGAATAATGGGCAGCGTGCGATTTACGAACTCCGATAAACAGGCGCGCATTTCCGGGACTTCCCAAGGGCCGAGGCCGTCCTTACCAACCAGAACGGCGGTGGTGCGCGTTGTTTGGATGATCTTTTCCAACGCCTCCTGCCAGGGCCGCCCCGGTACCTGTTGCTCTTCGTCCAGCCAAGCTTTAAGGCCACGCTTCTGTAGCGCTTGGGCCAGTTTCCGCACGGTCGGTTTATCTTTGCTGTTGTGGCTAAGGTAAAATTATCTTTTAGAATCGCTTTGACCGGATCTCGCCAAGCGATCAGGAATCACCACTTTCCTGTTTCGCCAGCCAGCTCGCCAGATCGGCCAGCGTATGGAAATCCAGCAACGCTTCCGCCAGCGCCTCGGCCTGTTCCAGAGGCAAGCGCTGAATGCGCGCCACTTGAGCGGCATCCAACGCGCCAAAGCGTCGCCGCAATAGCCGTAATATCAACGACGTGCTTTCTTCCTGGCGGCCTTCCTGGCGGCCTTCCTGGCGGCCTTCCTGGCGGCCTTCCTG
>JAVMKJ010000077.1:1350-4701 GCA_031732855.1 Candidatus Competibacter sp.
CTTCCTGGCGGCCTTCCTGGCGGCCTTCCTGGCGGCCTTCCTGGCGGCCTTCCTGAATACCTTCTGCAAATACTTCCTGATAAAACCGGGTCTGTTTCAAATCCACATCAACCAAATTCAACATCGCACGAATCTCCTCACGGCTAAGCTTCGGTAGTCGATACACCAGCAAGGTTTCCACCAAATCCACCAATTCCGCCCATGCTGTCGTTCCCCGTTGGGCGGGCGTTGCCGGTTGCAGCAATGCCTGCGCTTGGGCGATGGCCTGCGCCTGCTCGCCGATCAAGAGTTGCAGCAGTCGCAACCCCAAACTGGACGGCGCCGGCTGACGGAAATCCTCCAGATATACCCGCCGCACTTGCGGGATGGCCAGCAACGCCGCGTAATGCTGGCCGGCATCCCGTTCCACCCGACGCTCTGGATAAATCACCACCGCCTGCCAGGGATGCGCTGGCGGATGCAAGTACAGATACAGAAAAATCTCCGCGAAGAACCGGCGATAGAACCGGTCATCGGGCTGATACTGCACTTCGACAAACACAATCGGTCGTTCGGTCGCCGCCGCTGGCGGCGCCAACACCCCATCCAGGCGAAACGCCGTTTGTTTGATCTCTTCCGACTGGAACCGATAACCCGCCATATCGGGCGCCGGCCACACCGCCAGTTCGAACACCAGTTCCGGCAAGCGTTGGAATAGCCGGTAGAACACGCTGTCCGTTTTCAGATTCCATCTCCCCCAAGCAAATGCCCCGAGCGCCAGATCAATCTTAACATCAAGAGCCGCTTAACCTTTTCAACCGTCTGAGTTCGGCCAGCGCCTGTTCCGGAGTCAGCTTATCGAGATCGAGTTCCGCCAGCGCGGCGACGACCGGATGCGCGGCCTCGCCGAACAACGGTAGTTGTGGCGTCGCCGCCGTTGGTCGCCCCGGCAATTCCCGGCGCAACATCTGCCGTTCCAGCAGGCGCAGCCGCTGGCGGGCCTGCTGGATGACCACCGGCGGAACTCCGGCCAGCGCCGCCACCTGCAAGCCGTAACTGCGATCCGCCGGGCCGTCCTGCACCCGGTGCATGAAGGCGATGGTCTCGCCGTGCTCCATCGCGTCGAGATGGACGTTGGCGATGCCGGACTGTTCGTCCGGCAAGCGGGTCAGTTCGAAGTAATGGGTGGCGAACAGGGTAAAAGCGCGTACCGTGCCGGCCAGATGCGCCGCGCAAGCCCAGGCCAGGGCCAAACCGTCGAAGGTACTGGTGCCGCGGCCGATCTCGTCGATCAAGACCAGACTGCGTGGGGTGGCGTTGTGCAGGATGTTGGCGGCCTCGCTCATTTCCACCATGAAAGTCGAGCGGCCGGTCGCCAGATCGTCGGAAGCGCCGATGCGGGTGAAGATGCGGTCGATCGGCCCGATCACCGCGCGCTCGGCGGGGACGAAACTGCCGAGATGCGCCAGCAGCACGATCAGGGCGGTCTGGCGCATGAACGTGGACTTGCCGCCCAGATTCGGGCCGGTGACGATCAGCATCCGCCGCCGTTCGGGTTCGAGTTTCAAATCGTTGGGCACGAACGGCTCGTCCAACACCGATTCGACTACCGGATGGCGGCCGGCCTCGATCTCGATGCCCGGTTCGGCCACCAGTTCCGGCGGGTTCCAGCGCAGGGCGGCGGCGCGTTCGGCCAGATTGCCCAACACATCCAGTTCCGCGAGCGCGGCGGCGCTGGCCTGAAGCGCGGTCAGCCGGGCGATCAATTGCTCCAGCAGAATGTCGTACAGAACCTTTTCCCGCGCCAGCGCCTGTTCCTGGGCGCGGAACGCCCTGTGCTCGAAGGCCTGCAACTCCGGGGTGATGTAGCGCTCCGCGCCCTTGAGAGTCTGGCGGCGGAGATAGTCGCCCGGCACCGCCTGCGACTGGGCGCGGGTGACTTCGATGTAGTACCCATGGACCCGGTTGAAGCCGACTTTGAGGTTGCCGATGCCGGTGCGCTGACGTTCCCGCGCTTCCAGTTCCACCAGATAGCGATCGGCGTGCTCGCTCAGGTTCCGCAGTTCGTCGAGTTCGGCGTCGTGGCCGGGGGCGATGACGCCGCCGTCCCGCAAGGTCTGCGGCGGATTGGCGACGATGGCCCGATTCAGCAGATCGCAGATTTCGGGATGCGTCCCGGCGCGGCGGGCGAGATCTTGCAATAGCGTCGCGTCCAGCAAGCCGAGAAACTGTTGTACTTCCGGCAGGCGCGCCAGCGCGTCGGCCAAAGCAACCAGATCGCGCGGCCGGGCCGATTTCAGCGCCACCCGCGCCAGAATCCGTTCCGCGTCGCCGGTGCCGCGCAGCAGCCCGCGCAGGTATTCGTAACCGCCGTTGTCCAACAGTTGCCGCAAGCTGTCCCGCCGCTGGCCGAGCACGACCCGGTCGCGCAGGGGGCGGTGCGTCCAGCGGCGCAGCAACCGCCCGCCCATCGGCGTCACGCAGCGGTCGAGCACGCCGAGCAGGGTATGTTCGTGCCGGCCGCTCAGACTGTGTTCCAGTTCCAGATTGCGGCGGCTGGCGGCGTCGAGGATCACGCTGTCCTCGTGGTGCTCGACCCGCAGGCCGGTCAGATGGGGCAGGGCGCTGCGCTGAGTATCCTTGACGTATTGCAGCAGGCAACCGGCCGCCGCCACTGCGACCGGCTGGTCGGCGCCGCCGAAGCCGTCCAGATTGCGGACCCCGAACTGGGCGCACAGGGCGCGGACGGCGCTGTCCCGGTCGAAATGCCAGGGCGCCTGTCGGCGCAGGCCGGGATGATCGCGCCAGGAGCCGGGCGGGTTGAAGTCCTCGCTGATCAGCAGTTCCACGGGCTTCAGCCGTTCCAGTTCGTTGAGCAGCGCCGCCTCGCCGTGAAATTGCATGACGGTAAACCGGCCGCCGCTCAGGTCGAGGCTGGCCAGCCCGTAGGTGTTTTTCGCCTGATGTAGCGCCAGAAGCAGGTTGTCGCGGCGCTCGTCCAGCAGCGCCTCGTCGGTCAGGGTGCCGGGGGTGACGATGCGCGCCACCCGCCGTTCCACCGGTCCCTTGCTGGTCGCGGGATCGCCCAACTGTTCGCAGATCGCCACCGACAATCCCAGCTTGACCAGTTTGGCGAGATAGCTTTCGACGGCGTGGAACGGCACGCCAGCCATCGGGATCGGCGCGCCGGCGGACTGGCCGCGCGTGGTCAGGGTGATGTTGAGCAACTCGGCGGCGCGGCGGGCGTCGTCGTAAAACAGCTCGTAAAAATCCCCCATCCGGTAGAACAGCAGAATGTCGGGATGCTCGGCCTTGATACGCAGATACTGCCGCATCATCGGGGTGTGGTCCGACAGGTCGGAAAGACGGTCG
>JAVMKJ010000078.1:0-24996 GCA_031732855.1 Candidatus Competibacter sp.
GATGCGGTTGGGGCGATCCGCATGTACCAGGGGGCCATAACCGACATCACCGAGCGCAAGCGCGCCGAGCAATCCCGCGACGTTGCCCTGACCAAGTACAGGACCCTGTTCGACAGCTTCCCCCTGGGGATCACGGTGTCGGACTCGGAGGGCGCGATTTTGGAGGCGAACCCCATTGCCGAAACCCTCCTGGGGATTCCGCGTGAAGAGCATTTGCAACGCACGCTGGATGCTCGGGTCTGGCGCATCGTCCGGGTCGATGGGACGCCGATGCCGCCGGACGAGTATCCCAGCGTGCGGGCGCTGAAGGAGCGGCGCGATCTGCACCGCGCCGAGATGGGTGTAGTCAAGCCCGACGGGATGGTGGCCTGGATCAGTGTCACCGCCGCCCCCTTGCCGCTCTCCGGGTACGGCGTGGTCGTCACTTATGGGGACATCACCGAGCGGATGCGGGCTGAAGCCGCGCTGAGCGCCAGCGAGGCCCGCTTCCGCTTACTCTTTGAAAGTGTTAGGAACATCTCGGTTCAGGGCTATGACTCCGAACGCCGCGTCATCTTTTGGAACTCGGCCAGCGAAGCCCTCTATGGTTTCACGCGGAAGGAGGCTATCGGCAGGCAACTTGAAGACCTGATCATTCCACCGGAAATGCGCGAAGCAACTGTCAGCGCGGTGCACCAATGGGTCACGAAGGATATTCCGATCCCGGACGGAGAACTGGTGCTGCAAAGCAAGGACGGCAACCCGATCAGCGTCTTTTCAAGTCATGTCATGCAGTTAAACCGCTACGGTGATAAGGAGATGTACTGCATTGATATTGACCTCACCGAACTCAAGCGGAAGGAGATGGAGTTGGCTCTCTACCGCCACCACCTGGAGGAATTGGTCGCGCAGCGCACGGCCGAACTGGCTGCCGCCCGCGACGCCGCCGAGATCGCCAACCGGGCCAAGAGCGCCTTTCTGGCCAACATGAGCCACGAGATCCGCACCCCGCTGAACGCCATTCTCGGGTTTACCCACCTGCTGCAACGGGACGAACCGCCGCCCGCGCAGAGCGAACGGTTGAGCCAGATCGCCGCCGCCGCCCGGCACCTGCTGGCGGTGATCAACGACGTGCTCGACCTCTCCAAGATTGAGGCCGGCAAACTGGAGCTGGAACGCACGGACTTCCCCCTCTCCGCCATCCTCGACCACGTCCGTTCCCTGATCGCCGCCACCGCAAAAGCGAAGGGGCTGGTGATTGAGGTGGACAGCGACGCGGTCCCGCTGTGGCTACGGGGCGATCCGACCCGGTTGCGGCAAGCCCTGCTCAACTACGCCGGCAACGCCGTCAAATTCACCGAACGGGGCACGATCACCCTGCGCGCCAAGCTGCTGGTGGAAACGGATGACGACCTCCAGATCCGCTTCGAGGTTCAGGACACCGGCATCGGCCTCGCCCTCGAGCAGTTGCCACGCCTGTTCGAAGCCTTCGAGCAGGCCGACGTCACGACCACCCGCCGCCACGGCGGCACCGGCCTGGGGCTGGCCATCACCCGGCGACTTGCCTTGCTGATGGGCGGCGAGGTCGGGGTCGAAAGCCAGCCCGGCGCGGGCAGCACCTTCTGGTTCACCGCCCGGGTCCAGCGCGGGCACGGTGTTATGCCCACTACCCCGACCGCACGTGAGAGCGACATCGAAGCCAAACTGCGCCAGCGCCCCACCCGAGCCCGGTTGCTGCTGGCCGAAGACAACGCCGTCAACCAGGACGTCGCCCTCGCCCTGCTGCGGGAAGTCGGTCTGGAGACCGACCTGGCGGCCGACGGCCGGGAAGCCGTCGAGAAGGCGCGCGCCACCATCTACGACCTGATCCTGATGGACGTGCAGATGCCGATCATGGACGGATTGGAGGCCACCCGCGCGATCCGGCGGTTGCCGGGTTACGCCCACGCGCCCATCCTGGCCATGACCGCCAACGCCTTCGACGAAGACCGGCGCACCTGCCTGGAGGCCGGCATGAACGACCATGTCCCCAAGCCGGTCGACCCCGACCTCCTGTTCGCCGCCCTGCTCAAATGGTTGCCCGCATCGCCCGCTCCGGCATCGCCCGCCCCGCCGGCCGTCCCCGCCCTGGCGCCGCCCACGGTGGAGGAAGACCCCGCGCTGCGGGCGGCGCTGGCCGGCATTGCCGGTCTCGACATAACGGCCGGCTTGAAAGCGGTGCGGGGCCAACTCGCCCGTTACGCCGAACTGCTGGGCCTGTTCGCGCGGAACCACGCCGACGACGTGGCGGCGCTGCGCGCGCGCGTGGCGGCCGGCGAACCCGCCGACGCGGTGCGACTGGCCCACACCCTCAAGGGGGTCGCCGCGACCCTGGGCGCCGAGGAAGTGCGCGCGCGCGCCCTGGCCCTCGAACAGGCGCTTCGGGAGCGGGCCGCGGCGAGCGAGATCGCCGCCCGCCTCGACGCGGTCGAAGCGACGTTGACGCCGTTGCGGGCCGCGATTGAATCGATCCGGTGCGCCGCCCCCACCCCCGCGCCGCCAGCGGTGGACGGGGCGCGGGTCCGGGAGGTGCTGGCGCAGTTGGAGACCCTGCTGGCCGTGGACGATGTGCGGACCTACACGGTCTGGCGCGAAGCGGCGCCGCTCCTCAGCGCCGCCCTCGGACCGGTCGCCGCCGCGCTGGGCCGGGACATCGAACGGTTCGACTACGCCCAGGCCCTCCAGACTTTGCGCGCGGTTGTCGGGCAAATCGGCGTTCGGGAAGAGTGATCCCGACCGGACGGAGGAGGTTTCCGAATGTTTTCCTTGTGTAAATTTTCCTGTGATCCAAGGTGTGGGTCGGGCGAGTGGGACGAGCCTTATTCATCAAAATCAATTTGTTGTATGAATTTGATGATCGAATCAAACGCCGCGAGCCGTCGCCATCACAGGAAAATTTACAGGAGGAAAATATTTGGCGCCCGAACGAGCAAGAGGCTGTCTGAAAACGCTCCTCTCCCGGTGGGGGAGGAGCAAGATTGAGAGTGTCTTTTCAGCGGGTTGGCTCGCGAGAGAGGGTTTGCAGCAGCCGCTCGTGAATGCCGCCGAACCCGCCGTTGCTCATGATCAGCACGTGGGTTCCCGGTTTTGTTTGGGCGTGGATGGCGGCAAGCGTGTCATCGAGCGAATGGCAGACCTGCCCGCGCGGGCCGAGCGCCGCCGCCACCGCGCCCAAATCCCAGCCGAGATCGGGCGCCTGATACAGCACCACCGCATCGGCCACCGCCAGCGCCGGCGCCAGGCTGTCCTTGAACGCGCCCAGCTTCATGGTGTTGGAGCGCGGCTCCAGCACCGCGATGATCGGTTGCGAGCCGACCCGGGCGCGCAATCCCGCCAGCGTGGTCGCAATGGCGGTGGGATGGTGGGCGAAGTCGTCGTAGACCGTCACGCCGTCGACCGCGCCGCGCGATTCCAGTCGCCGCTTCACGCCCTGAAAATCCCGCAGTGCTTCGATGGCACTCTCTGTCGGCACGCCTGCATGGCGGGCGGCGGCGAGAGCCGCCAGGGCATTGTGGACGTTGTGCAGTCCCAGTTGGCTCCATTCGATCCGACCCTGCCGCCGGTCTCGGAACCATAGCTCGAAAGCACTGCCGTCCGGGGCGATGTCCCGCGCTTCCCAATCACCCGTTCCGAAGCGTTCCACCGGGGTCCAGCAACCCATCGCCAATACCTCGGCCAGATTGGCGTCCTGGCCGTTGGCGACGATCCGTCCGGAACCGGGCACGGTGCGCAGCAGGTGATGGAACTGCCGCTGGATGGCAGCCAGATCGGGGAAGATGTCGGCGTGATCGAATTCCAGATTGTTGAGGATCAGGGTACGTGGCCGGTAATGGACGAACTTGGATCGCTTGTCGAAGAACGCCGTGTCGTACTCGTCGGCCTCCACCACGAAAAAGCGGCCCTGACCCAGCCGCGCCGACCGGCTGAAATTGGCCGGAATGCCGCCGATCAGAAAGCCCGGCGCCAGCCCGGCATGTTCCAGAATCCAGGCCAGCAAACTGCTGGTACTGGTCTTGCCGTGGGTACCGGCCACCGCCAGAACGTGGCGGTCGCGCAACACATGATCCGCCAGCCAGGCCGGCCCGGAGGTGTACGGCAGGCTGCGGTTCAGCAATTCTTCGATGATCGGCCGACCCCGGCTCATCACGTTGCCGACCACGACCATGTCCGGCTGGAACTCGGCGAGCTGTTCCGGCGCGTAGCCTTCGCGCAACGCGATGCCGGCCTCGGCCAATTGGGTGCTCATCGGCGGATAGACGCCAGCGTCGCAGCCGGAGACGGCATGTCCCGCCGCGCGGGCCAGCAGGGCGACGCCGGCCATGAAGGTGCCGCAAATGCCCAGAATGTGGATGTGCATTACAGAGTCTCCCCGTCCGGTTCGGGAGCGGGACGGTTCAGTATGGTAGCGTCAACCGCCTTGCGGTCCGATCCAGCCGGTCAGCATCCAGGACAGAAAGGTGTAGCCGAGGGCGTACAGCGCGCCAACCCAGATCGGAGCGTTGAAGGCATGGCGCAGGATGTGAGCCATGATCGCGATGCTCCAGGCTATCAGCGCCAGCATCAGCACCGACGGCAGCTCGGTATCGCCGCCCGCCCCCTGGCGGGAGATCCAGCTGACCAGCGGCAGCGTCAGCAGGCCCATCAGGGTGCCGGTACCGGTGAGGGCGCTCAGGGTCTGCTCGAAACGTTTGGGGTGTCGGTGCAGGATCAGAGCCAGGTAGAGCAAGCCACCCAGCAGCACCATGTCCAGCAGGATTTGCAGCAGGGCGACCGGGACGGGCGTGCCGATCAGCAGCACCAGCAGGCCGGACAGTCCGTAGGCCAGCAGGCAGGCTTTCAGCAGCGGCATCGAGGCCGGTACGTCTTGTGGGCCCTTGCGGAACAGGCAGATGTCCAGGAACAGGTTAAACAGGGCGCTCATGAGTTCAGTGGCAGGTGGAGGAAACATCCGGAGCAGTGGCCGCGAACAGTCCGGCGATATCGATGGGGTCGAAGGCATGGCGGTGGCCGCAGAATTCGCAATCCACGTTCGGCGTATCCCGTTCCGCGAACGCCCGCCGGAGTTCGGCCTCGCCCAGCGCGCGCAGCATGGCGGCGGTGCGCTCCCGCGAGCAGGTGCAACGATAGCGGAAACCCCGCGGCGCGAACAACCTCACGTCTTCTTCGGCGAACAGCCGTCGCGCCAGGTCGGGCGCGTCCAATTCCAGCAGTTACCACCAACAGCCGCAACGGTCCACGCGCCTGGATTTGCAAGGTCAGTCGTCCATCGAACTTGATGCTGGCCGACAGAAGGACGGCGGCGGACACGGCTTCGCCCAGCGCCTGCCTTACCGCCGGCGGATAGGCGCGACGCTCCAGCACCGTCCGCCAGGCGATGTCGAGTTGCGCGAGTTCGCCGCGGATCGGCAGATTTTCGAACGGGAAACGTTGTAGGCGGTCGCGATTGGCCATGGCCATGGGTGGTCGGTTGCCGGATCGTTCGGTGTGGATGCAAAGTACCTGCTTGCAAACGCTTTAACAAGGTGGGAACGCAGGTGACACGGATACCCTTCGAAGCGCTCCGTCACGCGACTGGACAAATCTTCGGATAGAGAGGCTTCGGTCCGTGTCAATGGCGGGATAATTTGTCATCGATAATTTTTATAAAACACAAGTTGTTGTATTTAAATAACTTTAAAAAATTCTGTTCGGTGGATTTTCTTGACAGCGGCGGGTTGGCCTACCTATAGTTAGTGGCGAAAAGTGGGAGAAAGTGGGGCAGCAGGCGCCCCTGCTTATAGTAAAGGTATAACCTATTGTTTAGGGGGATCAATCCGCTATCGCTGGACGGCAAGGGTCGGTTGTCGGTGCCGGCCAAGTATCGCCAGCCTTTACTGGACGCCGATGGGGGCCAGATGGTTCTGACCGTCGATCGCGACCGTTGCCTGCTGCTCTATCCCCTGAGCGTTTGGGAAGACGTCGAACGCAAGCTTATCCAACTCTCCAGCACCAACAAACGCGCCCGTGCCCTGAAACGGTTGCTGCTGGGACATGCCGAAGAGTGCTGCCTGGATGCCAGCGGCCGGATTCTGCTGCCGGCCCCCTTGCGGGAGTTCGCCAGCCTGGACAAGCGGGTGGTGCTGGTGGGGCAGGGCAACAAGTTCGAAATCTGGAACGAAGAGGCTTGGTACGCCTGGCGGGAATCGCTGCTGGCGGAAGGCGGGGGTGAGAGTGGCGAGTCCTTGTCCGACCTGGATTCCCTGGCGTTCTAGGCATGGTGGATACGGCGCTGTCGCATCGGCCGGTTCTGTTGACCGAGACGTTGGCCGCGCTGGAAATCCGCCCGGGTGGCCGCTACGTGGATGCCACGTTCGGTCGCGGCGGCCATGCGGCGGCGATTCTGGAGCGGCTTGGGCCGGAGGGAAAATTGCTGGCCCTGGACCGCGATCCGGAAGCGGAACGCCATGCGATGGCCCGCCTTGGCGGCGATGACCGGTTCGATTTCGTGCGGGCGGCTTTCAGCCGGCTGGCCGGAGTCATCGCGGAATGCGGATGGTCCGGCCGGGTGAGTGGAATACTGTTCGATCTGGGCGTGTCATCGCCGCAGTTGGACGACGCGGCGCGCGGGTTCGGGTTCGGTCGGGACGGACCGCTGGACATGCGCATGGATCCGACCGTCGGCAGCGGCGCGGCGGAATGGCTCGACCGGGTAGCCGAGGCGGAACTCGACCGGGTGTTGGCGGAATTCGGCGAGGAACGGTTTCATCGACGGATCGCCCGTTCCATTATCGCGGCCCGTCGGCAGGCGCCGATCGCGACCACGGCGCGCCTGGCGGAGATCGTCGCCGCGGCCGTGCCCACCCGCGAACCCGGCAAACATCCGGCCACTCGCGCGTTTCAGGCCATCCGGATTGCGATCAACGATGAGTTGGGCGAATTACGGGCGGTGTTGCCGCAAGCGGTGGCGGTGCTGGCGCCCGGCGGGCGACTGGCGGCGATCAGTTTCCATTCGCTGGAGGACCGGATGGTCAAGCGGTTCGTGCGGGAGCAGGCGCGGGGGCGGGAACTGCCATTGGATCTTCCCGTGGCGGGAGCGCCGGAAGGGAAGACCCTGCGGCTGGTCGGGCGGCCGGCGCGGCCCGGCGCGGTGGAAGTCTCCACCAACCCCCGGGCGCGCAGCGCCACGCTGCGGGTGGCGGAACGGCTGGGATGAAGAACCAGATCCTGCTGATCGCGTTTCTGACCAGCGCCGTGTTCGGTTCCGGCGTGGGCGTGATCTACACCCAGCACGCCAACCGGCAGTTGTTCGTTCAGTTGCAGAAGCTGCAGGCTGAACGGGACGACCTCGAAGTCGAATGGGAACTGTTGCAACTGGAGCAAAGCACGCTGGTCACGGATGCGGCGGTGGAGGAGACGGCACGGATGCGACTTAACATGCTGACCCCGGATCCTGGCGAGGTTTTGTACATCACGCCCCATGAATAAGGCGCTCAACAAAAGAAACACCTCGGACGCGCGGCTGCGACGGATGCTGGCGTTCGTCCGTGCGATGACTCGAGAAGGCCTGCTGCTGAGCCTGCTGCTGGCGGCGGCGGGCGGCATGGTCGCGCGCGCGGCCTACCTGCAACTGGTCCACAAGGATTTTCTGCGGGAACAGGGGGACGAGCGCTTCCTGCGCGTGGTGGAGGTGCCGGCGCATCGAGGGATGATCGTGGACCGCAACGGCGAGCCGCTGGCGGTCAGCTCTCCGGTTGATTCGATCTGGGCGCAGCCGGGGGAACTGCTTCAGCAGCGCGATCGCTGGCCGAAACTGGCGGCGTTGCTGGAAACGACGGTGCCGGAGCTGGAAAAGAAGCTGGCGGGACGAGAAACCCGCCAGTTCGTTTATCTGCGTCGGCACCTGGCGCCGAGCGTGGCCCAACAGATCGTCCAGCTCGGGATTCCCGGCGTGTACGCGCAACGCGAATACCGTCGTTACTATCCGGATGCCGAGGTGACCTCGCATCTGCTGGGTTTCACCGATATCGACGATGTCGGGCAGGAAGGTTTCGAAAAGACCTTCGACGGGCAATTGCGTGGTATCCCTGGCCAGAAACGGGTGATCAAGGATCGGCTGGGCCGGATCGTCGAAGATGTGGAAAGCGTCCGGATTCCGCAACCGGGCCAGCAATTGACGTTGAGCATCGACCGGCGGTTGCAGTACATGGCCTATCGCGCGCTCAAGGCGGCGGTGATGGAACACCAGGCCAGCGCCGGTTCGGCGGTGATCGTCGATGTCCGGACCGGCGAGATCCTGGCAATGGTGGATCAACCGGCGGGCAATCCCAACAACCGCGCGGAATTGCAGGGCGATCTGTTGCGAAATCGCGCGGTCACCGATGTCTACGAGCCGGGCTCGACCATGAAACCGTTCACGATCTCCATGGCCCTGGAAAGCGGCAAGTGGACGCCGAACACGCCGGTCGATGCCAGGGGACCGCTCAAGATCGGACGCTACTGGGTTCGCGACGTGCACAACTACGGCGTGATCGACGTGACCCGCGTCATCAGCAAATCCAGCAATGTCGGGACCACCAAGATCGCGCTGTCGATGCCAATGGAACGGTTGTGGAAATTGTATAAGGATATCGGTTTCGGCGCGCCGAGTGGGATGGGGCTGAGCGGGGAACAGCCCGGCGTGCTGCACCACTTCAGCAAGTGGGGTGGCGAGATCGGTCATGCCAATCACTCGTTCGGCTACGGGCTGTCCATTACCATGTTGCAACTGGCCCAGGCCTATACCGTGCTGGCGGCGGACGGCATTCGGCGGCCGTTGACCATTCTCAAGCGCGACGAACCGCTCGATCCCTCCGAGGAACGGCGGGTCCTGTCGGCCCAGGCGGTGCGGCAGGTGCGGGCGATGCTGGAGCAGGCCGTGACCAAGGAAGGGACCGGCGCCAAGGCCGCGGTGCCTGGCTTCCGGGTGGCTGGCAAGACCGGAACGGTGCACAAAATCGTCAATGGCCGCTATGCCAGAAACCGCTATTTCTCTCTGTTCGCCGGCATGGTGCCGGCCAGCGATCCTCGCCTGGTGATGGCGATCATCATCGACGAACCGAAAGGCGGAGCCTATTACGGCGGCGCGGTGGCGGCGCCGGTGTTCGGCAGGACCATGGGGGGAGTGTTGCGCGTTCTGAATATCACTCCGGACGACATGCCGAGCATGAGGATCGCCGGCGCGCCCGCGCCGGTGGGAGCGCATCCTTGAACCGCGCGAGCCGGTTCGCTCTGGGCGAGCTGCTGGCGGGCTTTGCCGAGGTGCCGGCGGCCCTGACCGATCGGCCGGTGACCGGTCTGGCGGCCGACAGTCGGGAAATCCGGTCGGGCGAGGTGTTCCTGGCGGTGCGTGGCGGACGCCGCCACGGCCTGGACTTTCTGAACGCGGTGCGGGCGGCTGGCGCCATGGCGGTTCTGTGGGAGCCACCTTACGACGGTGCGTTGCCGGCCGGTGATGCCTCGCCGGCGCTATTGGCCGTGCCGGGACTGCGCCAGAAAATGGGGTTGATCGCCAGCCGTTTTTACGGCGAACCCTCCCGGCAATTGCCGGTGGTGGGCATCACCGGCACCGACGGCAAAACCTCCTGCGCCCACTTCATCGCCCAGGCGCTGAGCGATGCCGAACGAGGGTCGTGCGGAATTCTCGGCACCCTGGGCGTCGGCGTCTATGGCCAGACCGAGCCTTCGTCGCATACCACGCCGGATTCCCCGAGCATCCACCGCTGGTTGGCCGGACTGGTCGCCGCCGGCCGGCGTTACGCGGCGATGGAAGTCTCGTCGCACGCGCTGGATCAGGGACGGGTGAACGGCGTCGAATTCGCGGTGGCGGTGCTGACCAACCTGACCCGCGATCATCTGGATTATCACGGCACGCCGGAGGCCTACGCGGTCGCCAAGCGCCGCCTGTTTTTCGAACACCGGCCGCGCTGGGGGGTATTGAATCTGGACGATGGCTTCGGCCGCGACATCGCCGCCGATCCGCGCGGCGATTTCCAGGTCGTCGGTTACGGCCTGGGCGAGCGGCCCGAGCGATTGGACCGATTCGTCTGGGGCGAAGGGTTGGAACTGACGCCGGATGGCCTGAGGATGGGAATCCGCTCCTCCTGGGGCGATGGCGATTTGCGGGTGGAACTGCTGGGACGATTCAACGCCGGGAACGTCCTGGCGGCCCTGGCGACCCTGCTGGCGCTGGAAATGCCGTTCCCCGAAGCACTGGCGCGGCTGGCGCGAACGGCCGCGGTGCCGGGTCGGATGGAGCGGTTGGGCGGCGCGGCCGGCCGGCCGCGGGCAGTGGTCGATTATGCCCACACGCCCCACGCGCTGGAACAGGTATTGGACGCTTTGCGGGAGCACGGCGGCGGCCGGCTGTGGTGTGTGTTCGGTTGCGGCGGCGACCGCGATTCCGGCAAGCGGCCCCTGATGGGTGCGGTGGCCGAGCGGCTGGCCGACCGGGTGATCGCGACCGACGACAATCCGCGTACCGAGGAGCCGGGGCGGATCGTCCGCGACATTCTGGCCGGCATGAACCATCCGGAAGCGGTGGTGGTGCTCCGGGACCGTCGCGCCGCCATTCTCCACGCGCTGGTCGAGGCCGAAGCCGGCGACATCGTGTTGATCGCCGGCAAGGGGCACGAGGATTATCAGATTATCGGCACCGAGCGCCTGCCGTTCAGCGATCGCGCGGTCGCGCGCGAGATTTTGTTTGCCCACGACCGGAACGAGACCGCGTGAATGACTGATCCCTTTCCGCCCCTGCGCCTGCGGGAAGCCGCCCGACTGCTGGATGGCCAACTGTCCGGCGACGATGTCGCCTTCGCCGCGGTCGGTACCGACAGCCGCCAGTTGCCCGCCGGCGCGCTGTTCGTGGCTCTGGTCGGACCGAATTTCGACGGGCACGACTTCGTGGCCGCCGCCCGCGAGCAGGGGGCTTGCGCGGCGCTGGTCGACCGGCCGGTGGCCGATCCGCTGCCGCAATTGCGGGTGGCCGATACCCGGCTGGCGCTGGGACGCCTGGCGGCGGCTTGGCGGGCGCGTTTTACCAAGCCCCTG
The DNA here is from genome assembly GCA_031732855.1 of Candidatus Competibacter sp. Lineage (GTDB taxonomy): Bacteria > Pseudomonadota > Gammaproteobacteria > Competibacterales > Competibacteraceae > JAVMKJ01. The sequence goes on from JAVMKJ010000078.1 coordinate 11,083, forward strand.
ATCGCGCTGACCGGCAGCAACGGCAAGACCACCCTCAAGGAGATGATCGCCGCCATCCTGCGGATCCGGGGTCGGACGCTGGCGACCGAGGGCAACCTCAACAACGATATCGGCGTGCCGCTGACCCTGCTGCGGTTGAATAGCGGGCACGCCTACGCCGTGATCGAGATGGGCGCGAACCATCCCGGCGAGATTGCCTACCTTACCGGACTGGCGCGTCCGGACGTGGCGATTATCAACAATGCCGGCCCGTGCCATCTCGAGGGCTTTGGCGACGTGGCCGGCGTGGCGCGCGGCAAGGGCGAGATCTTCCTGGGGCTGAGTCCGGATGGAGTGGCGGTCATCAACCGGGACGATCCATATGCCGATTACTGGGCTGGCCTGAATCCGGGGCGGCGGATCGTGGATTTTGGACTGGATCAGCCGGCGGCGATCAACGGCCGGGTGCTGGATCCCGCGGCCAACCGGTTCCGATTGCGCGCCGGCGGCGAGGAAATCGACGTTCGGCTGCCCGTGCCAGGCCGGCACAACGTCCGCAACGCATTGGCGTCGGCGGCGGCGGCGCTGGTGGCGGGGGCGACGCTGGAGGAGGTTCGCCGGGGTCTGGAGAGCCTGCGGGGCGTCGGCGGCCGGATGCAAAGGCTGCGCGGCCGGCACGGTGGCGCGGTGATTCACGATGCCTACAACGCCAATCCGGCCTCGCTGGCGGCCGCGTTGCAGGCGGTCGGCGCCGGGCCGGGCCGCAAGTGGCTGGTGCTGGGCGACATGCGAGAGCTGGGACCGACGGCGGACGAACTGCACGCGCGATCGGGACATGAAGCTCGGGCGGCCGGATTCGAGCGGCTTTACACCCTGGGCGAACACAGCCGGGCGGCGGCGGCGGCGTTCGACGGCGGCGATCGGCATTATCCCAGCGTGGATGCCTTGATCGCGGAACTGACCGACGATCTTCTTCTGAGTGGCGGCGAGCCGCCGGTCGTGCTGGTCAAGGGCTCGCGCGGGATGCGGATGGAGCGGGTGGTGGCGGCCCTGGCGGCGCCCGGGGAACTGGTCGCCAACCTGGAGGGACACGGCTGATGTTGGTGCTGCTGGCCGAGTGGCTGACCGATAATGTTTACACAGGTTTCAACGTATTTCAGTATTTGACCTTTCGGGGGATTCTGGGCGTGCTCACGGCGCTGCTCATTTCTCTGATCATCGGGCCGGTCATGATCCGGCGGTTGAGCCGATACCAGATCGGCCAGCAAATCCGCGAGGACGGTCCCAGGAGCCATTTTTCCAAGGCGGGCACGCCGACCATGGGTGGGGCACTGATTCTGGTCGCCATCGCGGTGGCTACCCTGTTGTGGGCCGACCTGCGCAACCGCTACGTCTGGATCGTGCTGTTCACGACGCTGGCGTTCGGCGCGATCGGCTGGGTGGACGATTACAGGAAACTGATCCTGCGCAACTCCAAGGGATTGTCGGCGCGATCCAAGTACTTCTGGCAATCCTGCGCCGGGCTGAGCGCGGCGCTGCTGCTGTACTTCACCGCCCAGGCGCCGGTGGAGACGCAGCTGATCGTGCCGTTCTTCAAGAACGTGGCCGTGAATCTCGGCTGGCTGTTCGTCCCGCTGACGTATCTCGTCATCGTCGGCTCCAGCAACGCCGTCAATCTCACCGACGGGTTGGACGGACTGGCGATCGTGCCGACGGCCATGGTCGCCGGGGCGCTGGCGGTGTTCTGCTACGCTTCCGGCAACCGGATCTTCGCCGATTATCTCGGCATACCGCACGTGCCGGGCGTGGGCGAGGCCATGGTGTTCTGCGGGGCGCTGGTCGGCGCCGGTCTGGGCTTTCTCTGGTTCAACGCCTATCCCGCCCAGGTTTTCATGGGCGATGTCGGCGCGCTGGCGCTGGGCGCGGCGCTGGGCGCCATCGCGGCGTCGGTGCGGCAGGAACTGGTGCTGTTCGTGATGGGCGGGGTGTTCGTGATGGAGACGGTATCGGTCATCCTGCAGGTGGCGTCGTTCAAGCTGACCGGCCGGCGCATCTTTCGCATGGCGCCGCTGCACCACCACTTCGAACTCCAGGGCTGGCCGGAGCCGCGGGTGATCGTCCGCTTCTGGATCATCACCATCATTCTGGTGCTGGTCGGTCTGGCTACTCTCAAGATCCGGTAAGGAGAGACCTGGATGCCGCGATTGGACGGAATCACGCTGGTGGTCGGGCTTGGCAAGAGCGGCCTGTCGGCGGTACGCGCGCTCAAAGCCCTGGGAACCGCCGTCGCCGCGACCGACAGCCGCGCCGATCCGCCGGGATTGGCAGCCCTGCGGGCGGAATTTCCGGACGTGCCCTGCCATCTGGGCGGTTTCGATCCAAACGCATTCGCCGGCGCGGCGCGGTTGCTGGTCAGTCCCGGCGTTTCGGTCAAGACGCCGCCGATCGCCGCCGCGGCGGCGCGGGGCATGCCGGTCTGGGGCGACATCGAACTGCTGGCCCGGCTGACCCGCGTTCCGGTGGCGGCCATTACCGGTTCCAACGGCAAGAGCACGGTCACGACTCTCCTGGGCCTGATGGCCGAGCACGCCGGAGCGCGGGCGGCAGTGGGCGGCAATCTCGGCACCCCGGCGCTGGATCTGTGGTTGCGAAACGAGCGGAATACCGGCCCGGTGCCGGAACTGTACGTTCTGGAACTGTCCAGCTTCCAGTTGGAGACCACCTACAGCCTGAATGCCCGGGTGGCGACGGTGCTGAACATCAGTCCCGATCATATGGATCGCTACGATACCCTGGACGACTATATCGCCGCCAAACGACGGATTTTCCGGGGCGACGGAACGGTGGTGGTCAACGCCGACGATCCCGTGGTGATGGCGATGGTCGAGCCGGGGCGCGCGGTGCTGCGCTTCACGCTGGGCCGACCGAACGAGGGGGATTTCGGTCTCCACCGGGAGGGTGGCGAGACTTGGCTGGTCCGGGGGCGGGAACGCTGGATCGCCGCCTCGGAGCTGAAAATCAGCGGCGATCACAACCTGGCCAACGCCCTGGCGGCGCTGGCCATGGGTCATGCCCTCGGCCTGCGGCGGGAGGGGATGCTGGCGGCGCTGGGCCAGTTCGCCGGGCTGGCGCACCGAACCACGCTGGTGCTGGAACACGCCGGCGTGCGCTGGTTCGACGATTCCAAGGGCACCAATGTCGGCGCGACCATGGCGGCGGTGCGCGGCTTGCCGGGGCGGCTGGTGCTGATCGCCGGTGGCGATGGCAAGGGCCAGGATTTTACCCCGCTGCGCGCCGCCCTGGCCGACAAGGTCCGGGCGGTGGTGCTGATCGGCCGCGACGCGCCATCGATCGCGACCGCCCTGGGCGACACCGTACCCCTGCGTTCGGCGGCCGACATGGAACAGGCCGTGGCGATGGCGGCGGAGCTGGCCCGGCCGGGCGACAGCGTGCTGCTGTCGCCGGCCTGCGCCAGCTTCGACATGTTCGGTGGTTACGAGGAGCGCGGGGCGGTGTTCGCCGCCGCGGCGCGGAGGATGGCGGGATGTTGAGCGTCGCCAGGATCGTTCCGGTTCTGGAAAAGGCATCGCCGGTACCACGCGCCGGCGAGGGCCGGACCTCGCTGCCGTTCCCCGATCCCTGGGTGCTGATCGCGGCTTTGTTGTTGCTGGCGCTGGGCCTGCTGATAGTGGCCTCGGCTTCGATGCCGATCGCCGATCGCCAGACCGGCCAGCCGTTCTATTTCCTGTTCCGCCAGGGCGCGTTCCTGCTGATCGGGTTGCTGGCGGCCGGGATGGTATTTCAAATCCCGCTGACGCGCTGGCGGCAGGCGGGTCCCATGCTTTTGCTGGCGGCGATCGGGTTGCTGGTGCTGGTGCTGGTGCCGGGCGTCGGCAAGGAGGTCAACGGCAGCATGCGCTGGATCGGCGCTGGTCCGGTCAACGTCCAGGTCTCGGAAATCGCCAAGCTGTTCGCCCTGGTCTACGTCGCCGGTTATCTCAAGCGGCACGGCGCGGAATTGCGGACCGCCAGGTTCTGGACTTCCGGGCTGGCGCTGCTTCGACCCATGGTGGTGCTGGCCGTGCTGGCCGTGCTGCTGCTGCTGGAACCGGACTTCGGCAGCGTGGTGGTGCTGATGGCCACCGCGCTGGGCATGGTGTTCCTGGCCGGCGTCAATCTCGCGCAGTTCGGCACCCTGCTGTTCGGCACCTCGGCGGCGATGGCGGTGCTGCTGTGGTCCTCGCCCTACCGGCGGGCTCGGCTGGTCAGCTTCCTCGACCCGTGGGCCGATCCCTTCGCCAGCGGGTTCCAGCTGACCCAGTCCCTGATCGCCATCGGCCGCGGCGAGCTGACTGGGGTCGGGCTGGGCGAGAGCGTGCAGAAGCTGTTCTATCTACCCGAGGCTCATACCGATTTTCTGTTCGCGGTGCTGGCCGAGGAACTGGGGCTGGCCGGAATCCTGATCGTCATCGGGCTGTTCATGGTCCTGGTCTGGCGGGCGTTCCGCATCGGCCGGCGGGCGGAGAGGATCGGCATGCTGTTTTCGGCCTGGCTGGCCTATGGCATCGGCCTGTGGTTCGGGATCCAGTCGCTGTTCAACATGGGCGTCAACATGGGCGTGCTGCCGACCAAGGGTTTGACCCTGCCGCTGATGAGCTACGGTGGCAGCAGCCTGGTAGTGATGTGCATGGCGCTGGCGTTGCTGCTGCGGATCGATGTGGAATCGCGCGCCCGGGCGGGGCACGGCGAATGAGCGGCGAGACGCGGCCGGTGCTGATCATGGCGGGCGGTACCGGCGGCCACGTGTTCCCGGCCCTGGCGGTGGCCGAACGCCTGCGCGGGCGGGGAGTGCCGGTGGCGTGGATGGGAACCCGGCGCGGCCTGGAGGCGACGCTGGTGCCCAAGGCGGGCATCCCGATGGAGTGGATCGGCGTGGCCGGATTGCGCGGTAAGGGTCTGCGCCGGCGGTTGTTGACGCCGTTCATGCTGGCGCCGGCGCTGTGGCAGGCCGGCGCGGTGCTGCGGCGGGTGCGACCGCCGGTGGTGTTGGGCATGGGCGGCTTTGCCAGCGGTCCGGGCGGGGTGATGGCCCGGTTGCTCGGCATTCCGCTGGTGGTGCACGAACAGAACGCCATCGCCGGCATGACCAACGGCTGGTTGGCGCGAATCGCCAGTCGGGTGCTGGAAGCGTTTCCGGGCGCGTTTCCGCCGGCGCGACGGGCGGTCGCGGTCGGCAATCCGGTGCGGGCGTCGATCGCCGCCCTGCCGCCGCCTGGGGAGCGGTTGGCCGGTCGCGGCGACCGGCCGCGGTTGCTGGTGGTGGGTGGCAGCCAGGGCGCGCTGGCCTTGAACCAGCTCGTTCCGCGGGCTCTGGCGCTGCTGGCGGAAAACGAGCGCCCCGACGTGTGGCACCAGGCGGGGGGACAGTTGCACGAGGCGGCTGAAACCACGTACCGGGAAGCCGGATTGACCGCTTGCCGCTCGCCGCTCGCCGCTCGCTACCGGCTGACGCCGTTCATCGAGGACATGGCCGAAGTCTATGGCTGGGCCGATCTGGTACTGTGCCGGGCCGGAGCGCTGACGGTGGCCGAACTGGCGGCGGCCGGGGTCGGCGCGGTGCTGGTGCCATTTCCGTTCGCGGTGGACGATCACCAGACCGCCAACGCCCGGTTTCTGGAGCAGAGTGGGGCGGCGCTGGTGCTCCAGCAGGCCGGACTGACCGCCGAGGGGTTGGCCGCGACCTTGCGGGCACTGCTCGGCGATCGTCCGCGACTGCTGCGCATGGCCGAGGCGGCCCGGCGTTTGGCAAGAATCGATGCCGCCGAACAGGTGGCGGTGGCGTGCCTGGAACAGGTGCGCTCGTGAATGATGGATACAACGAGAGTCGAGGACATGGATAAACCCATTCTGGCGGCAATTCCGGAAGCCTGGCGCGACATGCGCCGGATCCGCCACGTTCATTTCGTCGGCGTGGGAGGTTCCGGCATGAGCGGCATCGCCGAGGTGCTGCTGAATCTGGGCTACAGCGTTTCGGGGTCCGATCTGCGCGCCAGCGCGGTGACCGCGCGGCTGGCCCAACTGGGCGCGATCATCCGTCAGGGGCACGCCGCCGAGCATGTCGTCGGCTGCGATGCGGTGGTGATCTCCAGCGCGGTGGCCGAGGACAATCCCGAGGTGATGGCGGCGCGCGCGGCGCGCGTTCCCGTGGTACCGCGAGCGGAAATGCTGGCCGAACTGATGCGGTTCCGCTACGGGATCGCGGTAGCCGGCACCCACGGCAAGACCACGACCACCAGCCTGATCGCCAGCCTGCTGGCCGAAGGGGGGTTGGACCCGACTTTCGTCATCGGCGGCCGGCTGAACAGCGCCGGAGCCAACGCCCGGTTGGGCGCCGGCCGCTATCTGGTGGCCGAGGCCGACGAGAGCGACGCCTCGTTCCTGTTCCTGCAGCCGATGCTGGCCGTGGTGACCAACATCGATGCCGATCATCTCCCGACCTATGGCGGTGATTTCGAGCGCTTGCGCGAGACCTTCATCGAGTTCCTGCACCATCTTCCGTTCTACGGGCTTGCGGTGCTGTGCGCCGACGACCCGCAAGTGCGGGCAATTCTGCCCCGCCTGAGCCGGCCGGTGTTGAGCTACGGTACCGGCGAGGACTGCGACGCCCGGGCCACCGACATCGCCCAGGAAGGATTGCGTACCCGGTTTCTGGCCCATCTGCCCAATCTCGAGGCGCCGCTGCCCATCATCCTGAACCTGCCCGGCCGGCACAGCGTGCTGAACGCGCTGGCGGCGATCGCGGTGGCGCACGAACTGGGCGTGTCGGAAACCGCCCTCCGCCGGGCCCTGCTGAATTTTCAAGGCATCGGCCGGCGGTTCCAGCAGCACGGTGAATTGAAACTGCCCGATGGCGGCCACGTTACCGTGATGGACGATTACGGCCACCATCCGCGCGAAATTCAGGCGGTGCTGGAGGCGGTGCGCGGCGCTTGGCCGGAACGGCGTCTGGTGCTGGCGTTTCAGCCGCACCGGTTCACCCGGACCCGCGACCTGTTCGACGACTTCGCTCAGGTGCTGTCCGAGGTGGACACGCTGATCCTGCTGGACGTGTATCCGGCGGGCGAGAAACCGGTCGCCGGCGCCGACGGGCGCAGCCTGAGTCGGGCGATCCGGGTACGCGGCAAGGTGGATCCGATCTTCGTCGAACAGACCGCCGACTTGCCGGCCGTGCTGCCGGATCTGCTGCGCGACGGCGATCTGCTGTTGATGATGGGGGCGGGCGACATCGGCGCGATGGCGGCGCAATTGGGCCGCGAAGGCCTGCCGGCTGGTGGTTAGTGGTTTAATGGTTTAGTGGTTGGTGGTTAGTGGTTAGTGGTTAGTGGTTGGTGGTTGGTGGTTGGTGGTTGGTGGTTGGTGGTTAGTGGTTGGTGGCTGGTGCTAATCGCTAATCATCTTCGGACGGGAGGGTGCGGATGCGACAGACACAACGGCGTGCGGTGGCCGATCCGGCGGAATTCGGTAGGGTGGCGGTCCTGATGGGCGGCTGGTCGGCGGAACGGGCGGTTTCGCTCGTCAGCGGCCAGGCGGTGTTGAAGGCTTTGCAAGCACGTGGCGTGGACGCGCACGGTGTCGACGTCGATCGCGAGATTTCACGGGTGCTGGCCAACGGCGGGTTCGACCGGGTGTTCGTCGCCCTGCACGGCCGCGGCGGCGAGGACGGGCTCATCCAGGGTGCGTTGGAAATTCTGGGCCTGCCCTACACCGGCAGCGGCGTTCTGGCCTCGGCGCTCGGAATGGACAAGCTGCGCACCAAGGAAATCTGGCGGGGCGCGGGCTTGCCGACCCCACCTTGGCGCCTGGTCGAGAGCGCGGCGGAACTGGCGGACGCCGCCGCCGAACTGGGCCTGCCGCTGGCGGTCAAGCCGTCTCGCGAGGGGTCCAGCATCGGTATCAGCCGGGTCGGCGAACCCGCGCAATTCCAGCTTGCTTGGGAACGGGCCACCTCCTGTGATTCGCCGGTGCTGGTGGAGCCCTGGATTCAGGGCCAGGAATTCACCGGCAGTTTGCTGCAGGGCGAGGCGCTGCCGCTGATCCGGCTGGAAACGCCCCGGGAATTCTACGACTACGAAGCCAAGTATCATGCGGATGATACCCGCTACCTCTGCCCCTGCGGCCTGCCCGAAACGCGGGAAACGGAACTGCGGGAGTTGGTGCGCCGGGCCTTCGCCGCGGTGGACGGCTACGGCTGGGGCCGAGTAGACCTGATGGTGGACGGGCAAGACCGGCCCTGGTTGCTGGAGGTCAATACCGTGCCCGGCATGACCGATCACAGCCTGGTACCGATGGCGGCGCGGGTGGCCGGATTGAACTTTCAGGAACTGGTCTGGCGCATTCTGGAAACCAGTCTGACGCGGCCGGACTGAGCGGGGAACGAGATGGGGTTCGGTCACGGGCGCCGCCGGGGCGCGACGACGCTCAAGCGCAAAGCGCCGGGTTCGCCGGGGCGGTGGAAAACCGTTCTGGGACCACCGTTGCGCTGGCTGGGGGTGATGCTGGCGCTGGCGGGCGTTGGCTTCGGTCTGTGGGCTGGTGGCCAGAAGCTGCGGGATCCGGGCGTGTTTCCGCTGCGTCAGGTTCGCATCGAAGGCAAGTTGCGCAATCTGGCGGAGCAAGATTTTCAGCCTGTCGTGAGCGGCTATCTGGGTCGGAATTTTTTCATGGCCAATCTGGATGAGTTGCGCGCCGCCCTGGCCGCCAATCCCTGGGTCGAGGAGGTCACCGTACGGCGCTGGTGGCCGGATACCGTCGAAATCGATCTGCGCGAGCGGGTCGCCTTCGGCTACTGGGGCGAGCGCGAGATGGTGGATGTGAACGGTCGCCGGTTTCAGCCGTCGGTGGTGCGCCAGCCGGGCCCATGGCCGCGGTTGGCCGGTCCGGACGGGCATGAAATGGCCTTGATCAGGGCCTATCAGCAGACCCGCGCGCTGTTGGAGCCGGTTGGATTGAAGTTGGCAAAGCTGGCCCAGGACGAACGGCGGGCCTGGTGGCTGACCTTCGACAACGGTCTGGAAGTGTATTTGGGGCGCGAGCAGTTCGAACGTCGACTGCGGCGACTGATTCGGATCTATCCGCTGATTCTGTCCGCCCAGATCGACCGGATCGCGGTGGTGGACCTGCGCTATGTCAACGGATTTGCCGTGCGCTGGAAAGTGGGACCGCCGGTTCCGGCGGCGGGTTAGGCGGTTGGAGAAACGGAACGGTCATGGCGAAAAAAGAAGACAAGAACTTGATTGTCGGGCTCGATATCGGCACTTCGAAGGTGGTGGTGATCGTCGGCGAGGTAAGTCCGGACGGCACGATCGACGTGGTCGGCCTCGGCTCCCACCCCTCGCGGGGTTTGAAGAAGGGGGTGGTGGTCAACATCGAGTCCACCGTCCAGTCGATCCAGCGCGCGGTGGACGAGGCGGAACGGATGGCCGGTTGCCGGATTCACTCGGTGTACACCGGAATCTCCGGCAGTCACATTCGGGGGCTCAATTCCCATGGCGTCACCGCCATCAAGAATCGAGAGGTGGCTCCGGAGGACGTGGAACGGGTCATCGAGGCGGCGCGGGTGGTGGCCATTCCGGCCGACCAGCAGATCCTGCACATCCTGCCGCAGGAGTTCATCATCGATAGCCAGGAGGGCATTCAGGATCCGGTCGGGATGTCCGGGGTGCGGCTGGAAGCGCGGGCGCACATCGTCACCGGCGCGGTCAGCGCGGCTCAGAACATCGTCAAGTGCGTGCAGCGCTGCGGGCTGGAAGTGGACGATGTGATCCTGCAGCAACTGGCGTCGAGCCGGGCGGTGCTGACCCAGGATGAAAAGGAACTCGGCGTCTGCCTGCTCGACATCGGCGGCGGTACCACCGACCTGGCGGTGTTCACTCACGGCGCGATCAGCCATACCGCGGTAATTCCGATCGCCGGCGATCAGGTGACCAACGATATCGCCGTCGCCTTCCGCACGCCGACCCAGTCGGCCGAGGAGATCAAGATCCGGCATGCCTGCTGCCTGAAGCAGTTGGCGCGGCCCGACGAGCGGATCGATGTGGCCAGCGTCGGCGACCGGGCGGCGCGGTCGCTGTCCCGCCACGATCTGGCCGAGGTGGTGGAGCCGCGTTACGAGGAGTTTTTCGAGATGGCGCAGGCACAGCTCCAGCGCAGCGGATTCGAGAACCTGATCGCGGCGGGCGTGGTGTTGACGGGCGGCGGTTCCCGGATGGAGGGAGTCGTGGATCTGGCCGAGGATATCTTGCACATGCCGGTGCGTTTGGGCCTGCCGCACGACGTAACCGGGCTGCAGGACGTGGTGCGAAATCCGCTTTATTCCACCGCGGTGGGGTTGCTTCTGTTTGGTAACGAAAATCGGCCGGTCAAACCCGGACCGGTATCGCGAGCGGGCCGCAAGGGATTGTGGACCCGTATGAAGAACTGGTTTCAGGGGAATTTCTAGTTTGTTGGGTCGAATGATGTCGGGTCGAGAACCACTGATCGAGGAGAGGCCGTTATGTTCGAACTGATGGATACCAAGGCGGAGAGCGCCATCATCAAGGTGATCGGCGTGGGCGGCGGCGGCAGCAACGCCGTGCAGCACATGCTGTGCGCCAGTATCGAGGGCGTGGATTTCATCTGCGCCAACACCGACGCGCAGGCGTTGAAAACCTGCACGGTGCCGATCACCCTCCAAATGGGCGCCAACATTACCAAGGGGTTGGGAGCGGGAGCCAACCCCGATGTCGGCAAGCAGGCCGCCCAGGAGGATTCCGAACGCATCCGGGAGGCGATACAGGGCGCCGACATGGTGTTCATCACCGCCGGCATGGGTGGCGGCACCGGGACCGGCGCGGCCCCGGTGGTCGCGCAACTGGCCCGGGAAATGGGCGTGCTGACGGTGGCGGTGGTGACCAAGCCTTTCCCATTCGAGGGCAAGAAGCGCATGGAAGTGGCGATGCGCGGTATCCGCGAACTGAGCGAAACCGTGGATTCACTGATCACCATCCCCAACGAGAAGCTGTTGACCGTGCTGGGCAAGAGCGCCAGTTTGCTGGACGCCTTCAAGGCCGCCAACGACGTGCTGTTGGGGGCGGTGCAGGGTATCGCCGAGCTGATCACCAACCCAGGCCTGATCAACGTGGATTTCGCCGACGTGCGCACGGTGATGTCGGAGATGGGGATGGCGATGATGGGCACCGGCCGGGCGGTCGGCGACGGGCGCGCCCGCGAGGCGGCCGAGGCGGCCATCGCCAGCCCGTTGCTGGAGAACTTCAATCTGTCCGGCGCCCGGGGCCTGCTGGTGAACATCACCTCGGGCATGGATCTGACCATCGGCGAGTTCGACGAGGTCGGCAACATCATCAAGGAACTGGCCGCCGATGATGCCACCGTGGTGGTCGGCACGGCGATCGATCCCGACATGCGCAACGAGCTGCGGGTGACCATCGTCGCCACCGGCATCGGCCAGGGCGCTCCGGCCAAGCAGGCCGGCCCGCGCGAACGGGAGGCGGCGATCCCGCACGTCAAGCTGGTCCAGCGGGTGGGTGAGGGGGATCCGCATTTCCGCCACGACCGGCCCAGCACCCGCCAGAAGGCGGTCGGCGATGGCCTGAGCGAGTCGCGGGAGCGGGCGGACGAACTGGATTATCTGGATATTCCGGCATTCCTGCGCCGTCAGGCGGATTGAGCGGCGGTCCGCCGGGATGGGCCCCTGATCGATCGATGATTCGGCCGCCGCCGGCGATGGGGGCGCGCGGCGGTCCGATTCCACCCTGGAGTATGAATTTCGCAACTTAACAACGTTGTTAGTTGCGAAAGAGAAACAAAAGTTGCAGTATCGCTACTTAGTGTGGTATCTTTGCTGCAACTCACTATGGCGTTCCTGTTACCGGCAACCCGCGAGGGCTGGCCGGCGGGTCCGCGAACGTGCGATCCCTGATTCGCGGGATGAGTCCGGCGCCATACTCCAGATCAATCGATGTGTTGGGGGACCTAAGATGATTAGGCAGCGAACCTTGAAAAATGCCATTCGGGCGACCGGCGTCGGCTTGCATACCGGCGACAAGGTCTATTTGACGTTGCGGCCAGCGGCGCCCGATGCCGGCATTGTGTTCCGGCGGGTCGATCTGCCCGAGCCGGTGGAGATCAAGGCCTGCCCGCGGAATGTCGGGGACACCCAGCTCTCCACCTCGCTGGTCAGGGGGAAGACGCGGATTTCCACGGTCGAGCATCTGCTGTCGGCGTTCGCGGGGCTGGGGATCGACAACGCCTGCGTGGACGTGAGCGCCGCCGAGGTACCGATCATGGATGGCAGCGCCGGGCCCTTCGTGTTTTTGATCCAGTCGGCCGGCATTCAGGAGCAGAACGTTCCCAAGCGATTCATCCGCATCAAGAAACCGGTGCTGGTCGAGGATGGCGACAAGTGGGCGCGATTCGATCCCTTCGACGGCTTCAAGGTCGAGTTCACCATCTCTTTCGACCATCCGCTGTTCAGGGGCCGCAACCAGCACGCGGTCGTGGATTTTTCGACCACCTCCTTCGTCAAGGAAGTCAGCCGGGCTCGCACCTTCGGCTTCATGCGCGATCTCGAGTACCTGCGGGAACGGCGGCTGGCCCTGGGCGGCACCTTGGACAACGCCATCGTGGTGGACGACTACCGAATTCTGAACGAGGACGGGCTGCGCTACGAGGACGAGTTCGTCAAGCATAAAATTCTGGACGCCATCGGCGATTTGTACCTGTTGGGCCGCAGCCTGATCGGCGCGTTCGACGGCTACAAGTCCGGCCATGCGCTGAACAATCGCCTGTTGCGCGCGCTGCTCGCCGACAGCGCCGCCTGGGAGGAAGTGACCTTCAGCGACGAGCGGCAGGCGCCGATTTCCTACCTGCAACCGGCCCAGGCTACTCGCTGAGCTCTCGATTCCGGTTTCATTCTCCCTATCGTGGGTCCGATGCGGCTTTCCGGCGATCCCGGAAAGCCGTTCTCGTTTCCGGTTTCGCGTCCGACCGCCGGACCCGCCGCGAAAAAATGCCGCCGCTGGGGTATCATTTCCCGCTTGAATTGATTGAGCGACCAAGCGAAGGGCTCCCGATTGATGAATATCCTGAAAGCAATGTTTGGCAGCCGCAACGACCGGGTGATCCGTCGGATGCGCAAGGTGGCGGACCGGATCAATACCCTGGAACCGGGCATCGCGGCGCTGGGCGACACGGAACTGCGCGCCAAGACCGACGAATTCAAGAGCCGCCTGGCCCAGGGCGAGACGCTGGACGCGCTGTTGCCCGAGGCGTTTGCCGTGGTGCGCGAAGCCAGCAAGCGTACCCTGGAGATGCGGCATTTCGATGTCCAGTTAATCGGCGGTATCGTGCTGCACGAGGGCAAAATCGCCGAGATGCGCACCGGCGAGGGCAAGACCCTGGTGGCCACCCTGCCGGTGTACCTGAACGCGCTGACCGGCAACGGCGTGCACGTGGTGACGGTCAACGACTATTTGGCCCGGCGCGACGCCGACTGGATGGGCCAGATCTACCGCTTTCTGGGCATGAGCGTGGGCGTGGTGATCGCCGGGATGAGCCCGGAGGAGAAGCGCGCCGCCTACGGCTCCGACATCACCTACGGCACCAACAACGAATACGGCTTCGACTACCTGCGCGATAACATGGCCTTCGGCCTGGAGCAGAAGGTGCAGCGATCGCTGCACTACGCCCTGGTGGACGAGGTGGACTCGATCCTGATCGACGAGGCGCGCACGCCGCTGATCATCTCAGGCCCGGCCGAGGAAAGTTCCGAGCTTTACCGCAGGGTCAACCAGATCGTGCCGAGGCTGGTTCGCCAGAAGGAGGAGGAGGGGCCGGGCGACTACTGGGTGGATGAAAAGGTCAAGCAGGTCTACCTGA
>JAVMKJ010000079.1:0-24824 GCA_031732855.1 Candidatus Competibacter sp.
ATTGAAATTTGGTCGGGGTGACAGGATTTGAACCTGCGACTCCTGCCTCCCGAAGGCAGTGCTCTACCAGGCTGAGCTACACCCCGACAAGGGAAGGGAACTAATAACGACGGCTCACCGCGAACTGGGCCAAGCCGATCAGCGCATCCTTGGCGGAAGAACCCGGCAACAGCGTCAGATCGGCGATGGCGCGCTCGGCTTGTTCGACGGCTAGACGAGTAGTGTAGTCCAGCGCGCCGGTGGACTCAATAGTGCGGGTCACGAGGTCGAGCCGATCCAGCCCGCCGTGCTCGATGGCCTCGCGGATGATCCGCGCCTCCTCGAGCGTGCCGCGGCGCATGGCATGGATCAGCGGCAGGGTCGGCTTGCCCTCGGCCAGGTCGTCGCCGATGTTCTTGCCCAGTTCCGCGCTGGAAGCACTGTAATCCAACACGTCGTCGATCAGCTGGAAGGCGGTGCCCAGATGCAACCCGTAGCGGCCCAGCGCCAGTTCTTCATCCCTTGGCCGGCCGGCCAGCACCGCGCCCAGTTGCGCGGCGGCCTCGAACAGCTTGGCGGTCTTGGAGTGGATCACCGCCATGTAGCGCTCTTCCGTGGTGTCGGGATCGTGGCAGTTGAGCAGTTGCAGCACCTCGCCCTCGGCGATCGTGTTGGTGGTGTCGGCCATGATCTCCATGACCCGCATGCTGCCGATGCCGACCATCATCTGGAAAGAGCGGGAGTAGAGAAAATCACCTACCAGCACGCTGGCCTGATTGCCCCAGATGGCGTTGGCCGTCTCCCGCCCGCGCCGCAGATTGGATTCGTCCACCACGTCGTCGTGCAGCAGGGTGGCGGTGTGGATGAACTCGATGATGGCGGCGGCATCGATGTGCTGGCGTCCGGCATAACCGCAGGCGCGCGTCGCCAGCAACACGGTGACGGGGCGTAGCCGCTTGCCGCCACCGTCGATGATGTAACCCGCCAACTGGTTGATCAACACCACGTCGGAGTGGAGTTGCCGGCGAATGAGGGCGTTGACTGCTTGCAGGTCGTCCGCGATCGGGGCGCGGATCCGTTCGATATCCATGGAGGCCGACAAAATGCTGATGAAGAAGACGCCCGCCATGCTACGGATTGGCTGCGGTAGGGTCAAGGCGAGGGTCTAAACGCCGCTGTGGACTGGAATTTGTTTGACCTTGGTCCGGCGCGCGGCTAGAATCGCATCCCTTTAGTCGGGACGGACCTGTCGTTTTGGAGGTTTTTCAATGTACGCTGTCATCAAAACCGGGGGCAAACAATACCGGGTGACCGAGGGTCAGACCCTCAAGGTCGAGAAGCTCGACGTCGAGGAAGGCGCCTCCGTGGAGTTCGACACGGTGTTGATGATCGCCGACGGCGACCAGGTCAGGGTCGGCGCCCCCTACATCGAGGGCGCCCGGGTGACCGCCACCGTCGAATCCCAGGGCCGCGGTCCCAAGGTTCGGATCATCAAGTTCCGACGCCGCAAGCACTACTTCAAGACCCAGGGCCACCGGCAGTCCTACACGGAACTGCGGATCGGCGGCATCAGCGGTCTCTCCACAGCGGTTGCGTTCCAGACGGCGCCGATTCAGGAGGGCTGAGACATGGCACACAAAAAAGCGGGCGGCAGCAGCCGCAACGGCCGGGATTCCCAGGCGCAGCGCCTGGGCGTCAAGCTGTTCGGCGGCCAGTTGGCCTTGCCCGGCAACATCATCGTGCGGCAGCGCGGGACCCGGTTTCATCCGGGGAAAAATGTGGGTTGCGGTAAGGATCACACCCTGTTCGCCAAGGCCGAGGGTCATGTGACGTTCGAGACCAAAGGGCCGTTCAACCGCAAGTACGTGAGCGTCTACCCGGCGCAGTGACCCACCGGGAGTCCAGGCGTATCGAAAGCCCCGCTCGGGGCTTTTCTTTTGTCCCCGATTCGAGGAGGACGCCATGAAGTTCGTCGATGAGGTCGTGATCCGGGTCGAGGCCGGCGACGGCGGCGACGGTTGCGTCAGCTTCCGGCGCGAGAAATACATTCCCTTCGGCGGTCCCGACGGCGGCGACGGCGGCGACGGCGGCGGCATCGACCTGCTGGCCGACGCCGAACTCAACACCTTGGCCGATTACCGCTTTACCCGGAGGTTCCAGGCCGAGCGCGGCCGGAACGGCATGGGGGGCAATCGCACCGGCCGAAGCGGCGCGGATTTGACCATCGTGGTTCCAGTCGGCACGGTCGCTTACGATGCCGATACCGGCGATCTGATCGGCGACCTGATCGAACCGGGCCAGCGGCTGCGGGTCGCCCGGGGCGGCTTCCACGGTCTCGGCAATACCCGCTACAAGAGCAGCACCAACCGCGCGCCGCGCCAGTTCAAGCCGGGCACGCCGGGCGAGGCGCGCAACCTGCGACTGGAGCTGAAGGTCATCGCCGACGTCGGCCTGCTGGGGATGCCGAACGCCGGTAAATCCACCCTGATCCGCACCGTGTCCGCCGCCCGACCCAAGGTCGCCGACTATCCCTTTACCACCCTGCATCCCAACTTGGGCGTGGTGCGGGTCGGGCCGTTGAAAAGCTTCGTCATGGCCGATATTCCCGGATTGATCGAAGGCGCGGCGGAGGGAGCGGGCCTGGGCATCCAGTTCCTGCGCCACCTGTCCCGCACCCGGCTGTTGCTGCATCTGGTGGATGTTTCACCCTGGAGCGACAGCGGCGATCCGGTGCGGGATATCGGAGTCATTCTCGGCGAACTGGCCAAGTACAGCGCCGAGCTGGCCGGTCGCGAGCGCTGGCTGGTGCTGAACAAGCGGGATCTGGTGCCGGCGGAGCAGCGGGCGGCCCGGGTGGCCGAAATCGTGGCGGCGCTGGGCTGGACCGGGCCAGCGTTCGAGATTTCCGCCGCCAAGAGCGAGGGAACGGAGGCGCTGATGCAGGCGGTCATGGAGCGGCTGGAGGAGCGGCGGCGGGCGGAAGCGGTCGCCACGAAGCAACGGGCCATTCCGGCGGCACCACCGGAGGATGAAGCGGACGATGTTCAACAAGACGCGTGAGCAACTGGGCGCGGCCTCGCGCTGGGTGGTCAAGATCGGTAGCGCGATGATCACCAACGACGGGCAGGGGCTGGACAATTTTTCCATCGACGCCTGGGTGACGCAGATGGCCGAATTGCACCATGCCGGACGCGAGTTGTTGCTGGTCACTTCCGGCGCCGTGGCCGAGGGCATGCGACGGTTGGGTTGGAATCAGCGTCCGACCGTATTGGCCGATTTGCAGGCGGCGGCGGCGGTGGGGCAGATGGGGCTGGTGCAGTCCTGGGAGTCGGCCTTCGAGCGCCACGGCATCCGGACCGCGCAGATCCTGCTGACCCATGAGGACGCTTCGGACCGTCAGCGCTATCTCAACATCCGCAACACCCTGCGTACTCTGTTGCGGCTGCGGGTGGTGCCGGTCATCAACGAAAACGACACGGTGGCCTTCGAGGAAATCCGCTTCGGCGACAACGACACGCTGGGAGCGCTGGTGGCCAATCTGGTCGAGGCGGAGCTGTACGTCATCCTCACCGACCAGCAGGGTTTGTACGACAAAAACCCGCGTCAGTTCGCGGACGCCCGCTTGATCCGCGAGGGGCGGGCCGGCGACGCGACGCTGGAGGCGATGGCCGGTGGCGGCGCCGGCAGTCTGGGGCGTGGCGGGATGACGACCAAGCTGCACGCGGCGGCCAAGGCGGCCCGGTCCGGAGCCTTCACTCTCCTGGCCTGGGGCCGCGAGCCGGAAGTGCTGCGGCGGATTGCGGCCGGCGAGGAGGTGGGAACCCTGCTGCGGCCGAGCCGGAGTCCGCTGGTGGCGCGCAAGCAATGGCTGGCGGTGCAGTTGCAGGTCAAGGGCCGGCTGCATCTGGATGCCGGGGCGGTGCGTGCGCTGCGCGCGGCGGGGAAAAGCCTGTTGCCGGTCGGGGTGGTCGCCATCGAAGGCCGGTTCAGCCGCGGCGACCTGGTGACCTGCCTGGATCCCAACGGGGTCGAAGTGGCGCGCGGGCTGGTAAACTACGATACCGAGCAGGCGCTGTCGCTCGTCGGCAAGACCACCCACCGCATCGAGGCGCTGCTGGGGCATGTGGACGACCCGGAATTGATTCACCGGGACAATTTGGTGCTGGTGTAGGGCGTGCCGATTCAAGATCGAAAAAACCGACTTTAATTCGCTACTGAAGCCGCTGGTGCAAAAGCTGCTGAGTTTTATTGGAGAATAGCCGCTTTCACATTGAAACTATTCTGGCGGGAGGGTGAATCATGTCAACGCCATTAGTGGAGCAGAAATCGCTGAATCTGCAACCCCGTCACCGCTGGACCGTGGCGGAATACCATCGCATGGGCGAAGTGGGCCTGCTCGACGAGGATTCGCGGGTCGAATTGATTGACGGGGAGATTATCGAGATGGCGCCGATTGGAAGTTTTCATGGGGGTAATGTTAATCGCTTTATTCGTCTGTTTTCAAAAGTGATCGGTGACAAAGCGATTATCGCGGCGCAGAATCCCGTCGTATTGAGCGGTTATGCGGAACCTCAACCCGACCTCGCTATTCTGCGCTGGCGGGGAGACGATTACGAACAATCCAGTCCTCATCCCGAAGATGTACTGCTTCTTGTGGAGGTTTCAGACAGCACGCTCCGCTACGACCGCGACGTTAAAGTCCCGCTCTATGCTAGCCACGGCATCCCGGAAGTTTGGTTGCTGGATGTGCAAAACCGGCAACTCGAAATCTACCGCGATCCCGCGAATGGCCAGTACCGGCAACGCGATTGCCGCCGCACCGGTCAAATCGCGCCGATTCTCTATCCCGATGCCGTCATCGACTTGGCCGAACTGTTTCCCAATCCCTGAGCGAAGTTTCTGAATGACCGAATTAGCCTTTACCGCCGACGGTGCCGAGCGCGTCCCGCTGAAGGTCTTCACCGAAAAGGCGTACCTGGATTACTCCATGTACGTCATCCTGGACCGCGCCCTGCCCCACATCGGCGACGGGCTGAAGCCGGTGCAACGGCGCATCGTCTACGCCATGTCCGAACTGGGCCTGAACGCGGGCGCCAAGCACAAAAAATCCGCCCGCACCGTCGGCGACGTTTTAGGCAAATACCACCCACACGGCGATCTGGCCTGTTACGAAGCGATGGTGCTGATGGCCCAGCCGTTTTCCTACCGCTATCCGCTGGTGGACGGGCAGGGCAATTGGGGTTCGCCGGACGATCCCAAATCGTTCGCGGCCATGCGCTACACCGAGGCCCGACTGTCGCCCTTCGCGCAAGTCCTGCTGGCCGAACTCGGCCAGGGCACGGTGGACTGGACGCCCAACTTCGACGGTACGCTGGACGAGCCGGTGCTGCTGCCGGCCCGCCTGCCGCACGTGCTGCTGAACGGCGCGACCGGCATCGCCGTCGGCATGGCCACCGACATTCCGCCGCACAATCTCGGCGAGGTCGCGGCGGCCTGCATTCAATTGCTGGATCAGCCCGATTGCGATCCGGACGTCCTGTGCGAATTCGTGCCCGCGCCGGATTTCCCCGGCGGCGCGGAAATCATCACGCCACGCGAAGAATTGCGGAGGCTGTACCAGACCGGCAACGGCGCGGTGCGGATGCGCGCCCGCTTCGAGCGGGAAAACGGCGACGTGGTCATCACTGCCCTGCCGCACCAGGTGTCGGGCGCACGGGTCATGGAACAGATCGCCGCGCAGATGCGCGACAAAAAACTGCCGATGGTTGAGGACCTGCGCGACGAGTCCGACCACGAGAACCCGACCCGGCTGATGCTGGTGCTGCGCTCGAACCGGGTGGACGTCGATTTGCTGATGGATCATCTGTTCGCCACCACCGACCTGGAAAAGAGCTATCGGGTCAATCTGAACATGATTGGCCTGGATGGTCGACCGCAGGTCAAGAACCTCAAGCAGATTGTGGAAGAGTGGCTCCGCTATCGGGTGGCCACGGTGCGCCGGCGACTCGAATATCGGTTGAACCTGGTCGAACAACGCCTGCATATCCTGGACGGTTTGCTGATCGCCTATCTCAATCTGGACGAGGTGATCCGTATCCTTCGCGCCGAGGACAAGCCCAAGCCGGTGTTGATGGCTCGTTTCCAACTGTCCGATGCCCAGGCCGAGGCGATCCTGGAAACCAAGTTGCGTCACCTGGCCCGGCTGGAAGAAATGAAGTTGCGCGGGGAACAGGATGAACTGCGCGAGGAACGGGAGCAATTGCAACAGTTGCTGAGTTCGGAAAAGCGGTTGAAGACGCTCATCCGCAAGGAGATTCAGGAGGACGCCAAGCGGTACGCCGATCCCCGCCGCTGCCGGCTGGTGGAGCGGCGGCCGGCCCAGGCGCTGGACGAGACCAGCCTGACGCCGAGCGAACCGATGGTGGTGGTGCTGTCGCGGAAAGGCTGGGTGCGGGCGGCCAAGGGGCGCGAGATCGATGCGGCGGCATTGAGCTACAAGGCGGGCGACGGTTTCCTGGCCCAGGCTCAGGGACGCAGCAATCAATCCGCCGTGTTTCTGGATACGACCGGGCGGACCTATTCGTTGCCGGTGGCGGGGCTGGCCTCGGCGCGGGGTTACGGCGAACCGCTCACCGGCAAGCTCGGCCCGCCGGACGGCGCCAGTTTCGTCAGCGTGCTACTGGGCAATCCCGATGATCTCTATCTGTTGGCGACCGATGCCGGTTACGGCTTCATCTGCGCGTTCGACGACATGGTGAGCCGCAACAAGGCCGGCAAGCTGGTGTTGACCGTCCCGGACGGGGCGACGATCCTGCCGCCGCTGCCGGTCGTCGGCGCGGAAACCGACCGACTGGCGGCGGTCGGCAGCGGCGGGCGATTGCTGGTGTTCCCGGTGAAGGATTTGCCGCGCCTGCCCAAGGGCAAAGGCAACAGGATTCTCGATCTTCCAGGCGAGGAGCGGCTGGTGGCCCTGTGCCTCGTGCCGCCGGGACGAAATCTGATACTCGCCGCCGGCAAACGGGATCTAAAACTCAAACCGGCGGATCTGGAGAGCTATGCCGGGGAGCGGGGCCGTCGGGGCAAGCCGCTGCCGCGTGGCTTTCAACGGGTGGAGCGACTGGCGGCGGGCGAATGAACCCGCCACCACCAAAGCCGATATCCCAGCAATACAGCCAGCACTCCGCCATACAGCAGCGGTTCGGTGATATCGGCCTTAACCAGCCATAGATAGTGCAGCACGCCGAGCACGCCGATCGGATAAACCAGCCGGTGCAGCCGTTGCCAGTTCCTTCCCAGCCGCTTCATCATTCCGCTGGTGGAGGTCGCCGCCAGCGGAATCAGCAGGAGGAAGCCGGCGAAGCCGACCGTGATGTAGGGCCGCTTGGCGACATCCGCCACGATGGCTTGCCAGTCGAAGAACTGGTCGAAAATCAAGTACACGCTAAAGTGCAGGCAGACGTAGAAGAACGTGAATAGCCCCAGCATCCGCCGAAATTTTTGCAGCCAGTTCCACCCGCTCAGCCGTCGTAGCGGCGTCACCGCCAGCGTCAGCAGCAGGAAACGCAGGCTCCAGTCGCCGGTGCGGTGGCTGAGCGTCTCGACCGGATTCACGCCCAACTCTCCCTCCCATCCCAACCAGAACAGCCAAGCCAGCGGCAGCAGGCTGGCGCCGAAGATCAGCGATTTGCCAAGGGTAAGGAACCGCCGGGTTGGTTGGAGAGTCATGACGCGGGCGGGCGCTCGATGATGGTTCGGGAACGCGGAAAAAAGCCGGAGCTCGCGCCCCGGCTAAAGAACCACCAAAGGAAGGTGTGGAGAAGAACAACATCTGAACGATGTCGGAAACAAGTGTAGTCGAGTTTGTTGCAGTGCGTCAAGGGTTCTTGAAGGGCGCAATAATTTTTTTGCGAGCGCAATAAAAAAGCCGGGGCAAGTTCTACCCCGGCAAAGAACCACCAAAGGAGGATTTGGAGGACAACATCCACAAGGGATGTTGCAGTGCAGTATAAGCGACATGTTGCACTGCGTCAAGATGTTCTTCGATGACTCCAAAACGGCCGGCATCGGTCGTTCCTGGAGATAATTAATTAAAAATCAGTTTGTTGTAGATTATTTACAGTTAAGGCGGCTCATGATCAGCCTTGTCGCAGCACGATCTTGCCGAGCTGCTCGGCGGCCAGCAACCGCTGGTGGGCGGCGACTGCCTGGTCCAGCGGGAATACCCGATCCAGGATCGGTTCGATGCGGTGCTCGGCGACGAAGCGCAGCATGGCCGCGAATTCGGCCGGCGAGCCCATGGTGGAGCCGATGATGCGCGCCTGCCGGAAGAACAGCTTGGCCATTTCCAGGCCGGCGGGCGGGTTGCCGGCGGTCGCGCCGTAGACCGCCAGCCGGCCGGCGGGTTTCAACAACGAAAAGCAGTCCTTGAAGGCCGGGCCGCCGGTGCCGTCGATGACGACATCCACGCCGCCGGTCAGGTTGGCCAGTTGTTTGCTCCAATCGTCCGCGCGGTAATTGACGCCGCCCGCCGCTCCCATCCGTCGGGCTTGCTCCAGCTTGGCGTCGTCGCCGCTGGTGACGAAGGTCCGAGCGCCCAGCGCCACCGCCCATTTCAGGGCGAAAGTCGCCACCCCGCCGCCGATGCCCGTCACCAGCACCGTTTCCCCGGGTCGCGCCGCGGCCTGGGTCATCAGCGCCCGCCAGGAAGTCAGTCCGGCCAGCGGGATGGCTGCGGCCTGTTCCCAGCTCAGGAACGCCGGCTTGGGAAAAACGTGGCCGGCGGGAACGCAGATGTATTCGGCGAAGGTGCCGGGGTCGGGCATGCCCAGAACCCGGAAGGTCGGTCCCGGACAGCGGGGATCCTCGCCCCAGTCGTAGGCGGGATAGATCATCACCTCCCGTCCGAGCAGTTCCACCGGAGCGTCCGGTCCGAGTTGGTCCACCACGCCGGCTCCGTCCGAACCGGTGGTGCAGGGCAACCGGATGCCCGGGTACTGGCCGAGGGTGATCCAGACATCGCGGCGGTTGAGCGCCGAGGCGCGCAGGCGCACGCGGACCTGACCGGGACCGGGTTCCGGGGTGGCGGTATCCGCGATGCGTAACTGCCCGGGACCGCCGAGTTGGGGGAGGATGACGGCTTTCATGAAATGGCTGCCTCGTGCGTTGCATGACCGCGGCCGGATGGCTGATGGGAAATCCATCATTCACTTCCAGCCAAAATGTTCTACCTTTACGTGATCAAGTTTAGCCGTAAGCGATCCCGATGCTGGACGGTCGGCCCCTGCAAAATGCCACGGCTTTGCTCATACTTGTGGACAACATCAAGAACGACTCCAGGCAACAGTGCTGTTTGTCGCTACCGGACTCTTTCCGTCCCCCCGGGGCGGGGGGTTGTTTTAACCACCAGACAATCGACTATCGAAGAGAAGCACCATGACCGACAAGCCCATCAACATGACGCGTCCGCTGGATCTAACGCACGAGAAACGCAACATCGGCCCGCAACGCATCCAGCGGCCGGTCTACGTGGACCTGTTGCCGACCTGCAACAACGCCTGCCCGGCGGGCGAGAACATCCAGGCCTGGCTGACGCACGCCCAGGCGGGCCGCTTCAAGGAAGCCTGGCAGACTCTGACCGAGAACAATCCCATGCCGGCCATTCATGGCCGGGTGTGCTATCACCCCTGCGAAACCGCCTGCAATCGAGGCAAGCTGGATTCGTCGGTCAGCATTCACGCCGTCGAGCGTTTCCTGGGCGATATGGCCTTGCAGGAGAACTGGCAGTTTGAAGTGACCGCCAAGCCCAGCGGCAAGCGGGTGCTGGTGGTCGGCGCCGGCCCCAGCGGGCTGTCCGCCGCCTATCATCTGGCGCGGATGGGCCACGAGGTCGAAATTCACGAGGCCGGGCCGATGGCCGGCGGCATGATGCATTTCGGCATTCCCTCCTACCGGCTGCCGCGCGACGTGCTGGACGCCGAGGTCAAGCGCATCGAGAACATGGGCGTCAAGATCGTCCTCAATCATCGGGTCGACGATCTATTGGCCGAGAAGCGGGAAGGCGATTTCGACGCCATCTTTGTAGCCGTCGGCGCTCACATCAGCAAGCGCACCGACATTCCGGCCCGCGATGCCGGCAAGATGCTCGACGCCATCAGCTTCCTCAAGGACGTGGAAACCGGCAACGCCCCGAAACTGGGCCGCCGGGTCGCCATCTACGGTGGCGGCAACACCGCGATGGACGCTGCCCGGGTGGCCAAGCGGCTGGGCTACGAGCCGTTGATCATCTACCGCCGGGACCGCGCCCACATGCCGGCCCATGAGTTCGAGGCCGACGAGGCGCTCGAAGAGGGCGTCAAGATCCACTGGCTGCGCACCATCAAGAACATCGAGGAAACCCATTTTACCGTCGAGGTGATGGAGGTGGACGAGAAGGGTCGGCCGCGGCCCACCGGGCAGTTCGAGACCCTGGAAGCGGATGCGCTGATCATGGCGCTGGGTCAGGACGTGGACACCAGCTTCATGCAAAAGGTGCCCGGCGTTCAGTTCAAGGCCGATGGCGTGGTCATCGTCAACGAGCAGATGATGACCGGCAGTCCGGGTCTGTTCGCCGGCGGCGACATGGTACCCTCCGACCGCACCGTCACCATCGGCGTCGGCCACGGCAAGAAAGCCGCGCGCAACATCGATGCCTGGCTGCGCGGCGAATCCTACGCCAGGCAGCCCAAGCACGATCTGGCGACTTTCGACAAGCTGCATGTCTGGTATTACACCGATGCCGCCCAGCGTCCGCAGGGCCATCTGGAGATGAAAATTCGCCAGAGCAGTTTCGAGGAGGTCGTCGCCGGCCTGGGGCCGAAGGAAGCGTTGTACGAAGCCAAGCGCTGCCTGTCCTGCGGCAACTGTTACGAGTGCGACGGCTGCTACGGCGCCTGCCCCGAGGACGCCATCATCAAGCTGGGACCGGGCCGGCGCTACCGCTACAACTACGATCTCTGCACCGGCTGCGCGGTATGCTTCGAACAGTGCCCCTGCCACGCCATCGACATGTTCCCCGAGCCGCCGGCGGAAACGGCGGGGCAGGCGGTTTGATGACGGAGGCGGGAGCTGGTTCCCGCCTCTACTGTAACGCCTCATCACGTTAAAGAATCCACCGCCCGCCGCATGGCGCGGGCCATAGAGAAGAGAAGCGCAATGACCGAACGGCAAGTCACCACCATCGACGGCAACGAGGCCGCAGCCTACGTCGCCTACCGGGTCAACGAAGTCTGCACCATTTATCCCATCACTCCCTCCTCGACCATGGCCGAGCTGGCCGATCAGTGGGCGGCGGAAGGTATCAAGAACATCTGGGGCACCGTGCCCCTGGTCATGGAGATGCAGCACGAGGGCGGCGCGGCCGGCGCGGCGCACGGCGCGTTGCAAACCGGCGCGCTGACCACGACGTTCACCGCGTCGCAGGGGCTCATGCTGATGATCCCCAACATGTACAAGATCGCCGGCGAACTGACTTCGGCGGTGTTCCATGTCGCCGCCCGCTCCCTGGCGACCCAGGGCCTGTCGATTTTCGGCGACCATCAGGACGTCATGGCGGTGCGCCCGACCGGTTTCTGCCTGCTGGCTTCCGGTTCGGTGCAGGAAGCGCACGACATGGCGCTGATCGCCCAGGCGGCCACGCTGGAGGCGCGGGTGCCGTTCATCCATTTCTTCGACGGCTTCCGCACCTCGCACGAGGTCAACAAGCTGACCCTGCTGACCGACGATGACATGCGGGCGATGATCCGCGACGACCTGGTACTGGCTCATCGCGCTCGGGCGCTCAATCCCGACCGGCCGTTCATTCGCGGCACCGCCCAGAATCCCGATGTCTATTTCCAGAGCCGCGAAACGGTCAATCCGTTCTACGCCAAGGTGCCTGGGATCGTGCAGGCGGTGATGGACCAGTTCGCCGGAGTCACCGGCCGCCGTTACAACCTGTTCGACTATTTCGGCGACCCAAACGCCGAGCGAGTCATTATTTTAATGGGTTCCGGCACGGAAACCGCTTGCGAAACCGCCGCCTACCTCAACCAGCGCGGCGAGCGACTGGGCGTGGTGCAGGTCCGCCTCTGCCAGCCCCTGTCGGCCCGTCATTTCCTGGCGGCGCTGCCGGCCAGCGTTCAATCCATCGCGGTCATGGAGCGCACCAAGGAGCCGGGCGCCACCGGTGAGCCGCTGTATCTGGAAATCGTCAACACCCTGGTGGAAGCCCAGGCCGCTGGCACGCTGCCGATGCCGGCCCTGCCGCGGATCATCGGCGGCCGCTACGGCCTGTCGTCCAAGGAATTCACCCCGGCGATGTGCAAGGCGGTGTTCGACGAGCTGCGCAAGGATCAGCCCAAGAACCATTTCACCGTCGGCATTGTGGACGACGTGGCGCACACCAGCCTGGAAGTCGATCCGAGCTTCGACATTGAGTCTCACAAGGTGGTGCGGGCGATGTTCTTCGGGCTGGGCGCGGACGGCACGGTCGGCGCCAACAAGAATTCGATCAAGATCATCGGCGACGATCCCGAATTCTTCGCCCAGGGCTATTTCGTCTACGACTCCAAGAAATCCGGCTCGCAGACGGTCTCGCACCTGCGCTTCGGTCCCGATCCGATCCGCGCGCCCTATCTGGTGCAGTCGGCCAACTTCATCGGCGCCCACCAATTCAACTTCCTGGATCGCGGCGATGTGCTCAAGCGGGCGGCGCCGGGTGCAGTGGTGCTGCTCAATACCAGCCCGCACGAACCGGAGGAGGCCTGGGACCGCATTCCCCGCCCGGTACAGGAGGAAATCATCGCCAAGAAGCTGGAGGTCTACGGCATCAACGCCGAAAAGGTGGCCCGCGACAACGGTATGGGCACGCGGATCAACACCATCATGCAGACCTGTTTCTTCGCCATTTCCAAGGTGCTGCCGCGCGACAAGGCGATTGAGAAAATCAAGTACTCGATCAAGAAGACCTATGCGCGCAAGGGCGAGGAGGTGGTGCGCAAAAACTTCGTGGCGGTGGACAACACCCTGACCAACTTGCGCCGGATCGAAGTCCCGGCGCAGGCGACCGGCGCCCGCCAACTGCCGCCGATCGTGCCGGCCAACGCCCCGGAGTTCGTACAAAAGGTTACGGCGATGATGATGGCCGGGCGCGGCGACGAACTGCCCGTCAGCGCCCTGCCGGTGGATGGCACCTATCCCAGCGGCACCACCAAATGGGAGAAGCGCAACATTTCCAACTTCGTACCGATCTGGGAGCCGGACATCTGCATCCAGTGCGGTAATTGCAGCATGGTCTGCCCGCACGGGGTGATCCGTTCCAAGTTCTATAACCAAGCCAGCCTGGAGACCGCCCCACAGGCGTTCAAGACCGCGCCCATCGATGCCCGCGGCTTCCCGGACATCCGCTACACCCTGCAAGTATATCTGGAAGACTGCACCGGTTGCGGGTTGTGCGTCGAGGTCTGTCCGGCCAAGAGCAAGGAGCAGGCCAACCGCAAGGCCATCAACATGGCGCTTAAGGAGCCGGTGTTGGAAAGCGAGCAGGCCAACATCGGCTTCTTCGAGACCTTGCCCGAGATCGATCGCGGCCGGGTGGATTTCTCGACGGTGCGCGGCGTGCAGTTCCTGCCACCGTTGTTCGAATTCTCCGGCGCCTGCGCCGGCTGCGGCGAGACGCCCTACCTCAAGCTGCTCTCGCAATTGTTCGGCGACCGGCTGCTGGTGGCGAACGCCACCGGTTGTTCCTCCATCTACGGCGGCAACCTGCCGACCACGCCGTGGTCGGTCAACAGCGAGGGACGCGGCCCGGCCTGGTCAAACTCGCTGTTCGAGGACAACGCCGAATTCGGCTTGGGTTTCCGCCTGACCGCCGACAAGCATCTGGCCTTCGCTCAGGAACTGCTGCGGGCGCTGGCGTCCCGGATCGGCGAGGAACTGGTGGACGACCTGATCGGAGCCGAGCAGGTCACCGAGATCGACATTCGCCGCCAGCGCGGTCGAGTGGCCGAACTCAAGCAGCGCCTGCGGGAACTCAAGGATCCCCGCGCCCAGCATCTGCTGGCGGTCGCCGACCAGTTGGTCCGGCGCAGCGTCTGGATCGTCGGCGGCGACGGCTGGGCCTACGACATCGGTTCGTCCGGGGTCGATCACGTGCTGGCCAGTGGCCGCGACGTCAACATTCTGGTACTGGATACCGAGGTGTATTCCAACACCGGCGGCCAGATGTCGAAATCCACTCCGCTGGGCGCGGTCGCCAAATTCGCCGCCGCTGGCAAGCAGATCGGCAAGAAGGACGTGGCGTTGCAGGCGATTTCCTACGGCAACGTTTTTGTGGCGCGGATCGCGCTGGGCGCCAACCCGCAGCAGGCGCTCTTGGCCTTCCGCGAGGCCGAGGCCTATCCCGGACCATCGCTGATTCTGGCCTACAGCCACTGCATCGCCCACGGCATCAACATGCAGCGCGGCCTGGACCAGCAGCATCTGGCGGTGGAATGCGGCCACTGGCCGCTGCTGCGCTACAACCCGACGGTGCGCGATTCGGGCGAGAATCCCTTTATTCTCGACTCGGGGCGCCCGAAGATCCCGCTGAAGAAATACGCCTACAACGAGGTGCGCTACAAGGTGTTGGCCCATACCAACCCCAGGGAGGCCGAGCATCTCATGGAACTGGGCCAGCAGGCGATCAACCAGCGCTGGTCGGTGTACGAGGAAATGGCGGCTCGCAGCGGCGCGACGTTCCAGCCGAAGTTCAAACCATAAGGGCGCGGCGCTTCCGGGCCCGAGCGGCCCGGAAGCGCTCATCCTCCGCATCCTGCACGTAGAAGGAACCACCATGGATTTACGAACCACTTACATGGGGATGGAACTGAAGCATCCCCTCGTGGCGTCGGCCTCGCCGCTGTCGGGGACCGTGGCCAGCATCAAGCGCCTGGAAGATGCCGGCGCCGCGGCCGTGGTCATGTTTTCCCTGTTCGAGGAACAGTTGAAGCACGAGACCGCCGCCCTCGAATACCTGATGACCGCCGGCACCGAGAGCTTCGCCGAATCGCTGAACTATTTTCCGGAGATCGACGACTACACGGTCGGTCCGGATAGCTATCTGGACCTGCTGCGGCGGGCGTCCGAGGCGGTGGACATCCCGATCATCGGCAGCCTGAACGGCATCACCAACACCGGCTGGATCGAGTACGCCAAGCTGATGGAGGAGGCCGGGGCAAGGGGTATCGAACTGAACATCTATTACATTCCCGCCGATCTGACCACCAGCGGCCGCGAGGTCGAGGATCGCTACATCGAGATCGTCAAGGCGGTGAAGGCGGCGGTAACCGTGCCGGTGGCGGTGAAGCTGAGTCCGTTCTTCAGCGCCATCGGTTCGATGGCCAAAACCCTGGATGATGCGGGCGCCGACGCGCTGGTGCTGTTCAACCGTTTCTACCAGCCGGATTTCGATCTGGACAAGCTGGAAGTGGCGCCGAACCTGAGCCTGAGCGCGCCGGATGAGATCCGCCTGCCGCTGCTGTGGATCGCGGTCCTGTACGGGCGGCTGCGGGCCTCGCTGGGCGCGACCCGCGGCGTGCACACGCCGGTGGAGGTGGTGAAATATCTGATGGCGGGCGCGGATGTGGTGATGACCACCTCGGCTCTGCTCAAGCATGGCGTCGATTACCTGACCACCCTGCGCGATGGTTTGCAAGCCTGGATGGAAATGCACCGCTACAGTTCGGTGGCGCAGATGAAGGGCTCGATGAGCCAGCGCAACGTCGCCGATCCGACCGCGTTCGAGCGCGCCAACTACATCAAGACCCTGGAAAGCTACCGGGGTGATTACGTCTGATCGACCTCTCTGATTTCGCTTTGAGGTCTGGTGGGGACCGCGCAAGCGGTCCCTTTTTTTATCGGTGAGTTGACAGTTGGCGACCGTGGTTGGGTCAAGCCGGTCCCCGGTATTGTGGTGGTACTTCGAGCAGGCGGATTTGTGGATCCGCAAGCGGGTCCACATGTCCTTTTCTGAGCGCGACGCCGCTCAGCGAGTTTTCCTCGACATCCTCGTTGCCCCACTGATACCAGCCGGGCCGTTGGAAGCGGGCGAACAATTCCAGATAGGGGCCTGGCGAGCAGGATTCAACGATGTCGTAAATCTGATCGGGTTTGCGGGAGTGTTCGCGCTTTTGTGAAATGAGAATGTTGGTTTGGGTACGGCCGGGTTGCAGGGTGCGCAGGTGGCCGCGCACGCCGAACAGGACCAGTTCGGTGACGTTGCGGAAATAAAAGCCGACCCCCCGGCCATCGGGGCCGCCATCCTTGCGGGTCTTGTACCAAACCAGATTGGTTTTGTAGGTGAATCCCCAGCGGCGCATCACGTCCAGCCCGTCGGATAGCAGGGCATTGGGAACCCACAGATAGAGATGCGCTGCGGGAGCTAGCGCCCGCGCGACTGGAATGGCGCAGATCTCGTCCAGCGTCATGGTGGGATAGCGCAACAACCGTTGGTGCTCCGGCGCCATTTTGCCGGTACGGTTCTGGAAGCGCCATGGTGGGTCGGCCAGTACGGTGGCGTAGGTTCCGGTGACCTTGGCGGCGAAGTCCTGAGCGGCGGTGGATTGGATGCTGTCAGCAGTCTTCTTCATACAGCGAGCGCCTGATACCGAAAACCAGCAGGGGACAACCCGCACCGCCACCGCCCTGAATTCGCGGCAGCAGCTTGGCCATGTGCGTGGTCGAATTGCCGTAGGATTTACCTCTTCCGAGACCGTTGAAGAGATCCTGCAGTTCGTCGCAACGGGTGATGATGACTCCGGCCGAAATGACCCGGAGGTCGAAAAGTAGTCGGAAGTTGTTCAAGTCACGGTCATAGAATGGATCCTTGTTGTTCCACTCGATTTCGAGGGCGATCCGGTTCTTGAAGCAATCAACCTCATGTGTGGGTGAATTTAGCGATACCTCATCTACGACGATTCGGGTATCGAAATTCCTGGGTATCCAGCCCTTGATGGCTAATTCGCCGTCAATCCAGTTGGAGACTTGAGATTTGTTGCCGCCCCCGACGGCGATCCAACTCTTCCTCAACCGGAACCGGGTTAGTACATCAATCAAATCGCTCAATTCCAACGGGAAGTCCTGTTTGAGAATGGCGCAGGCATGCCGCCATTCATGGATTTCGTAGTTTTCCCTGACAAAATTTGGAAGAATATTCAGGGACATTCGAGGTATGGCGATGCGTTAAAAACCATCAGGCTTTGTTGGCGTTTCTCCTCCATTCCATGGAGGAGAAATCGGGGCGTAGGGTGAGATGTCAGGTAATCACCGTCGGCGCGTCGCGGCCGGTACGTTCGCGGATGTCGGCGAGGCTGTTGGCGATGCCGATCAGTTCCGCCAGCGCCTGCTGGGTGTCCAGATCATGCTTGGCCGGGTCGGATTCGTAGGCCTCGATGTAGACCCGCAGCGTCGCGCCCTCGGTGCCGGTGCCGGACAGCCGATAGACGATCCGCGATCCGTCCTTGAAGCCGATGCGGATGCCCTGCTTTTCGCTCACGCTGTCGTCGATCGGGTCGACGTAACGGAAATCATCGGCGTAATCCACGGTATACGATCCAAGCCGTCGTCCCGGCAGGGTCGCGGTCTGGGAGCGCAGGGCGTCGACCAGTCCGTCGGCGGCCTTGCTGTCGACCGCTTCGTAATCGTGCCGGGTGTAGTAGTTGCGCCCGTAAACGCGCCAGTGCTCGCGCACGATTTCCGCCACCGACTGCCGGCGCGCAGCCAGGATGTTCAGCCAGAACAGCACCGCCCACAGCCCATCCTTCTCGCGCACGTGATCCGAACCGGTGCCGAAGCTTTCCTCGCCGCACAGGGTGATCTGGTTGGCGTCCAACAGGTTGCCGAAAAACTTCCAGCCGGTCGGCGTTTCGTAGCAGGGCAGCCCCAGCTTGGCCGCGACCCGGTCCGCCGCCTGACTGGTCGGCATCGAACGGGCCACCCCGGAGACCCGGTTGCGATAGCCGGGCACCAGTTTGGCGTTGGCCAGGATCACCGCCAGGCTGTCGCTGGGAGTGACGAAGAAATGTCGGCCCAGCACCATGTTGCGGTCGCCGTCGCCGTCCGAGGCCGCGCCGAAATCCGGGGCGTCCGGCCCGAACAGATAATCGGCCAACTCCTTGGCGTAGACCAGGTTCGGATCGGGATGGCCGTGACCGAAATCCTCCAGCGGAACACCGTTGATCACCGTCCCGGCTGGCGCTCCCAGCCGATTTTCCAGGATCTCGCGGGCGTACGGGCCGGTCACCGCGTGCATGGCGTCGAACCGCATCCGGAAGCCGGATTCGAAGAGCGCGCGGATTTGATCGAAATCGAACAACTGCTCCATCAAGTCGGCGTAATCACTGACCGAATCCACGATATCCACCCGCATGTCGCCGACGAAGGTAGTGCCGATTTTATCCAAATCGATGTCGGGCGTATTCAGAATGCGATAGCGACTGATATGCAGGGTGGCCGCATAGATGGCCTCGGTGACCTTTTCGGGAGCAGGTCCACCGTTCGGGGTATTGAACTTGATGCCGAAATCCTCGTCCGGACCGCCGGGATTGTGGCTGGCCGACAGGATGATGCCGCCCCGGGCGTCGTGCTTGCGGATCATGTGGGAAACCGCCGGGGTGGAGAAGATGCCGCCCCGACCCAGCAGCACCCTGACGCAACCGTTGGCGGCGGCGATCCGCAGGATGATCTGGATGGCCTGGCGGTTGTAGTAGCGGCCGTCGCCGCCGACCACCAGCGGCGCGTCGGCGCGCTCGATCTGGGTGTCGAAGGTGGACTGCACGAAGTTTTCCAGGTAGCGCGGTTGCTCGAAGACCCTGACTTTCTTGCGCAGCCCCGAGGTGCCGGGTTTTTGATCCTTGAACGGTTGGGTGGTGACGATTTCGACGCTCATGATGGGGCTCACTCCTTGGGGTTTTTATTGGATGCGACAGCCATTATGCGCCTGTCGTTATCAGGATTGAACAGTCGGGCCGGCAGCATCGGCGTCCCGCCGGCTACAGCCAGCGCAGATCGAAAGTATGGGAAGTCAGGGCGCCGGGAGGCGGTTCCAGCGCCGGCGCGGTCGGGGCGATTTCGAGCACCTCGCTCGCAAAACGCTCTGCCCGGCGGGACGTCGCCTCCTCCAGATCGGCGGGCAGGCCATGATAACCGCCGCCCTGCGGTCGCCATTCGTGCAGGGTGACCCGCAGTGCGTCCGGCCGGCGAGGATGGCTCAGCAGCAGTGCGATCGGCCCCTGCGCCTCCAGAGTGGGATGCAGGCCGATCCAGGGCTTGAAGCGGCGATAGCGCAGCCCGCACAGCCAGGTTTCTCCATCCAGATCCTCTTCCCGGTGCAGCGGCAGCCGGTAGCCGTTCGCCGTCAACCGACAATCGGCCAGTACCTCTCGGGGGGCACCGGGCCGGGCTCGCAGGCTGATTTCCAGCCGCGCGGTGCTGGCGTCCACCAGCCGCGAGTGGCCGTGCTCCTGAGAAGGGGCATCGCCGAGCAGCGGCCAGAATTCCAGGCCACGCCGAACCGCCAGCCGCCAGTCCCCGAATTCCGCCTCGCCCAGCCAGTGATAGCTTTCATCCAGCAGTTCCGCGATCAGCGGTTGGCCCAATCCCAGCCCGGTGGTGGCCAGTTCGTCCAAAACGTCCCACAGGTCGGCACGCAGATAAAAGGGCAGGGCGAAGCGGTCGTGCAACTCCGGACCCCAGCGGACCGGCGCCGGAAAATCCGGAGTCCGGACCAGCATGGCGGCGATGGCGCGCAGCAGTGCCGCCAGGGCCGCCAGCCGTTCCGGCGAGGGCGGCATCCGGAAAGCGCGGAATTCGATCAGCCCCTGCCGGCCGCGGCCGGGCAAATGGGGGTTCCACAGTTTCTCGATGTTGATTTCGGTCCGGTGCGGGTTGCCGGACGGATCGGCCAGAAAGGGCGAGAGGCTTCGCCAGAGCAAATCCGGCGTCGGGTTGCGTTGGCGCTTGAGCAGGGCCAACGCCAGGCCGAATTCCTGGAAGACGTCGGCGGTTCGTTCGTCGGAACGTGGCGCCTGGCTGGAACTGCCGACGAAATCGGTGGCGAAGAGGAACGACAGGGCGGGATGGCGGTTGAAATAGCCGAGCAGGGCGGGCAACAGATGGGGTTGGGTCAGGAACGGACTGCATTCCGGGGTCGGGCCACCCAAGGTCAGATGGCCGCCGCCACCGGAATCGGCGAGTTGGCCGTTGTAGTGCAGGCGGTAGGGCGCGAGACCCGCGGCGGCGGCGGCGGCGAAGCTGGCCCGACTCTCGCGCAGGAACGTGGCGACGTCCGGCGCCGGAGCCAGGTTGGCTTCCACCACCGCCGGATCCGGCATCAGGGTGGTCCAGGCCACCGAGGCGTCCACCGGCGGCGGGAAGCCGGTCAGGATCAGGCCCGGCAGGCCGGACGCGCGCGCTGCCTCGCCGATTGCCTCCAGCAGGTTGAGGAACAGGCCTGGCTCGCCGCAACTCGGCAGTTCCACGCAGGGCGCGGCGGCTGCGTCCGAACCCTGCTCCGGACCGGACCAGCCGATGCCGAGCAGGTAGATACCCTGCTGGGCCAGTTCGTCGTGGACCCCTTGTGGGGGGATCGACCGGCCGTGCGGGCTGGGGCGGGTCAGCCGCGGATCCCGCTCGGGGTTGGCCAGCAGGGGCTGGGAGTCTCGGCGGAAGGCGATGCGCATGCTGGGATAAGGTTCGACCGCGAACAGCAGGGCGGTCCAGCCGCGCGCGCCGAGTCGCCGGGTCAGCTCCTCCCAGAATTCCTCCAGCAATCCGGGAGGCAGGGTGATCGGTTCGAAGGCCAGCAGCGGATCGGGCGGGCCGGACCAGGCGGGCTGCCCGTCGCGCCGCCGGTAGAGCCCCAGGTTCCAGCGTGGCTGGTCTTCCGCGGGGTATTGCCGGCCCAGGGTGCGCAGAACCGCGGCGCCGGGCGTTCGGTTCAGCAGTTCGGCCAGCATGTGCCGGGCGTGGGCATTTTTGGTGGGACCGAGCGCGTTGCACAACCATTCCGGCGCTTCGGAGCGACGGTCGGTGAAGGTCGGCTCGGCGCCGACCCAGATCGCCAGATTACGGCGATTGATCAGTTCGTCGTGGGAACGGATGGCCCGATCGAAGGCGGAGAGCGTGATTTTCATGGCGCCGAATACTGCCTGGGGCGAAATGGCGCGGCATTGTACGAGATTTCGGCGCGGGCGGGGTAAGGGTTTTGGATGGTGGAGTATTTCCCCTCGAGCCCCCGGCCTCGTGATGGCGCTGGCCAAGTGCGGGCCCAGAGGTTTCAATACGGTTGCTCCTCGCTCGAGGAGGGAGGCGGTTTTGATACCGCGGGTCGATTCGTGATCGGCTCAGGATTTACCATCGGCGCGACCGACGGCCCAAACCTCGATCTCCACCACGCCGCCCACCCGCAGGACCCGGGCGCATTCCGCGACCGTGCTGCCCGTGGTCACGACATCGTCCATGAGCGCGACCCGCCGTCCGGGCAGGGATTGCCCGAGCGCGAACGCTCCCAGCAGGTTGGTCCGGCGGTCGCGGGCGTCCAGCCGGGTCTGGGGGGCGGTGTGGCGTACCCGCCGCAGGCCCTCGGCCACCAACGGTATCCGGAATCGGCGGGCGGAAGCACGGGCCAGTTCCAGGGACTGGTTGAAGCCGCGCTCCCGAATGCGCAGCGGGTGCAGAGGTACGGGGACGATGCAATCCGGCGGGGGATCGCCGCGCTCGGCCAGCGCGGTGGCAAGCAATTCGCCCAGCAACCGGGCGTGGCTCAGCCGGCCGTCGAATTTCAGCCGGCGAATCAGAAAGTCGACCGGCGGGCGGTAATGAAAAGGCACGTAGGCGCGGTCGAAGTCCCGGGGTTGCGACCGACATCGATCGCAAGGTCCGGTTCGGCCAGTCGCCAGCGGTACGGCACAACGCGGGCAAGCCGCGGTGTTCCACGGCAGGGCGGCGGCGCAGCCGGCGCACAGATCGCGCCCCGCCGTTCCGGCGACTCCGCACAGCAGGCAGGTCGGGGGTAACAGGGCGTGCTGGAGCCGGTCCAGCCAAGTCGCGATCATGACGGCCGCCCACCGGTTGACAAGGCCGAAGGGGTTCTCGAACATGACTGGAAACGAAGAGGGTCATGTCCGTTCCCAATCCGAAGGATTCCCATCATGCACGTTCTCGAACAAATCGAAGACACGGTTATCGGAAAAGTGGCGCGTGGAGCGTCCGCCAAGCGGGCTTCCGCGCTGATGAATTATGGTAACCTGATTGCGATTCTGCTGCCGTTTCCCCTGCTGATCTTCTGGTTCGGTGCCTCGATGCTGGTGTACGCCCTGAACCGGCACCATCCCGATCCGAAGGTGGGTCACTACACCCAGCGGGCGGCCTACCGGTTCTATGGCGTGACCGGGTTCTTCGTCGCGATTGCGACCTTCATCCCCGGCGGCGGCTGGATCTGGTACCTGATTGCCTGGATTCTGGCGGCGCTGGTGCTGGTGCCCTGGTCGATCCTCGATCTGCGGCGCATTTACCAGGATGAGTGGGCGGACATTCCCCTGGATGAGGAAGGGCATCCGTTGCCGGGCGCGAAACCTTTCGGTTCTCTTGCCGCCGGGCATGGGGGATGGGGCTAGGGCGAGGGGATGCGTGGAAGAGAGAGTCGTGCCTGGATGCGGCGACCTTGCGGTTTTCTGGCGGTTGTCGGCGGTTCGAACCGAGGACATCCACGGTAACGGGTGTTCTGGCACGCTACGTGCCTAATCTTCAAGTCAATAACCTTTTTCCGCTTGCACGAGGAACGCTCACATGTTGCAAACCGTCGCCACCGTCCCGACCCCGCGCATGATCGAACTGCTGGAACTGATCGAATTGGCCAGCCGCTACGATGCCGAGCCGCGGCTGAGCGAGTATCTCCGACGCTGCCGCCAGACCGGCTACGAACCGCCCACCGAACTGCTCGATTTGGCGCGGGACCACATCCAGCGCAAGCCGGTCCGGCGGGTTTGCTGACTCCTGCCCGTCGGCGCCGCAGGCAGGGTTGGTCGGCCGTGTCGACCGGGACGGTCGAAATCTGACCCATGAGGGGTCCAGAATGACCTATCCAGCTTGCCGGCCGAGCCGGGGTGCCCTGGGGTCAACGTACCGCGCCCCGTGGTGTATAACCGAGCAAAACCGGTTCCTCATTTCATGCACGACGGCATGCATCCACTTTCTCCCGCCTCGCTCTACACCCACACCGTCGGCGATGGGCCGGACGTGGTGCTGGTGCACGGCTGGGGCATGCATTCCGGCGTTTGGGAAGATGTGGTTGAAGCGTTGCTCGCCCAGTACCGGGTGACGGTCGTGGATCTGCCCGGCCACGGCTACAGCCGGCTGCCCGAGGCTGGACACACCCTGACCGATCTGGCGGCGGCGGTGGCGGCGGTGGCGCCGGCGCCTGCGACTTGGGTCGGCTGGTCGCTGGGCGGGTTGGTGGCCCAGCGGGTGGCACTCGACTCGCCGGAGCGGATCGGCCGACTGGTGCTGGTCAACAGCACGCCCTGCTTCGCGCGGCGGCCCGCCTGGCCACATGGCATCGCTCTGCCGGTGCTGCGCTGTTTCGCCGATGAACTGCGCCGGAACTACCGCGCCGTGCTCAAGCGTTTCATCGCCTTGGAAGTCCATGGCAGCGAGCGCGCCAGCGCCCAGTTGCAGCTGCTCAAGGCCATGCTGTTCCAGCACGGCGAGCCGGATGTGTCGGCGCTGGAGGATGGATTGACGATCCTGGAAACCGCCGATCTGCGCGCCGAACTGCCGCGGATCGTCTGCCCGACTCTGCTGTTGATGGGGCAACGCGATCGGTTGGTGCCGGCGGCGGGGGGGGAGGCGATGTGGAACCTGCTGCCAGATGCCCGCCTGTACGTCTTCCCCCGGGCCGGTCACGCGCCGTTCTTATCCCATTTACCGGAATTCATGGCCGTGCTCGGGGAGTTTCTCGGCGGTGGCTCGTGAGAGGCTCGTCATGAAAATGATTCTGGTGGAGTCAACTTGATCGATATGACGGATGACGAAAGTCTGTGGCGGCCGGACCGACACGGGCTCCGGCGCTCCCTCGAGCAGGCGGCGGGCCGCTACGACGAAGCCGCCTTCCTGCAACGCGAGGTCGGCGGCCGGTTGCTGGAACGTTTGGATTTCATGAAGCTCGCGCCGGCGGTCATCGCCGACATCGGTTGCGGCACCGGCCTGATTACGGCGGCGCTCATGCGAAAATATCGCAAGGCCCGGGTGATCGGCCTGGATCTGGCTCCGGCCCTGGTGGTCAGAGCCCGCAAGCGCGCCCCCTGGCTGCGCGCCCTGCATGGCTTGTGCGCCGAACCCGAGGCTCTGCCGCTGGCCAGTGCCAGTTGCGACCTGCTCTTTTCCAATCTGGCCTTGCAATGGGCGCCGGATTTGGACCGGGTACTGACCGAATTCCGCCGGGTGCTCAAGCCGGGCGGCGCGTTGCTGTTCAGCACGCTCGGCCCTGACACGCTGGTGGAACTGCGGCGCAGTTGGGCCGCCGCCGACGGTTACAACCACGTCAACGGTTTCCTTGACATGCACGACGTCGGGGACGCTTTGATGCGAGCGCGTCTGGCCGAACCGGTGATGGACGTGGAGCGGTTGACCCTCACCTACCCGGACGTGGGCGGACTGATGCGCGACCTCGGCACGTTGGGCGCCCGCAACGTCACTCTCGGTCGCCCTCGCGGCCTGACCGGCAAGGGTCGGCTGCGGGCGATGCGGGATGCCTACGAGCGGTACCGCCGCCCCGACGGCCTGCTGCCGGTCAG
>JAVMKJ010000080.1:0-24814 GCA_031732855.1 Candidatus Competibacter sp.
GCTCCCACATATAAGTTATTGATTTAATAATATTCAGTTTTTAGACAGCTTCTTAGTCGGTTGATCTCCCGATCTTGGCAACGGATATCCTCGCGCAGCCCGACTCGACACCCGATCGTCCGCGATTCGTTTGGCCTGCGCCCTGATGGTCTCCAGAAAGTCTGGAGATCGTTCGAACCTTCCCCGATTCGATGATTGGGTCGGGTCGGGAGATCCCGAACCGTTGCGGAGAGGATAAGCGATGAAAATTACCGTTCTTTCCAGGCTCGATGCCGAGCGTTATACCCAGAAATCCCCGTGGGTACACATATCCATTGGCGATCCGCTTTTGGGTGTTCGGCGTCCTCGGCGGGCGTGTCCCCGTAAATCGGACGTTCTGTATTTGCAATTCCTGGACGCGACGTCGGGGGAAATCGAGAGCGATCCGGAACGCGGGGAGATCGCGCCGTTCCTGTTCGGGTGGCTCGCTGCCCTTGAACATTGCCAGGATGCGCAGGCGGCGGTTGAAGGTGGTGATGGCGTCTTCTTTCATCGGCGGTTCCCTGATGGAGCGGGGGAGGGCGGGCGTTCGCGCCGAACCCCCGGCGTAATCCAATCGCGTTAGCGGTTGCCGGCGTCGTCTCTCTCATACGGCTGGAAGCGGCGCCGGTCGGTGTGATAGACCAGAAATTCGCGGTCGCCGCCGCGCACCACCCCCAGCAGCAAATCCAGCGTCGATTTGCGGGGCATGGCGATGTCCTTCGGGTGGGGAGGTCGGACGCGGGCGGCGTTTGGCGGTCGCCCGTGATCGGATACAAGCATACTCCGACTTTGCGACCAGTTGCGTCGGATTGATCGCGGGCAACCTACGGCGCGGCTTCGACTCTGGCCGTGGCGCGCGTTCGGGGCCAGCCTTCGGCTATACTCAACTTGAATGACTTGTGGGTGTATGTGGACGGTTAAATTACATCGAAGATAGATTGATACTTATGCACCTCCAACCGCTGGTTCGCTTAACCTCTGAGCAATACCTGTTCCAGGAAAGGCAAGCCGAAATCAAAAGCGAATACTTCGATGGCGAGATTTTCGCCATGGCCGGCGCCAGCCGCGAGCATAATCAAATTTCGGCGAATCTGGTCAGAGTGTTGGGAAATCAATTGCTGGACAAGCCGTGCAGCGTCTATTCCAGCGATATGAAGGTCAGGATCGAGAAAGCCCGAAAGTACACTTATCCCGATCTGGTGGTCGCCTGCCAAGCGGAATGCTTCGAGGACGAACATCGGGATGTCCTGCTGAATCCCATCGTCATCATCGAAATTCTGTCTGATTCCACGGAAGCTTACGATCGAGGCCGCAAGTTCCTTCATTATCAGCTTCTCGATTCGCTGATCGTCTATCTGCTTGTCTCCCAGGATACACCCCAGATTGAGATGTTTACCCGGCGTGAAGATGGGACGTGGCTTTATGCGGAATTTCATGGGCTGGATGCGATAGTCAAGATCGAATCCATCGGCTGTACCCTGTACCTTAGCGATGTTTATCACAAGGTCCAGTAGCCAGATTCAACCGGTTAAATCCGCCGACTCCTGTTCTCGTTTGGGAGGCTCCCGTTAAAATCGGGAGCCCGAGAAGACTCATTAAAGCAACGCTGGCGATACGGACTCGCCATGCCGATACCGCGCGATCAGCCGGGCGATCCACTCGCGATGGTTGCGCCGTTCCAGCGCGGTCGATGCCGGTGGCGGGAATTCCCGCTCCACCCGGCGGAAGATCCGGTCGCATTCCCAACTGTATTCGACCAGCCGCCGCACCAGATGCGGCAGGTCTTGCTTCGATTTGGGTTTTGGCTGCCGGGGCTGGAGGGAAACCGCCCGGACTCGAAACAGAGGCACCTCGGAACGGGTTGCCAAGGAGCGATGGAGCATGATGGCCTCGGAAGGGTGGCTGACGACAGCGATCATCATGCTCCAGCAGTCCGACAGGATGCGTCGCACCCCTCATCTCCATCTTGCCGCAAGCATCTTTCCAGTCTGCGGGAAGCTCGTATCGACCAACTGTAGAGCAAACCGCGCTCTTCATCGCGACCGGCTCTTGCGATTCCCTCGTTCTATTTGATCCGACATATCCCGTCGGTTGCCGGGTTTAAGCTGCATTCATCATTTGAAACCGCACGCGAAGGCATTTTCCATGACTCACGGCTTGTCCAAATCCCGGCTGCAAGCATTCCGGCAATGTCCGAAGCGGCTGTGGCTGACCGTCCACCGTCCCGACTGGCAGGAGGTTTCCGAAGAAACCGAGCAACGGTTTCAAATCGGCTTTCAGGTCGGCGACGTGGCCCGGAGTCTGCATCCGGATGGCATCCTGATCGATACCCCGGACGCCGCCGAGGCGCTGGCGCTGACCCGAAAGGCGCTGGTCGAGCATCCCGACCGGCCGCTGTTCGAGGCCGCCTTCCAGCGCGACGGCGTGCTGGTCCGCGCCGACCTGCTGTTGCCGGAAGCGGACGGCTACCGCCTGCGCGAGGTCAAGGCCAGCACCCGCGTCAAGGACGAACATCGGGAGGATTGCGCGATTCAGGCGTGGGTGATCGGCGCCGCGCTCCCGTTGACCGGCGTCGAACTGGCGCACGTGGATACCGCCTTCGTCTATCCGGGTGGCGGCGACTATCGCGGGCTGTTGCAATCGAACCTGCTGGATGGCGACATGGCCGGCCTTCTGCCCGCCGTGCCTCAGTGGATCGCCGACGCCCGCGCTACCCTCGCCGGAGTGGAACCTGCCATCGCTATCGGGTCGCAGTGCCATAGCCCCTACGAATGTCCGTTCCAGTCTCATTGCGGCGCCGGTCAACCGCCCCAGCCCGACTATCCGCTCGGTTGCTTGCCCCGGCTCTCGGGCCAGCGGTGGCAAGGCTTGATGGATCAAGGGATAACGGACGTGCGGCACATTCCAACCGATTATCCGCTGACAGCCAAGCAAGCCCGGGTGGCGCGGGTGATCCGGTCGGGCGTGGCCGAGCGCGATCCGGTCGCCGCCACCCTCCTGAACGGCTTGGCTTACCCGCGCTATTACCTGGACTTCGAATCGTTGCAAGTGGCGGTGCCGCTGTGGGTCGGGACGCAGCCCTACCAACAACTGGTGGTGCAATGGTCCTGTCACGTCGAAACCGCGCCCGGCCAACTGACGCAACATGCTTTTCTGGCCGAGGGCGGGGACGATCCGCGCCGCGCCTTCGCCGAGGCGCTGGTCGAAACGGTGGGCGATGCCGGGCCGGTGTTCGTCTACAACCGGAGCTTCGAGGTTGGACGGCTTCGAGAACTCGCTCAGAGTTACCCCGACCTCGCGCCGGCTCTCGCCGCCCTGATCGCGCGGGTGATCGATCTCAAGCCCCTGACCGAGCGGTACTACTGCCACCCCGCGATGAAGGGAAGCGGGTCGCTCAAGGCGGTATTGCCGACGATTGCCCCGGAATTGGACTATGGCGCACTCGCCATCGGCGGCGGCGATGCCGCCAGCGGCGCCTGGCGGGAACTGTACCACCCCGACACTTCCGCCGACCGACGCGCTGAACTGCGGGCGGCGCTGGCCGAATACTGCCAGCGGGATACGCTGGCCTTGGTTCGCTTGGCGACGTTTTTGGCAGGCCAGCCCTGATGGTGGCGCAATCCGGGGAAATGGCTCCCGAAACGAACGAAGTCCCCAAAATGAATCTGCCGAACCCAAGCCGGCGACGGAGGACCCGGAATGATGTTGACGCTGGCCTACACCATGCACCGGGGCAAGGTCTGCCGCCAGCAGCAGGATTGCATCCTGATCGACGGGGCGATTCATCAGGTCTACGGTGCGGCTTCGACTCTTGCCGTGGCGCACGTTCGGGGCCAGCATTCGGCTATACTCAATGTCGGTGACTCGCGGGTGTATCAAGTGAATCGGGAAGGACGATGGCGGCGGCTGTCCAAGGATCACACGGCCTTGCAGGGGATGATCGACCGGGGCGAGGCATTGCCGGATGCGGAATACCCCAGCGTTTATGGGATGCTGGAGCATGTGTTGTGCGCCGACCCCGAGGAAAACGATTTCGCCATTTATCGGGT
Source organism: Candidatus Competibacter sp. (assembly GCA_031732855.1). Lineage (GTDB taxonomy): Bacteria > Pseudomonadota > Gammaproteobacteria > Competibacterales > Competibacteraceae > JAVMKJ01. The sequence goes on from JAVMKJ010000080.1 coordinate 4,071, forward strand.
CCTGGCGACGCTGGAACCGGGCGATACGCTGGTGCTGTGCAGCGACGGCATTCACGATGAGATCGGGGAAAAAATGCTGTGGGAGTTATTTGATGCGGGGCTGGACGTGGCGGCACAGACCAAGGTCTGGCGGGATGCGGTTTGGAAGTGCGGGGCAAAGGATAGTCTGTCGCTGGTCGTAGTCAGGGTTGAAACGTAAAATGCCAACGGAGCTAATTGAAGAACCCTTTTTTTGAACTTCCGTTGGAGGTCAGTGACAGTAGCGATGACCGAGATCTCCGTACATTATTTGTTACCGTTCTACCCTGCCAACTCCCAACGGTTCGTTGTTGATTGGGATTTGAGGATTCCCCGAATCAACTGAAAATTGGGAAAATATCACCGTGTAATTGGGAATTTAGACCCGTGTGATTGGGAAGCAAGGCTAGAAACTTAGGAATAGAATCAAGGCGTCGTCAGGGATGCATCATCCGCCAACCCGAACTGAATCCAGAGGTTGAGCGACGCATCCTGTCGGATATCCGCCGTATTATCCGTTCCGTTCACTGACCTGATCGGAGCGCCTCATGACTCTACCCTGTTTTTTGCACGCCAGCCCCGTCGCCACTCTCACCACGCTGGACGACGACGACACCATCGCCTATCGCGCCTTGCTGGGCCGCTGGCTGATCGATCTGGCCCTGCTGTTGGGCTGGGTGCGCACTGGGCGCCGCCGCCCCCCGTTTCATCACCATCGCTGTTGGGACAACGACGAATTCATGGCCCTGACCGGTCTGGCCGAAGGCGATGACGCCGAGCCGGACGAGAGAGAAGAGGAGGACGAGGACCCGCGCGGGCGATCTCAGTCGGCGGAGCGCTTGCTCCAGCAGCTCCGGCAACGGCGCGCGGAACTGGCGCAAATCACCCTGAACCCGGACCTGCCGCTGGTACGCAACCTGAATCTGCTCGCCGGGCTGCTCGGGCTGAGCGAAGCCGAGCTGGCCGTGCTCTGTTTCGCCGTGTTTCTGCGAGGGGATCGCACCTTCCAGCACGCCATCGCCCAAAACTCGCAGAGCACGAGCACGCCGTTTCTGCACAAGCTGTTGACGCGCTTGACCGGCCTTCCCCAGCACGACATCCGCGCGGCCCTGAGTACCACCAGCACGCTCATCACCACGGGGCTGGTCGAAATCGCCGCGCGCAGCGTCGATCTGGAAGACAAGCTCGACGTATGGAAGGATTTGCCGAACATCCTGTTCACGCCGCACGCTGACGCCGAGGCGCTGATGGCCCGCTTCCTCAAGCGTTCCCCCCGGCGCACCCTGACTCTGGCCAATTTTCCGCACCTGAACCAGGATACGGCGGCGGCGGTCGGCCTGCTGCGGGCGGCGCTCGACCGCCGGATTCCCGGCACCAATCTGCTGCTGTACGGCCCGCCGGGCGTGGGCAAGACCGAATACGCCGCCGTGCTGGCCGAGGCGGTGGGCGCGGACCTGTACGAGGTGGATTACGCTAACGAGGACGGCAATCCCATCCGGGGCGAGCGGCGGCTGCGCGCCTTCAACCTGGGCCAGCGCCTGCTGGCCCGGCGCGACAACGCCCTGCTGCTGTTCGACGAGGTGGAGGACGTGTTCGAGCGCAACCCCTTCGCCCGGCTGTTCGGTGAGGAGGGCGACAACGCCACCGCCGGCAAGGCGTGGATCAACCGCACCCTGGAAAACAACCCGGTGCCGGCCCTGTGGCTGACCAACGACACCGATTCGATGAACCGGGCCTATCTGCGCCGGTTCGATTACGCCATCCGCTTCACCGTGCCGCCGCAGTCGGTGCGAATCGAGATCGCCCGCCACCATCTGGGCGACTGGGCCGGCGAGGACGACTGGCTGGCGCGGATCGCCGCCCACGAACACCTCACGCCCGCGCAACTGGAGCGGGCCGCCAAGCTGGCCCGTCACGCCGGCAACGGCGATCTGGCAGCCAACCGGGCGCTGGTGCGGCAGGCGCTCGACCGTTCGGCGACCCTGCTCCGGCAAAAGCGGGCGCCGGCGCGCAACCACGTCCCGACCGGCTACGATCTGCGCTTTCTCAACGTCGATCAGGATATTCCCAGACTGATCGCGGCCCTGCAACGCCGCCCGCACGGCGTGTTCTGCTTCCACGGCCCCGCCGGCACCGGCAAGTCGGAACTGGCCCGCCATATCGCCGACACGCTGGAGAAGCCGTTGCTGGTCAAGCGGGCCTCCGACCTGCTGGACATGTACGTCGGCCAGACCGAGCAGCGCATCGCCGCGATGTTCGACGACGCCCGCCAGCGGGACGCGGTGCTGGTGCTGGACGAGGCCGATTCGTTCCTGCGCGACCGACGCGGCGCGCATCGCTCCTGGGAAGTGACCCAGGTCAACGAACTGCTGACCCAGATGGAGGCGTTCGACGGGATCTTCATCGCCACTACCAACCTGATGGAAAGCCTGGACGCTGCGAGCCTGCGGCGCTTCCCGTGGAAAATCCGCTTCGACTGGCTCAAGCCCGGCCAGCGCTGGGGGCTGTTCGCGCAGGAGTTCGTGAGGCTGGGCGGTACGCTGACCGAGGCGTCCACGTGGCAAGACCGCGTCCTGCGGCTCGACCGCCTCGCGCCGGGCGACGTCGCCGCCGTGGTCCGCCAGTACGAACTGTGGGACGAAACCCCTGGCGCGGGCGAGTTCTATCGCCGCCTGGCCGCCGAGGTGGCGGTCAAGGGACCGGCTGCCGGCACGGGGGCGGCGAACTGGCGATCCAACACGGCGGCCAATGGGTGAAGCCCAATAAATCTCAGAGGCGTTTTTGTACAGCCTCTGGTCAGCTAAGTCGTTGAAAAAACGCCCTCACCCCCAACCCCTCTCCCGGAGGGAGAGGGGAGTTTTTGTACAGGTTCTCAATACGTCTCGCTTCCCGCAAGACCGGCGCGCATTCTTCGAAACTGTCGATTTCTTCCAATGCCCCCTCAACCGCCGATCAGTGCCCGCAACTCCGCGGTCCGGCGTTCCAGGAGATCCGGATCGCCGCGGGTCTCGACGTTCAGCCGCAGCAACGGTTCGGTGTTGGAGGAGCGCAGGTTGAACCGCCAGTCGGGGAATTCGAGGCTGACGCCATCGGTCTGGTCCAGCGCTGGCTGCCGGTCGGCGTAGGCGGCCAGGATTTCGCGGATTTTGGCTGGCGCGTCGGTGACCCGGAAGTTGATCTCGCCACTGCACGGGAACGCTCGCATCCGCGCGTCCACCAGCGCCGCCAGCGACCGGCCGGCGCGGCAAATCAGTTCGGCGACCAGCAGCCATGGAATCATGCCGCTGTCGCAGTAGGCGAAGTCGCGGAAGTAATGATGGGCGCTCATCTCTCCGCCGTAGATCGCGTTTTCCCGCCGCATCCGCTCCTTGATGAAGGCATGGCCGGTCTTGCTTTGCACCGGCACGCCCCCGGCGGCGCGGACCTGCTCGATGGTGTTCCAGGTCAGCCGGGGGTCATGAATGATTTTGGCGCCCGGTTGCCGGGCCAGCATCGTTTCGGCCAGCAGGCCGACCAGGTAGTAACCTTCGATGAAACGGCCGCCGGCGTCGAAAAAGAAGCAGCGGTCGAAATCGCCGTCCCAGGCCAGCCCCAGATCGGCCCCGTGCTCGCGCACCGCTTGCGCCGTGGCGTCGCGGCATTCCGGCAGCAGGGGATTGGGAATGCCGTGGGGGAACGTACCGTCCGGCTCGTGGTGGATTTTGATGAAGCGGAACGGCAGATGCGGCTCCAAGGCATCGATGATCGGTCCGGCGCCGCCGTTGCCGGCGTTGACCACGATCTTCAGCGGTCGCAGGGCGCCGGGCTCGATATAGCCCAGCAGATGGGCGATGTAGGCGCTTTTGTCCGGCTGAAAATCCCGCTTGCCGCGGCGGTTGGCCACCGTGAATTCATCGCCGGCGGCGGCCAGATCGCGGATATCGAACAATCCGCTGTCGCCGCTGATCGGCCGGGCCTGCTCGCGCACCAGCTTCATGCCGTTGTAATCCATTGGATTGTGGCTGGCGGTGACCATGATTCCACCGTCCAGTTCGTGGTGGAAGGCGGCGAAATAGATCTCCTCGGTGCCGCACAGCCCGATGTCCAGCACGTCCGCGCCGCCGTCCAGCAAGCCGCTGGCCAGAGCCGCGCTCAGCGCCGGACTGTCCAGCCGTACGTCGTGGCCGACCGCCACCCGCCCGGGCCTGAGAAAAACGGCATAGGCCCGGCCGATGCGATAGGCCAGATCCTCGTTCAATTCGTCGGGAATCCGCCCGCGAATATCGTAAGCCTTGAAACACGCCAGTTCGGTACTCATCACGCCTCACGCCTCACGCCTCACGTCTCGCCGTTCCCCCGGCCGTAAACATCCTCGAAGCGGACGATATCGTCCTCGCCCAGGTAGCTGCCCGATTGCACCTCGATGATCTCCAGCGGAATCTTGCCGGGATTCGTCAGCCGGTGCTGGACGCCGACCGGGATGTAGGTGGACTGGTTTTCGGTCAGCAGAAACACCTCGTCGCCACGATGGACGCGAGCGGTGCCGCTGACCACCACCCAATGTTCGGCGCGGTGGTGGTGCATCTGGGAGGAGATGCAGGCGCCGGGCTTGACCATGATGCGCTTGACCTGGAAGCGGGCGTCCAGATTGATCGAGTCGTAGCAGCCCCAGGGCCGGTAGACTTTGCGGTGGTTGCGGCCTTCCGGGCGCCGGCTGGCCTGGAGACGGCTGACGACCGCCTTGACCTCCTGCACCCGCTCCTTGCTGGCGACCAACACGGCATCGGCGGTCTCGACCACCACCAGATGCTCGACCCCCACGGTGGCGACCAGTCTGGACCCGGCATCGATATAGGAATCGCGGGTGTCCACGCTGATGACATCGCCCCGCTGGATGTTTCCCGTGTCGTCGCGCGTCCCCACATCCCACAGCGCCGCCCAGGAGCCGACATCGTTCCAGCCCACCGTTAGAGGCATCACCACGGCGCGTTCGGTCTTCTCCATGACCGCGTAGTCGATCGAATCCTTGGGGCAGGCGGAGAACGCCGCGCGATCCAGCCACAGGAAATCCCGTTCGGCCCGGCCGGCGGCCAGCGCCTGCTGGCAGGCGGCCAGCATCGCCGGGGCGAAACGCTCCAGTTCCGCCAGGAACGCCGAGGCGCGGAACATGAACATGCCGCTGTTCCAGTAATAGTGGCCGGAATTCAGATAGCCCTGCGCGGTGGCGAGATCGGGCTTCTCGACGAAGCGCTCCACCGCGCATACCCCCGATTCGTCCAGCGGCGCCCCGGCCTTGATGTAGCCATAGCCGGTTTCCGGCGTGGCCGGCACGATGCCGAAGGTGATCAGCCGGCCCGCCCCGGCGTGGGGCGCGACCTCGAGCACGGCGGCACGGAAGCCTTCGACATCGGTGATGACGTGATCGGCCGGCAGTACCAGCAGGGTCGGATCGGCGCCCTCGCGCTGGGCGTGCAGCGCCGCCACCGCGACCGCCGGCGCGGTGTTGCGGCCGGCCGGCTCCAGCATCACCGCCGCCGGCTGGATGCCGACCGCGCGCAACTGCTCGGCCACCATGAAGCGGTGTTCCTCGTTGCAGACCATCAGCGGCGCGGCCACGTCGCTCAGGCCCGCAATCCGCAGCGCGGTGTTTTGCAGCATGGTGTGCTGGTCCACCAGCGGCAGGAACTGTTTGGGATAGGCCTCGCGCGACAGCGGCCACAGCCGGGTGCCGCTGCCGCCGGACAGGATGACGGGGACGATCATGGGGTTTCACCTCGGCCGATGGCATGGTAGACGAAGCCCTGCTCGCGCATGAAGTCGGGATCGTAGAGGTTGCGGCCATCGAAGATCACGGGCTGTTTGAGCGCTTGGCGGATGGCGTCGAAATCGGGGCTGCGGAACAGGCTCCACTCGGTGACGATCACCAGGGCATCGGCGCCGGCCAGCGCCTCCATCGGCTTGGCGCCGAGTCGAAAATCGGACCGCTCGCCGTAAATGCGGCGGGCCTCGTCCATCGCCGCCGGGTCGTAGGCCCGCACCGCGCAGCCGGCGTTCCAGAGCGCTTCCAGCAAAATGCGGCTGGGCGCCTCGCGCATGTCGTCGGTGCCGGGCTTGAAGGCCAGCCCCCACAGGGCGAAGGTCCGTCCGCGCAGATCGCCTTTGAAATGATGCGCGATCTTGGCGAACAGCACCTGCTTTTGCCGCTCGTTGACCGCTTCCACCGCCTGGAGCAGGGCGGCCTCGTAGTTCACCGATCGGGCGGTGTATTCCAATGCCTTGACGTCCTTGGGAAAACAGCTTCCCCCGTAACCGGCGCCCGGATAGATGAAGTGGTAGCCGATGCGCGGGTCGGCGCCGATGCCCACCCGTACCTTTTCGATGTCGGCGCCCAGCCGCTCGGCCAGGTTGGCCATTTCGTTCATGAAGCTGATCTTGGTGGCCAGCATGGCGTTGGCGGCGTACTTGGTCAGTTCCGCCGAGCGCACGTCCATCTCGATCAGCCGGTCGCGGTTGCGGTTGAACGGCGCGTACAGATTGCGCAGCAGCAGGGTGGCCCGCTGGTCGTCGTTGCCGACGATGATGCGGTCCGGGCGCATGAAATCCTGGACCGCCGCGCCTTCCTTGAGGAATTCCGGGTTGGAGACCACCGAAAACGGGATGTCCCGGCCGCGCTCGGCAAGGACTTCGGCGATGGTTTCGCGCACCACGTCGGCGGTGCCGACCGGCACGGTGGATTTGTTGACCACCACCCGGTAGTCCTCCAGGTGCTGGCCGATGGCGCGGGCGACCGCCCGCACGTGCTGCAAGTCGGCCGAACCGTCCTCGTCGGGCGGGGTGCCGACGGCGATGAACTGGAACAGGCCGTGGGCCACGCCGGCGGCGAGATCGGTGGTGAATTGCAAGCGGCCGCTGTCGCCGTTGCGGCGGACCACCTCGTCGAGGCCGGGTTCGTGGATCGGGATCTGGCCGCGTCGCAGCATCTCCACCTTGCGCGGGTCCACGTCCACGCACAGCACGTCGTTGCCCACCTCGGCGAAGCAGGCGCCGGTGACCAGCCCGACATAGCCGGAGCCGAAAATCGTGATCTTCATGGCTGCTCCCTGTTGGCGAATACTCGAAGCGAACCCACGGTTTGCTCCCGCGGGTCGCTGACAAGACTCACTTTAGCACACGCCTGGATGGGGCGGTTTTGCTAGAATCGCCGGCCATGGACGTTTCCTGGATTCTCGACGATCTCAACCAGCCCCAGCGTGAGGCAGTGACCGCGCCACTGGGACCCTTGCGGGTATTGGCCGGCGCCGGCAGCGGCAAGACCCGGGTGCTGACCCGGCGCATCGCCTGGCTGCTGGCGGTGGAAAACGCTTCTCCCTGGTCGATTCTGGCGGTCACCTTCACCAACAAGGCCGCCGCCGAAATGCGCGGCCGGGTGGAAGCCATGCTGGACCAGCCCCTCGGCGGGCTGTGGATCGGCACCTTTCACGGCATCGCCCACCGCCTGCTGCGCCAGCACTGGCAGGAGGCCCGCTTGCCGCGCGCCTTCCAGATTCTCGACAGCGACGATCAAACCCGGTTGCTGAAGCGGGTGCTGCGCGGGCTGAACCTGGACGACAAGAAATGGCCTCCCGCCCAGTGCGCCGGCTTTATCAACCGCTGCAAGGACGATATCCAGCGCCCCGCTGATCTGGCCGACGATGGCAATCCGGTCCAGCGCCAGTACCGGCGCATCTATACCGCCTACCAGCAGGAATGCGAGCGCGGCGGGCTGGTGGACTTCGGCGAGTTGCTGCTGCGCGCCTACGAACTCTGGCGCGACAACCCCGATCTCCTGGCCCACTACCGCGAACGGTTCCAACACGTGCTGGTGGATGAATTCCAGGACACCAACACCATCCAGTATCAGTGGGTGCGGCTGCTGGCCGGCGGCCGGGGCGACGTGTTCATCGTCGGCGACGACGACCAGTGCGTCTACGGGTGGCGGGGTTCCAAAGTCGAGAATATCCAAAAATTCGCCGATGATTTCCCCGGCACCGAAACCATCCGCCTGGAGCAGAATTACCGCTCCACCCACAACATCCTCAAGGCCGCCAACGCCCTGATCGCCCACAACGCCGCGCGGCTCGGCAAGAATCTGTGGACCGACGCCGGCGACGGCGAGCCGATCCAGGTTTACAACGCCCTCAACGAGGTGGATGAGGCGCGGTTCGTGGTCGAGCGCATCCGCCAGTGGGTGGAGCGCGGCGGTCGGCGCGGCGACGCGGCGATTCTGTATCGCTCCAATGCCCAATCGCGCGTGTTCGAGGAAACGTTGATCGGCATGGCGATCCCGTATCGGATTTACGGCGGGCTGCGCTTCTTCGAGCGGGCTGAAATTAAGGACGCCCTGGCTTATCTGCGGCTGATCGCCAACCGCGACGACGATCCCTCGTTCGAACGAGTGGTCAACACTCCGCCACGGGTTATCGGCGAGCGCACGGTTGAAATCCTGCGGGAAACGGCGCGCGCACGGGGTGGATCGCTCTGGCAGGCCGCCTTGCAACTCCTGGCGAACGGCGGGCTGAGCGGGCGAGCCGCCAACGCCGTGCGGGGGTTCCTGGACCTGATCGAAATGCTGGATCGCGACAGCCGCGGCCAGCCGCTGCCCCGTCGGGTGGAGCAAGTCGTTACCCGCAGCGGCCTGCTGGCCATGTTCGAGCAGGCCAGGGACGACAAGGGCGAAATGCGGGTGGAAAACCTGGAAGAACTGATCAACGCCAGCGGCGACTTTATCACCCACGCCGACCCGGTGGTGGTCGGTGCCGATCCGGACGAACCGGACTGGTTGAACGCCTTTCTCGCTCATGCCGCCCTGGAATCCGGCGAGCGGCAGGCCGGCGCCAGCGACGACTGCGTGCAATTGATGACCCTGCACATGGCCAAAGGGCTGGAATTTCCGCTGGTGTTCCTGGTCGGGTTGGAGGAGGGACTCTTCCCGCACGGCCGTTCGGTGGGCGAAGCGCGCCAACTGGAGGAAGAACGGCGATTGGCCTATGTCGGCGTGACCCGCGCCCGGCGGCAGTTGTATCTCTGCCATGCCGAACAGCGTACTTGGTACGGGAAGAAGGATGATCGGTCGCCTTCGCGCTTCGTCGGCGAAATTCCCGTCGAGCTGACCCACGACGTGCGCGCTCGCGCGAAACGGCGGGAGATCGGCCGGCTTCCGACCCAACCCGTCGGCACGGCGTCACCCGCGCCCGCCGGTTTGCGACCCCGGCAGCGGGTGCGCCATCCACAGTTTGGCGAGGGCGTGGTGCTGGAAGTCGAAGGCGCCGGCTACCACGCCCGGGCGCGGGTGGATTTTCCCAGGGCGGGCGATCCCAAGTGGCTGGTGGTCGCCTACGCCAAGCTGGAACTGCTGTGATACGGGATACTCCTGCTGTGACCGCCCGCATGTTTCCAAACGGCGCCGAAACCGGTTCGGGATCATCGCCGAAGCCGCGCGTGCCCGAACACCGGCTGACCGTCAAGGAAGTGCTGGACGATCTGATTGCCGACGGCTTGGTGGACCGGGCCGAGATCGAGCGGGCCGGCGCGGGTTCCAGGGTCGAACGCGGCGAAGTGCATCCGCTGGTGATCGTGGCCAACAAACAGCTGCGCCAGTTCCAGCCGCCGCACCAGGTGCTGAGCCTGGAACTGCTGACCGAGTGGCTGGCCCGCAAGGTCGGCTTGCCGTACCTGCGCATCGACCCGCTCAAGCTGGATATCGCCGCGGTCGAGCGGCTGCTGCCGTTCATCTCCTACGACTACGCCGCCCGCTATCAGATTCTGCCGGTCGCGGCGGACGACGTCCGGGTGGTGTTCGCCACCACCGAGCCCTACCTGACCGAGTGGCGGGACATCCTGCGGCAGACCCTGCGCCGGGATATCGAGCGGGTCATCGCCAACCCGCTGGATATCAACCGCTACCAGTTGGAGTTCTACGGCGTGTCGCGTTCGGTGCGCGGCGCCCTGAAGGGGACGCTGGAACCGGCGTCGGGCATTCTCAACTTCGAGCAGTTGCTGGAACTGGGGCGGCGCGGGGAACTGAGCGCCGACGAACGGCCGATCGTGCAGATCGTGGACTGGCTGCTGCAATATGCTTTTTCCCAGCGCGCCAGCGACATCCATCTGGAGCCGCGCCGCGAGCAGGGACACATCCGCTTCCGCATCGACGGCGTGCTGCACCACATCTACCGCCTGCCGCCGGTGGTGATGAGCGCGGTGACCAGCCGCATCAAGATTCTCGGCCGGATGGACGTGGCCGAGAAGCGCCGGCCCCAGGATGGCCGCATCAAGACCCGCGCCCCGGCCGGCCGCGAGATCGAGCTTCGGCTGTCCACCATGCCGACCGCCTTCGGCGAGAAATGCGTGCTGCGCATCTTCGATCCCGACACGGTCACCAAGAATTTCGCCCAGCTCGGCTTCGCCCCGGCCGAGGAAGCCGCCTGGCGGGCGATGATCGCCCGACCGCACGGCATCGTGCTGGTGACCGGGCCGACCGGCTCCGGCAAGACCACCACGCTGTACACCACCCTCAGGCAGTTGGCGGTTCCCGAGGTCAACGTCTGCACGGTCGAGGACCCGATCGAGATGGTCGTTCCGGAACTCAATCAGATGCAGGTGCAGCCGGCCATCGATCTCACCTTCGCCCAGGGGATCCGCACGCTGCTGCGCCAGGATCCCGACATCATCATGGTCGGCGAGATCCGCGATCTGGAGACCGCCCAGATGGCGGTGCAGGCGGCGCTGACCGGCCACCTGGTGCTGTCGACCCTGCATACCAACGATGCCGCCTCGGCGATCACCCGGTTGCTCGATCTGGGCGTGCCGTATTACCTGATCCAGAACGTGCTGATCGGCGTGATGGCCCAACGGCTGGTGCGCACCCTCTGCCCGCATTGCAAGGAGACCGCCCAGATCGACGACGCGCTGTGGGAAGCGCTGGTCCGACCCTGGCCGCTGGCGAAACCGGACGTCATCGGAACGCCGCGGGGCTGTCCGGAATGCCGCAACACCGGCTATCTGGGGCGCGTCGGTTTGTACGAGTTGCTGGCGGTGACGCCGGAACTACATCGCTTGTTCCGTCCGGAGATCGACGAGGACGAGCTGCGGCGCGGCGCTTTCGAGCAGGGGATGCGCCCGCTGCGGGTCAGCGCCGCCCTTCAGATTGCCGCCGGCCTGACTACGTTTGAGGAAGTGGTGCAGATTCTGCCGCCTTTGGCCGAGTGAGGGTTTTATGATGTGATTATGATACATATTATTTTTTTGACTATTTTGTTGCGGATAATACAATAACCTGGCATTTTGCATGGCAAACTACGTTTCAGATTCAATCGAAAAATTTTAAGGAGTGCATAATGTCTTCGAAACTGCTCAAGAGTTCCTTGGCCGCGATGCTAGCCGGCGGTTTGTTGGCGGGGGTCGCTCAGGCTTACGAGGCGGGCGACTGGATCGGACGGGTCGGGGCGTGGGGCGTATTCCCCAAGTCCGACAACCTCAATCTCGCGCCGGGCGTCGATATCGATGTGGACGACGGCTACAGCCTGGGTTTCAACTTCACCTACATGGTGAATCCGAATATCGGTGTCGAACTGATCCTGGCTCTGCCGTTCAAGCACGACATCGAGCTCACGGGCGCCGGCAAGGTCGCCAATACCCTCCAGTTGCCCCCGACGCTCTTCCTGCAATATCACTTCCTGCCGACCGGCACCGTCCACCCGTATGCTGGCATCGGTCTGAACTACACCTTCTTCTTCAACGAGGATACCACCGGCGCTCTGTCCGGCAACAGCCTGAGCCTGGATTCGTCCTGGGGCGTGGCCGGCGAGTTGGGCATCGATATCGATGTCGCCCCCAACTGGTTCGTGAACGCCACCGTCATGTATATCGATATCGACACCAAGGCCAAGCTGGACGGGGTCAGCCTCGGCACCGTGGCCATCGATCCCTGGGTCGTCGGCCTCAACATCGGTACCCGTTTCTGAGAACCTGTACAAAAACTCCCCTCTCCCTCCGGGAGAGGGGTTGGGGGTGAGGGCGTTTTTTCAACGACTTAGCTCACCAGAGGCTGTACAAGAACGCCTCTGATTTTTCCGAATTACGACAGCTTTGACTGATGGTTCGCGGCGGGTGAGGGCCAAGCCTTCTCCCGCCGCCTCGTTCCTGGAAGCCTTCAAACTTTCCTTTCGTCCGCGACAGCTCGGACTGACGCATTGTGCGGCGCGGGGGTCATGGACCGGCGCTTCAGCCCTTCTCGGGGTAACCCAATGCCTCGAGCGCCGCGCTCAGTTCGGCACGGACGTCGCCATCGGCCCGTACCGTCACCCGACCGGTGGGGATATCCACCCGAACTTCCCGTACCCCCGGGTTTCCGCCGAGTCCGGCGCGAATGGCGCTGGCGCAACCTTGGCATTTGACGTTCTGAACCTGAAATTCGAATTGCATGACGGTTTCCTCCGGTGATCGTGCGAGAATCGGAGTATAGGCTCTCACGCTTTGCCCCGATCGGTTCCGGTTCCATGAAATCGCGGGTGATGCTCCATCATGGAGCACGATCATAAAATGTCTGCACTGATGTCGTGCAATAATAAAAGTCGCGATTTCATGCCGAATCCACAGTTTACGGTTGAAATTGAAGAAATTTACCGTGGCATGGTTCATGCTATCGATGGGTGGGCACGATGGTTCGATATCTGACCGACCGCAACCGATTTTCCCAGAAACCCGAGGAACCAACGACAATGAATGCTGCTGATGTAATGAAGCTGATCGAGGAAAAAGACATCAAGTTCGTGGACTATCGGTTCACGGACACCCGTGGCAAGGAGCAGCACGTCACCGTGCCCGTCAGCGCCGTGGACGAGGATGTATTCGAGGATGGCAAGATGTTCGATGGCTCGTCCATCGCCGGCTGGAAGGGCATCCAGGAATCCGACATGATCCTGATGCCGGATCCGGTCACCGCGGCGGTGGATCCCTTCTTCGAAGAGCCGACTCTGGTTCTGACCTGCGATGTCATCGAACCCAACACCATGCAGGGTTACGAGCGCGACCCGCGATCGCTGGCCCGCCGCGCCGAGGCTTACCTCAAGGCCAGCGGTGTTGGCGACACCGCCTTCTTCGGCCCGGAGAACGAGTTCTTCATTTTCGACGACGTGCGCTGGGGCGCCGACATCAGCGGCTGCTTCTGCAAGGTGGATTCCTCCGAGGCCGGCTGGAACTCCGAGCGTGCCTACGAAGGCGGCAACTTCGGCCATCGACCCGGCGTCAAGGGCGGCTATTTTCCGGTGCCACCGGTGGATTCGATGCAGGACATCCGCTCCGCCATGTGCCTGAGCCTGGAAGCGATGGGGTTGGTGCCCGAGGTGCATCACCACGAAGTGGCCACCGCCGGCCAGGCCGAGATCGGCGTCCAGTTCAACACCCTGGTGCGAAAGGCCGACGAAGTGCAACGCCTCAAATACGTGGTGCAGAACGTGGCCGCCAGCTACGGCAAGACCGCCACCTTCATGCCCAAACCCCTGGTCGGCGACAACGGCAGCGGCATGCACGTCCACCAGTCGCTGGCGAAGGACGGCGCCAACCTGTTCTCCGGCGATCTCTACGCCGGCCTGTCGGAACTGGCCCTGTACTACATCGGTGGCATCATCAAGCACGCCAAGGTGCTGAATGCCTTCTGCAATCCGTCCACCAACTCCTACAAGCGGCTGGTGCCGGGTTTCGAAGCGCCGATCAATCTGGCGTATTCGGCGCGCAACCGTTCCGCGTCGATCCGTATCCCCTACGTCAGCAACCCCAAGGGCCGCCGCATCGAGGTGCGCTTCCCCGATTCGACCGCCAATCCCTATCTGGCTTTCGCCGCCATGATGATGGCGGGGCTGGACGGTATCCAGAACAGGATTCACCCCGGCGATCCGGTGGACAAGGACATCTACGAATTGCCGCCCGAGGAAGAGAAGCTGATTCCGCAGGTGTGCTTCTCGCTCGAGCAGGCGCTCGACGCACTGGATAAGGGTCGGGAGTTTCTCACCCGCGGCGGGGTATTCACCAACGACCTGATCGACGCCTACATCGCGCTCAAGGCGCAGGAAGTCACCCGGATGCGCATGACCACGCACCCGGTCGAGTTCGACATGTACTACAGCCTGTGATGGATGCGCCGGCGGTTCCCCGAACCGCTTGACGGCTCCGGTTCGATCTTGGCAACGCCCCCCACCGGGGGCGTTGTTGTTTGGGTCGATTCAAATGCCTGTGCTCGATCCGGCTGCCCCTGCACTATTTTGGCGCGGGACGATCGGCGTCGATTCGATTCCCTGCCTGAAAATCGCCCGGATTCGGGCGGGATTGACGCGCGACGGTCATCATTTCCCCTGTTTCGGCCCACGGGAATGGGACTCGATGAATTGGTTTGGTTCTTGCTGCGTGGCCAGCAGCGATCGGGAGAAAAGGCGGCCGTGCTGAGAGATTACAATCGCCGGGTGGTGGAAAGTTTGAGCATCGCCGTGATGGTGCTGGACCGGCGGTTGCGGCTGGTGTTCATGAATCCCGCCGCGGAGACGCTGTTCGAGTTGAGTTTCCGCAAGGCCCACAAGCTGGTCCTGCCGGAGCTGATCGTCGGGGCCGATGCGTTCATCGTCGGCTTGCGGCACTGCCTGGAGAGCGGTCATCCCTACCTCGAACGCGAATTACAACTGACTTTTCCGCCGGAGCGCGTCATCACCGTGGATTGCACCGCCGCGCCGCTGCTGGAGCGCGATCCTGCCACCGAGTTGTTGCTGGAAATGCGGCAGGTGGACTGGCGGCTGCGGATCAGCCGGGAGGAACACATCCTGGCCCAGCATCACACCACCCGGGCGCTGGTGCGCAATCTGGCTCACGAGATCAAGAATCCATTGGGCGGCCTGCGCGGGGCGGCCCAACTGCTCGAGCGCGAGCTGCCCGATCCGGCCCTGCGCGAATATACCGGCATCATCATCGGCGAGGCCGACCGGTTGCGCAACCTGGTGGACCGGATGCTCGGGCCGAACCAGTTGCCCAGCCAGGGCGAGGTCAGCATTCACGAAATTCTGGAACGGGTTTATGTCCTGGTGGAGGCCGAGGTCAACTCCAGGATTCGCATCGAACGAGACTACGATCCCAGCATCCCGCCGCTGTGGGGCGACGCCGACCAGCTCATTCAGGCGGTGCTCAACGTGGTGCGCAACGCCGTGCAGGCGGTGGGCCAGCGCGGCGTCATCACGCTGCGCACCCGGGTGCAGCGCCAGTACACCATCGGCGCCAAACGCCACAAGCTGGTGGCGCGGCTGGATGTGGCGGACGATGGTCCCGGCATTCCGCCCGAGCAACAGGAGCAGATCTTCTATCCGATGATCAGTGGTCGCCCGGACGGGACCGGTCTGGGGCTGTCCATCGCCCAGAGCATCATCGCCCAGCATGGCGGCCTGATCGAGTGCGCCAGCCGGCCCGGCGAAACCGTATTCACATTGTTACTGCCCTTGGGAAGGATCGGATGACCAGGAAAGAACTCGTTTGGGTGATCGACGACGACCACGCGATCCGCTGGGTACTGGAAAAGGCCCTGCAGCGCGACAACATGACGGTCACGACCTTCGAAAGCGCGGCGGGGGTGTTGGAAGCGCTCCGGCAGGGGCGGCCGGACGCCGTCATCGCCGATATCCGGATGCCGGGCATGAGCGGTCTGGAACTGCTGGCCCGTCTGCGGGAACGGGAGTCGGATTTGCCGATCATCATCATGACCGCTCATTCCGATCTCGACAGCGCCGTCGCCGCCTATCAGGGCGGAGCCTTCGAATATCTGCCCAAGCCGTTCGACGTCGACGAGGCGGTTGCCCTGGTGCGCCGCGCCTGCCAGACGCATCGCCAGCAGACCGAATTGCCGGAGCGGGTCGAGCGGTTGCCGGAGATCATCGGCGAGGCGCCGGCCATGCAGGAGGTATTTCGCGCCATCGGCCGCCTGTCGCGTTCCAACATCACGGTGCTGATCACCGGCGAATCCGGCAGCGGCAAGGAGCTGGTGGCCCGCGCCCTGCACCGGCACAGCCCGCGCGCCGACAAGCCCTTCATCGCCATCAATACCGCCGCCATTCCCCGCGATTTGCTCGAATCGGAACTGTTCGGGCACGAGCGCGGCGCGTTTACCGGCGCGCAGGCGGCCCGCCAGGGGCGGTTCGAGCAGGCCAACGGCGGCACCCTGTTTCTGGACGAGATCGGCGACATGCCGGCGGAATTGCAGACCCGGCTGCTGCGGGTATTGGCCGAAGGCGAGTTTTACCGGGTGGGCGGCCATACGCCGACCCGGGTGGACGTGCGGGTGATCGCGGCGACCCATCAGAATCTGGAGCAGCGGGTGCGCGACGGTCTGTTCCGCGAGGATCTTTATCATCGCCTGAACGTCATCCGGATTCAGTTGCCGGCGCTCAACCGGCGGCGCGAGGATATCCCGCTGCTGACCCGGCATTTTCTGGGACAGGCGGCGCGGGAACTGGGGGTCGAATCCAAGTTGCTGCGGCCGGAGACCGAGAGTTATCTCAGCGGTCTCGACTGGCCCGGCAACGTCCGACAACTGGAGAACCTGTGCCGCTGGCTGACGGTGATGGCTTCGGGGCGGGAGATCCATCTGGAGGATTTGCCGACCGAGTTGCGGGAACGGGCGCCCGCCGCGCCCGACGGCAACGACTGGGAGGTGGCGTTGCGGCTGTGGGCCAGCCAGAGTCTGGCGCGCGGCGAGCGGAATCTGCTGGAGACGGCGCTGCCCAGCCTGGAACGGGTGTTGATCCGGGCGGCGCTGGAACAGACCGGCGGGCACCGGCAGGACGCCGCCCGGCTGCTGGGTTGGGGGCGGAACACCCTGACCCGCAAGATCAAGGAATTACGGATGGAATAGGAGGGACGGGCGCGGCGGGCCTATCTGGAGGCCAGCGCCGATACCGAAACCCTGGCCGAGGCGTTTTCGGTCCTGCAGGAGATCGTCGCCTGGCACGTGGCCGGCACCCGCTACGGCATCGGCCTGGACTCGAGCGACGGGCTGTTGCGGGCCGGCGAGCCGGGCCTGCAACTGACCTGGATGGACGCCAAGATCGGCGACTGGGTGGTGACGCCGCGGGTGGGGAAGCCGGTGGAAATCAACGCGCTCTGGTACAACGCGCTGCGGAGCGTGGCCGAGTTCGCCCGGCGGCTGGGTCAGTCGCCGGGCTTCTGGCGGACGCCGGGGAAGCGGCGCAGGCCTGGCTGGAGCCGATTCGCGATCATCTGGCGGACGCCGGGCTGGGCACGGTGAGCGAAATTTTCGACGGTGCCCCGCCGCACGATCCGCGCGGCGCGCCGGCGCAGGCCTGGTCGGTCGCCTGCGTGCTGGAAGCCTGGCAACGGCTGGAGCGGCTCAGGGGCGAGCAGTGCCTGTTGCCACCAGCGGTGGATTGAGAAGGTTTCTTCCGCAGCCCCCCGTTTAAAACTTAAAACCTTACAAAAACTCCCCTCTCCTTCCGGAAGAGGGGTTGGGGGTGAGTGCGTTTAGCTCACCAGAGACTGTACAAAAACGCCTCTTAAAACCTCTATATCGGGTGGATCTGGGGGCTGCCGCGTCTTGCCGGCGCGGGTACGGCAACCTTCGGTGAGGCGCCGCCGGGCCTGTGGAGCAATGGCTGACGGGCGGTCGCGAGCCGGAGATTGTGGGTCGGGAATTCGCCTGCATGGGGAAAGCAGACAAGCCTTACCGATCCGCAGGCGCGAAACTATACTGGTTACAGCAGTTCGGGTAATAGCATAGCCACTGGCGATAGTCAGGATGCTGCCCAGTCATCAGGTTCCGCTGCGCCAACCGCATCTCGTAACGACGGGTCAGCTCGGGGGGATGGCAAGCATGGCCGGATTTCCAGTATGGCAGGGCTTGCGATGTTAAACGGCAAATAAAATCTAGCATAATCAATTGATTATTGTCAAAGATTGTAGATTATGGTAGATAAACGGAAACTGTATAATCACTGGTTGGGCGTCAAGTGACAATCGATTATGCGGCCCTTCAAAGCTCCGTCAATCACGAGCCTATTCATTAGCACTGTTTCGCAAACCTTGAGGAGGAACGAATATATGCTGACATCATTACTTTGGAAGCTTTCTAGAAACAAAACCGGAATTTCCAAATGGCTGAGAGATGAGGCTTCTGTCTATCTCGACTACTATAATGATTTTGGTTATGACTTTGATACAAACGGCGAATCGGTTGTCATCGAAAGGCTTTCCCGTAATTCATTCAAGACCATTTTTGATGTTGGAGCAAACATTGGAGACTGGTCGAAAATGGCGTTAGCCGCCTTTCCCAATTCTATCGTTCATGCATTTGAACTGAGTGAAAGCACAAGAGCTAAGCTTAAGGAAAATCTGGGCAGTCAGCGCAGTATCGTGCCCGAATATGCGTTGGGGTCAAGAGAAGGCGAAATCGAATACAAAGACTACGGCGATCAGTCTACGATGAATACTCTAATCGATACAACATTCCACGATACCAAAAGACCATTCAGAAAGCGCACTACCAGGATAATTACAGGAGACTCCTATCTAGCGTTACAGAAATTCGAGAAGATAGACTTGCTTAAAATCGATGTCGAAGGAGCTGAGTTCCAAGTTCTAGAAGGATTCCAGCAAGCACTCGAAGACCATAGATTTCGCGTTATTCAGTTTGAGTACGGCTACGCCAATGGGGATGCAGGTCACTTAATGAAGGACTTCTATGCCCTCCTCTCAAGGTCAGGGTATGAAATAGGCAAGATCTGGACCGCAGGTGTTCGATTTTCTCCATTCGAATATCGGATGAACAATTTCGATTCCGGTCCCAACTATCTGGCAGTAGCAAAGAGTGAAAGCGCCTTAATTGAACTACTGCGCAGCCCCATATAGTTGAAACGACATAACTCAACCCGCGCATGGAGCCGAGGTCTCACCAAGGCCAATCGTGACCCAATCGCATATTGACGCCCAACCCCTCCATCAAGCGGACCCGCCTACGGCGGGCCGCTTAGGGCCTGTCCAAAAACAAGTGAAACAAGTCATGATCGTCAGCCATAGTCAGCAAAAATCACTTCTTTTGCTACTGACGCAAAAGTTGTTGCAGTTATTTTTGGACAGGCCCTTATGTCGAACGTTATCGCGCCGAGCAAAGCTCGGCATTTCTTGCGGGGTGAAAGTCCCTGTCGGGCAAGGGCTAGCCACCCACCCGTATCGAGTCTTGGGTCCGGGGCGGAGCCGCCTTTTGGCGGCGAACAAGGCGGGCGAAGCGTAGACAGAGAATCCCATAGGCCGTAGGGGTGACGCGCACCCTGAAGTGCGGGTACAGCTTCGAGATGAGTTGGTTGCGGACGCCGAGGGTTTTAACGTACACCGAAGGCAATACGAGAGATACCCATCATGGCGAGGGTATCGAAGGTCCGCCGGAGTCCTCAGGCCGTGGCAGGTGGGAAGAGAAAGGTCGGAGAACTCGGGAAGCCCCAAAAGGTTCCCGCCGTGGGGACAGCACGGGATGGATAGACAGCCATTGAGGCACGGAAGGGGAAACCCGGATACGGAACTATGCTGGAATCCAAATTTCGTGGGGACGATAGAACCAGGATATACAGGTATTGAGGCACGTATGGGGAAACCCGGAACCATCGCTACACTGGAATCTACCGTTCTCTCGGAGAACCACGCACCGGGTAAGCCGGAGATGGCCACATACTCTTGGGGTGTCTTATCGGGCATAGTACTCGGCGGTGGGGAAAGCCCACTACAGGGGGAAGGACCCGACGGAAGTACGCAGCCCGCAAAGGAAACTCATGCCGGACATGTCGGGCTGGAACAACATGAGCTAACCTCACTGCGGGCAACAGCAATCGGGCGGGATCCGTCCGACGCGCACGCGAGTACAACCGAAGAACCGGATGCGGGAAAACTGCACGTCCGGGACCGTGCCGGGGGCGCCGGGTAACTGGCGTTCCTACCGTAAGAGGTGGCAATGATTAGCCTCGGAAGAAGCCGTTCACCCTCCGCTATCGCCGCAGCCTTGCGCGGCATCGTTGGATTATGCGTTCTCCTCCCGCCGGTCCCAGTCCTGGCAAGCTTCAACGGCGGGCTCGACTTCGGCTTTGGGTTCATGTTCGTGGCCGCATTCCTCATCGCGACTCCGGGCGCCGTAGCCGTTCTTTTGACTGAAAGGCTAGGAACGGGCCTGGCTGCACGTCCACTATTCGGCTATATCGGCATCGCAATCGTTGTTGGAGCATCAGTCCTGGCGCATGGATGGGAAAACTACAATCGACAGCCGTTCTATCTGTTGCTGGTTCCCCCGGCCGGTGCGGTGGCAGTCCGGACATTTGTAACCTCAGCGCAGGCGAGACTCATTGCGACTTGGCTGGCAGCCTTAGTGGGTGTATTGATGGGGTACCTCGGTTTACACGGTGAGTTTCCTGGCATAGTCAGAGACCGGTCATCCCTGCTCGGGCTGCTCAACGGCGGTGCCGCAGCCTCCTTGCTCTTTTGGCATATTGGCCACTATCTTTCCTGTCGAGCGCGCACCAGTTGAGCAAATTGCCACCCAACCAGCCGTTGGAGCGGACGCCTCCGTGCTGCGCACTCCGGCGCCGCTCAACGGCGCGTCGAGCGGACTCCGCTTCGCTCCGCCGCTCATCTCCTCGATTATGCATCTTGAAACTCTCGGCCACATGAACGTCATCGGTGAACTG
>JAVMKJ010000081.1:0-24778 GCA_031732855.1 Candidatus Competibacter sp.
CCGGCAGCCTGGATCAATACCTGCGCGAGTTTCAGGCGACACCCGCCAACAGTCCCCGGATCTGATGGACGCAAGGTCTATAGCGTTCCTATCCAGGTTGTGGAATTTCCCCTCCTTGGATAAGGAGGGGTGGCGCGGAGCGCCGGGGTGGTTCGAAACGCCGGTTCCACGAATCAGATAGGAGCGCTATAAATAGAATTCTGCAACAAACCACAACAGCCAAGAAACGGCCGGATTGGCGCACTCTTCGCCAGGGTTTGACGACATCGCCATGGATACCACCGCCCTCGCTCCTTCCCCCGCCACCCTCGACGCCTTCCTGGGCCGCTGGCGCGATGCCGACGGTTCGGAACGCGCCAACCATCAACTGTTCGTCGGCGAACTGTGCGCGCTGCTGGACCTGCCGGCGCCCGATCCGGCCACGGGTCAACCGGAGCAGGACGGCTACGTGTTCGAGCGACGAGTCATCTTCCGGCACGGCGACGGTTCGGAATCGGCCGGCTTCATCGACCTGTACCGGCGCGGCGCCTTCGTGCTGGAGGCGAAGAAGGTAAAGCCCGGCGTGGCGACCCAAGGTTTCGATACCGCGCTGCTGCGGGCGCGAGGGCAGGCCGAATCCTACGCCCGAGCGTTACCGGCCAGCGAGGGTCGCCCGCCGTTCTTGGTGGTGATCGATGTGGGGCGGGTGATCGAGCTTTACGCCGACTTCACCCGCAGCGGCGCGACCTACACACCGTTTCCCGATCCCCGCGGTCACCGGATTCGGCTGGAGAATTTGCGCGACCCGACGACGCGGGAGCGGTTGCGAGCGGTGTGGCTGGACCCGCTGAGTCTGGACCCAACCCGGCGCTCGGCGCGGGTGACCTTCGAGATCGCCCAGCATTTGGCCCGGTTGGCGCGGACCCTTGAGGAAGCCGGCCACGATCCGGCGGCGGTGGCGGGTTTCCTGACCCGTTGCCTGTTTACCTGCTTCGCCGAGGACGTGGGCCTGTTGCCGGTTCGGGCCTTTTCCGATCTGCTGGACAGCCTGATTCAGGCGCCGGAGCAGTTCGCGCCGACGGTCGGGGAATTGTGGGGGGCGATGGACCACGGCCAGTTTTCGGTGGCGATTCGGGCGGCGCTGCCGCGCTTCAACGGCAAGCTGTTCAAACAACCAGAAGCGCTGGCGCTGGATCGGGCGCAAATCGAACTGCTGCGCGAGGCAGCCCGCGCCGACTGGCGCGAGGTGGAGCCGGCGATTTTCGGCACTTTGCTGGAGCGCGCCCTGAGTCCGACCGAGCGGAGCCGGCTGGGCGCGCATTACACGCCGCGCGCCTACGTGGAGCGGCTGGTGCTGCCGACGGTGATCGAGCCGCTGCGGGCGGATTGGGACGATGCGCGCACCGCCGCGCTGCTGCTGGCCGCCGAGGGCAAGTCGAACGCCGCCCGCGCCGAGGTGCGGGAGTTCCATCGGCGATTGTGCGCGGTGCGGGTGCTGGACCCGGCCTGCGGTTCGGGAAATTTCCTCTACGTCACCCTGGAGCACCTCAAGCGGCTGGAAGGCGAGGTGCTGAACCAGTTGGAGGAACTGGGCGACAGCCAGGGCTTGCTTGAACTGGCCGGGGTCGCGGTGGACCCGCATCAACTGCTGGGGCTGGAGGTCAATCCGCGCGCCGCCGCCATCGCCGAACTGGTGTTGTGGATCGGCTATCTGCAATGGCACTTTCGCACGCGCGGCCAGGTGTTGCCGCCGCAGCCGGTGCTGCGGGACTTCGGCAACATCGAATGCCGCGACGCGGTGTTGGCCCACGACGGCGCTGAACCGCTGCGCGACGACGGCGGCCGACCGCTGACCCGCTGGGACGGGCGGACGTATCGCATTCACCCCGCCACCGGCGAATCGGTGCCGGACGAGACCACCCGCGCGCCGGTGGAGCGGTACGTCAATCCCCGGCCGGCGAGTTGGCCGGCGGCGGATTTCGTGGTCGGCAACCCGCCGTTCATCGGCGCGGGCTGGATGCGCACCGCGCTGGGCGACGGCTACGCGCAAGCGGTGCGGTCGGCGTGGCCAGAGGTGCCGGAGTCGGCGGATTTCGTGATGTACTGGTGGCATCAGGCCGCGATGTTGGTTCGACGCGGGGAGTTGCGGCGCTTCGGCTTCATCACCACCAACAGCCTGCGGCAGACGTTCAATCGGCGGGTGGTGGCGGGGCATTTAGGCGGGCAGGCAGATCCGGACGCTACCTGCCAACCGGATCAAACCACCCCGTCCCTTCGGGACACCCCTCCTTATCCAAGGAGGGGAAAACGTCAAATTTTGAATTCCCCTCCTTGGCAAGGAGGGGTGGCGCGCAGCGCCGGGGTGGTTAGCTTGTCACCCCTCTCCCTCGCCTTCGCCATCCCCGATCATCCCTGGGTGGACGCCAGCGACGGCGCGGCGGTGCGGATCGCGATGAGCGTGGGCGTGGTCGGAGAAACGACGGGCCGGCTGTGGACGGTGACCCACGAAGGCGGCGCGGACGGCGATGCCGTCAAGGTGGAGTTTGCCGAGCGGCGCGGGCGGATCAACGCGGATTTGACCCTCGGCGCGGATGTGGCGGGCGCGCTGCCGTTGCAGGCGAATGGCGACCTGAGTTGTCCCGGCGTGAAACTGCACGGCGCGGGCTTCATCATCACCCCGGAACAGGCCGCCGCGCTGGGGCTGGGCCGGATTCCCGGCCTGGAGCGGCACATCCGCCCGTACCGCAACGGCAAGGACCTGACCGCCACCCCGCGCAACGTCCTGGTCATCGACCTGTTCGGGCTGAGCGCCGAGCAGGTGCGCGACCAGTTCCCGGAAGTTTATCAGTGGGTGGTCGAGCGGGTGAAGCCGGAGCGGGACGCCAAGAGTCACAGCAAGGACAGCGAAGGTTACGCGCGCTTGTGGTGGCTGCACGGCAAACCACGCCAGCAATTGCGCGAAGCCCTAAACGGCCTCTCCCGCTACATCGTCACCGTCGAAACCGCCAAGCATCGTGTCTTTCAATTCCTGGATGCTTCTATCCTGCCCGACAACAAGTTGGTCGCCATCGCCAGCGATGACGCCTGGCATCTGGCGGTATTGTCCTCTCGGGTGCATGTCGCCTGGGCGCTGACCGCTGGTGGTCGGCTGGGTGTCGGCAATGATCCTGTCTACGTCAAAAGCGCCAGCTTCGAAAAATTCCCCTTCCCCGCCGCCAGCGCCGCGCAACAGGCCGAACTGCGCGATCTGGGCGAACGGCTGGACGCGCACCGCAAGCAGCGCCAAGCCCTGCATCCCGACCTGACCTTGACCGGTCTGTACAACGTGTTGACCAAGCTGCGCGCCGGCGAAACGCTGACACCGGCGGAACGGACGACTCACGAGCAGGGTTTGACGACGGTGTTGCGGGAACTGCACGACGCCATTGATCGGGCGGTATTGGATGCCTACGGCTGGCCGGATTTAACCGCGACGGACGAAAGCGGCGCGGTTCTGCTGGAACGGCTGGTGGCGCTGAACGCCGAACGCATCGCCGAGGAACGGCAGGGACTCGTCCGCTGGCTGCGCCCGGCGTTTCAGGCTCCGGGCGAGCAGACGCCAGCGACACAAACCGAGCTGGATACCACCAGCGCCGCCGAAATTCGCACCCCGGCAACCCCGCGTCCCTGGCCGAAAACCCTCGTCGAACAGGCCCGCGCCGTCACCGAAATCCTCGCCGAAGCCGGCGAACCGCTGACCGCCGCCGCGCTTGCCGCCCGCTTCCGGGGCGCGAAAGCAAAGCCGGTTGCCGCCCTGCTGGAAACCCTGGTCGCGCTGGGCCGGGCACGGGAGGTTGGGGAAGGGCGGTTCGCATAGCGTGCTGAATCCGTGCGTCAATCCGCGATACCGACGACCAGCGACAACATCCGATTGAGGGTGACGAGGTTTGCAACATCGAATCTACCGATGATCCCGCCGCACTTGTCCCGGCGCACCGCCATGATTTTATCGACCATCACTTGCGAGACTGCCCGCAAGCCATTTTCCAGCGTCGGTTCGACGGTGAGGCGGTAGATTGGCGCTTCGCGCAGTGTGCTGGTCAACAGGCAAACCAGCACGCTATCCGTTTCAGCCAACCAATCGGACTGAATGACGACCGCAGGGCGTGGTTTCCCATAATCCCCCGGCATCGCAACAGTCACGATATCGCCACGTTTCATGGCGTCCAGCCGTCGGTATCGGCGACTGTTTCAATGAAGGCGAGGGCTTCGATTTCCTCGGGAGCACCTCGCAACAACGCCGCTTGCCGGCGCGCTTCCTCGGCGAAACCGGGGGCGGCGGGATCAGGAACCCACATCCGCAGCAGTTTCATCCCGCACGCCCGCTTGCTCGACCGATAGCGTTGGAACTTGTTCAGTCCGTCTTCGGCAACGGTTCTGGGCATGATGGCGTTCCTCAAGTGTCGAATGCCACCGATTATAGTAGCGCGCGACCTATAAGGGGAATATCCCCCCTCCTGGCCCAATACAAGCAGGGAATACTTGGCTGAAAACCCTCGCCCAAGTCGCGCTGGGTCGGGCGCGGGAGGTTGGGGAAGGACGGTTCGCGTAGCACCCCCCACGGAAGCCAACGCGAGCCACTTCGTTCAATAATGATCGCGGCACTGAGCGATCAGCAAAGTATCACCGCTCACGGCATAAACCAGACGATGCCGCTCGTCAATGCGCCGGGACCAGAACCCCGACAAGGCGTGTTTCAGAGGTTCCGGCTTGCCGATGCCGGTTAAGGGATCGCGTTGAATTTCCTGAATCAGTCGGTTGATCCGCTTGAGCACGACCCGATCCGTTTGTTGCCAATACAAATAGTCTTCCCAGGCAGTTTCATCAAACTTGATCTGCATCGATCAGTTCCCGCACGGTACCCTCGCCGGCGCGGAGCCGCTCCACCGCGGCCAGCAACCGTTCCGCGCCCTTGGGATGACGCAGCAGGTAAGCGGTTTCTTCCAGAGCGTGATAGTCGTCCAACGACATGATGACCACCGGTTTGCCGCGCTGCCGGGTGACCACCACGGGCGCATGGTCTTCATTGACCCGATCCATCACCTGCGCGAAATGCTGCCGAGTGTGACTGTAGGTGAGTGCGTCCATCGTTTCTCTCCACAAACAATGTACAAATCATAGCACAAATCCAGTCATTCACCTGGAAGACGCTCGGATCGGGCTACAGGTAATAGAACACCAGGCACACGCCCAGCAATAGCACCGCCCACAGCACCATGCTGCCGCTGGGCCACGTCGCGGCCAGCAGCCCGTGCGGGCCGTGGTGGCGGGACAAAACCGCGATCAAGGCTTCCACACGTCGTTCCACGGCGGCGTTAAACGTCTCCCAGACCCGCAGCGCCAGCGCCCAAACCCGCGTCGCGGCGGTGGGCAGCAGCTTGCGATAGGTCCAGTCGAAATCCAGATTCACCGAGCGCAGTTCCGGTGGGTAAATCCCTTTGCGCGCCAGCACCGAAAATGCCAGCCCCGACCAGGCCAGCAGTTGCAACTGGGCGATGACGTGCGTGGTGGTGTAGGGATCAAAATCGACCGGATACGGCAAAATGGCGTAAAGCGCATCCGGGAACACCCCGATGCCGATGCACAGCGCCGCCGCGATTCCCATCGCGATCAGCATGTTGCTCGGCGCTTCCTGGCAGCGGATGCCGCTGTCGCGGGCGAAGAAGGCCAGATAGGGAACCTTGAAGCCGGCGGGGTAAAATTCGCCGGCGGCGGCGAACAGCAGGAACAGAAAGACGATCCAGTGGCCTTCCCGCGCCGTTGCATCGAGGATCAACGACTTGGTGACGAACGCGCCAAACAGCGGGAACGCCGAAAGGGAGGCGGCCCCAACGATGCAGAATCCCGTGGTGAGCGGCATGGACTTGTACAGCCCGCCCAGTTCCGAGCCGTCGACCGTGCCGGCGCGCAGCAGCACCGCGCCCATGCTCATGAACAGCAGCCCCTTGAACAGGATGTCGGCGACCGCGTGCGCCACCACGCCGTCGAGCGCCAGCGGGGTGCCGATGCCGATGCCGACCACCATGAAACCGAGCTGATTGTTCATGCTGTAGGCCAGCACCCGCCGCAAGTCGCTTTCGATGACCGCAAAGAAAATCGGGAACATCGCCATGATGGTACCGATCACGATCAGGATCTCGATGCCTGCGAAACCCCGAGCCAGGGCGTAAATCGCCATCTTGGTGGTAAAGGCGGACAACACCACGGTCCCGGTCGCGGTGGCTTCCGGGTAGGCGTCCTGCAACCAGTTGTGCAACAAGGGAAACGCGGCCTTGATGCCGAACGCGACAAAGATCAGGGTCGCGCCGGGACTGTCCAACCCCAGATGCTCGAACGCGGTCGAGCCGGTGGCCCGAATGTGAACGATGCTACCGGCCAGCAACAGCACGCCCGAACCGACCTGAATCACCAGATAACGCAGGCCGGCGCGATAGGCACGTTCGGTGTGCCGTGCCCAGATCAGAAACACCGAGGACACGGCGGCCAATTCCCAACAGATGAACAGCGTGATCAGATCGCCCGCCAGCACCGCGCCCAGCGCCGCGCCCGGATACAACAATCCCGCCACCTGCTGCACCGGATCGCGCAGGGTCCAGGCATAAACCACCGCCAGCAGCGCGGCGATGTGGAACACGAGCGCGAAGGCGAAACTCAGCCCATCGAGCCGGAGCGTGGTCAGGGTCAGGCTGAAAAGCTCCACTTGGGCATAGTGGCCGTTCGGCAAACCCAAAAGCTGGATCAAGCTCAGCACCGGCAGCGCCAGCAGGAAGCCCTTCCGAACGAGACCCTGCGGCGTCAGCAGCGCCAGCAGCGAACCGCAAACCAGAATCAGCGCCGGATTGAGGCCATCAATCACCGTAATAATCCTCGTCCCGCTTCAACAGCTTGCGCATCTGCTTGGCCAGCAGCACCAGCACGATGCAGCAGACAAAGCCATACCACGCGAAGAACCCGAACCAGTTTTCAAACTTGAAATTAACGTGCTTGTGGTAGAAAAAATCGGCCAGGAACAATCCCGCGCAAACCAGCGCCAGCCCGTAAAAAATCTTGTCCACGTTGCGCCGGTCGTCGAGCCAATACTTGCGCTCGGGACGGTCGGCGTGGGAGGTCGGATCGCTCATCAACGGCTCCTCAACGGACGGCGATGGGCGCCAGCAGCGCGTACAAACCATCGGCGAAAAAGAACAATAGCAGGCAACCCAAGGCGGTCAGACACAGGGGCACGACGCAGGCCAGCGGCGCTTCGCGGATGCCGGTCAGCCTGACAGGGTCGCCTCCGGTTGCGTCGTGCTCCCTCCCCCCTGGCGGGGAGCTGTCCTCGTGCTCCCTCCCCCCTGGCGGGGGAGGGCTGGGGTGGGGGGGCGCCGATCCCGCGACAAAAAACCCCCGCGCCGCCACCGGCAGCAGGTAAACCACGTTCAGCAGCGAACTGATCAGCAGCACCGCCATCATCGTCCACTGGCCAGAATCGGCGGTGCCCGCCAGCAGATACCACTTGCTCCAGGAACCGCCCAGCGGCGGCAGGCCGATGATGCTGAGCGCGCCGATCAGGAACGCGCCGAAGGTGAACGGCATCACCCGGCCCAAGCCGTCCAGTTGGCTGACCTCGGTCTTGTGGGTCGCGGTGTAAATCGCGCCAGCGCAGAAGAACAGAGTGATCTTGCCCATGGCGTGCATCACGATCTGCATGGAGCCGCCGATTACGCCCATCGAGGTCGCCAGCGCCGCGCCCAGCACCACGTAGCCCAACTGGCTGACCGTGGAATACGCCAGCCGGGCCTTCAGGTTATCCTGGGTCAACGCTACGAAGGACGCGAGCAAAACGGTCAGCGCCGCCACCCACAGCAGCCATTGCGACGAACCGGTGGCGCTCAGGAAGTCGATGCCGAAAACGTAAACGGTCACCTTCATCACCGCGAACACGCCGGCCTTCACCACGGCCACCGCGTGCAGCAGCGCACTGACCGGGGTCGGCGCTACCATCGCCGCCGGCAGCCAGCGATGGAAGGGCATCAGCGCCGCCTTGCCGATACCGAACATGTACAGCGCCAGCAGCACGGCCACGGCCGGCCCTTCCACCTTGCCGGCCAGAATGCCGCCCGGCGTGAAATCCAAGGTTCCGGCAATCGACCAGGTCCAGATGATGGCCAGCAGCAGAAAGCCGATCGAGGTGCCGAGCAGGATGCCGAGATACAGTCGCCCCGCCCGCATGGCCTCGTCCGTGCCCTTGTGGGTGACCAGCGGGTAGGTCGAGAGAGTCAGCGCTTCATAAAAGATGAACAGAGTCAGCAGATTGCCGGCGAAGGCGATGCCGATGGTGCTGGCGATGGCGACGGCGAAGCAGATATAGAACCGGGTCTGGTGCTGTTCCTCGTTGCCACGCATGTAGCCGATGGAATAGAGCGAGTTCAGCGGCCACAACAGCGCCGCCACGCAGGCGAAGGTCATGCCCAGCGGCTCCACGCTCAACCTCAGCGGCAGGCCCGGTGCAAACTCGAACAAATCCACCGTCGGACGAACGCCGGCCAGCACCGCCGGCAACAGGGACATCACGACGCCGAGCAACAGCAGCGATGCCAGCATAGTCGTGCCTTCGCGCCAGTCGGGCCGGTCGTCGTTGGCGGCGATGAAGAGCGCGCTCGCCAGCGGGATGAACAGCGCCAAAACCAGGGTGGCTTCGGAAGTCAAGGAATTAGCCTGAGGCAGACAAGCCAGAAAATGGATGTCTGTTCACGACTGTAGCGCTGGCTGGCGCTTTGCCCCGGAACGCCCCGTTGATTCCAGCTTCGCCTTCGAAAAGAAAGCGATGATTTCCGCAGGCGATTTCCCAGCCAAAAAGGCTGCCTGTTCGTCGCGGATTTTGCGGAAAAAATCGACGCTGTGAAATTCAGTCTTCTGATCCATGACTGATGACCTCGCGTGGAGAATAGATGGCCAAAGTTTTGTAGCCCTGTTCGATATTGACGGCATTAAACAACCGGATCTTGTCGAGCCGGACAATGTGCTTGAAATTCCAACTCACCAGAACATCGACCTCAGCGATAGTCGCCAAGGCGATGTGCAGCATATCGTTCATGAACCGCTGGCCGAGAACGCTATGCGCAATATAGTGTTGCACAAGCGACACCGCATCCTCATCAACCCGAATGACCTGTGCCGGTAATGACAACAGTTCCGCGTGGAGATTTTTGACAAAATCCGGGGCCGGAAGAACTTCGGCAGCCGTAACATCGGAAAGGACGGCTCGGTAACGCCCTTTGCGGAAATCCTCGATCAGAGCGCTTGACCATTCCGCGAACTCGGAGTCAAAACAGCCGCCGATAACGGAGGTATCGACATAAATTCGCAGCTTTTTCACTGCCCGATCCCCAGCAGACTCTGCGCCGCCAGCCGGGCCACCCCCGCGTTCAGCGAAGTATCCAGCCCGAAGTAGAGATTGGCCAGCGCCAGCGTCCAGGTCGGAATCAGCAGCACCAGCGGCGCCTCGCGCGTGACCCGATTTTCCGGCGCTGGCTTGAAGTAGGCGACTTCCACCACCCGCCAGACGTAAATCGCCGCCAGCAGCGAGGTGATCAGGACCAGCACCGCCACCGGCCACCAGCCTTTTTCCAGCGCGCCCACGATCAGGTACCACTTGCTGACGAACCCGGCCGTCAGCGGCACCCCGATCAGGCTCAGACCGCCGATCACGAAGGCGCCCATGGTCCAGGGCATCGCCCGACCTACACCGGCCATGCGTTCCATCGTGGCGGCGCCGACCCGGAAGGACACGCAACCGAGCGCCATGAACAGCGCGCCTTTCATCAGGGCGTGGTTGAACAGGTGGCTGATGCCGGCGGTCAGGCCGGTGACCGACACCAGGCTGATGCCCAAAATCATGTAGCCAATCTGGGCGACGCTGGAATAGGCCAGCATCCGCTTGACGTTGGTCTGGAAAATCGCCACCACGGAGGCGCTGAAAATTCCCACCAGGGCCAGCGGCAGCAGGACAAGATCCAACCGCATGGTTTCAAATGAAAATTTGGCTCCAAAAACGGTGAAGAAGAATCGCAGCAGCACGTAGATCGCCACCTTGGTCGCCGTGGCCGCCAGAAAAGCCGTGACCGCCGATGGCGCGTAGGCGTAGGCGTTGGGCAACCACAGGTGCAGCGGAAACAGCGCCAGCTTGAGGCAGACGCCGACGGTCAGAAAAGCGAAGGCGGCATGGATGGTGCGAGTGTCGGCCACCGCCGGGATGCGCGCGGCCAGATCGCCCATGTTGAGAGTGCCCGTCAGCACGTACAGCAGGCCGATGCCGATCAGGATGAACGTGGCGCCGATGGTGCCCATGATCAGGTATTGGTAGGCAGCGGTCAGGGCGCGCCGGTCGCGGCCGATGCCGATCAACACGTAGCTCGACAGCGACGAGATTTCCAGAAACACGAACAGATTGAAGGCATCGCCGGTGATCGTGATGCCCAGCAGGCCGGTCAGACACAGCAGATAGGCCGTGTAAAACCAGGGCTGTTTGCCCTTGGACAGGCGGATGCGGCATTCGACGATGGGCCGGGCGAAGGCCATGACCACGGTTCCGACGCCCGCCACGAGCAACAACACGTAGGCGTTGAGTACATCCACCCGGTATTCGATGCCCCAGGGCGCGGGCCAGCCACCCATCGGATACGAAATCGGGCCGTGCGCCAACACCTGGTCCAGCAGCAGGACTGCGATCAGCAGCGCCAGCCCGCTCGCGCTCGAGGCCAGCAGCCAAACCGCCCGGCCAGCGGGCAGCAGCGCGCACAGCGGGGCGGCAATCAGGGGAACGACGACCTGAAGCGCGAGCAGATGAGCGATCACAGAGCTTCTTCCGCGTCTTGGGCGTGAATCTCGTCTTCCTCGATGGTCCCGTAGGCTTCGTGTATGCGCACCACCAGCGCCAGGCCGAGCGAGGTGGTGGCGATGCCGACGACGATGGCGGTCAGAATCAGCACGTGCGGCAGGGGGTTGCTGTAGACCGCGGCCGGGTCGGCCACGAGGATCGGCGCGGTGCCGCCGACGATCTTGCCCATGCTGATGTAGAGGATGAACACAGAGGTCTGAAAGAGGTTCAGGCCGACCAGCTTCTTGATCAGGTTGCCGCTCGCGATGACCACGTAGAAACCGCACATCATCAAGACGATGAAGACCCAATAGTTGAATAGGCCCAGGATTTCCACTAGCGTCCCCTGCCGGCAAGGGCATGGAAAATGGCTACCATGACCGCCGCCACGGTGATGCCGACTCCCAGTTCCACCAGCAATATCCCCAAGTGCTGGCCATGGGCTGGATCGCGGGCATCCAACACGTTGAAATCCAGAAAGCTGCCGCCCAGCAACAGCCCGGTCACGCCGACTCCGGCGTAGAGCAGCACACCGAGCGAAATGCCCAACCGCAACAGTTGCGGCGGCAACAACCGTCGGGCATCGTCCAGGCCGTAAACCAGCGCATGGAGTATGAACCCCGCGCCGAAAATGACGCCGGCCTGAAAACCGCCACCCGGCCCGAAATCGCCGTGAAATTGCACGTACAGCGCGAACAGCAGGATCAGGGGCAACAGCGCCTTGGTGGCCAGACGCGGAATCGGGTATCGCTTCATTGCGGCTTGTCCCGATCGGAACGGCGCCGGCGCCGCGCGCCACCGATCAGCACCAGCACGCCGATGGCGGCGGTGAAGACCACGGTCGTTTCGCCGAGCGTATCGTAGCTCCGATAACTGGCCAGCACCGCGGTCACCACGTTGGGAATGCCGATTTCCCTGGGCGAATCCTCGATATAGCGCCGTACCACGTGCCGATGGATGGGATTGGCGGGATCGCCGTAGCGGGGAATGTCCCAGGTACCATAGACCAGCGCCAGGCCCGTGATGGTTACCACGAGCGAGGGCAGCAGCAGCTTGTGGGAGGTTTTTTTTTCGCGGTTCGTGGTCAAGGCCAAGGTCCCCAGCATGAACACGGTGGCGACTCCCGCTCCCACCGACGCTTCGGTGAACGCCACGTCCACGGCGTCCAGCACCACGAACAGGCTGGCCGATACCAGACTGTAGATGCCAAACAGCATCACCACCGCAAACAGGTTGCGCAAGCGAATAACGGCCACGGCGGTGATCGCCAGCAGGCCGAGCAGGACGATATTTACGAGGATTTCGATGGCGGCGCTTCCTCGTGCAAGAGCGGGCGCGGATTTTCGGAATCGTCCAGCGCCGCCCGGGCCAGAGCATGGGTGGCGACAACGCCGGTGAACCAGAGGAACAGTACGATCAGCAACAACTTGACGGCGATCAGCGTCGGACCCGCTCGCAGCATCAATCCCAGAAGGATCAGGCCGGCGCCGAGGGTGTCGGTGACTCCGGCCGCGTGCAGCCGGGTATGGAAATCGGGCAGGCGCAGCAGACCGACAGTGCCGATCACGGCGAACAACACCCCGCCGATCAGCGCCAGCCAGGCGAGCCGGTCAATCAGCACATCCATCACACTTACCCCGCGGTTCGTCTGGAATGTTGCGCGGCCAGCCCAGGTCGCCGTAACGAACGAACTTGAGCACCGCGAAGGTGCTGATGAAATTGATGAGGGCATAGACCAGGGCGACGTCGAGAAAATCGGGACGGCCGCTCATGAACCCCAGTACGGCGATGAGCAGCACGGTCAAGGTGCCGAATACGTTGACCGCCAGAATGCGGTCGTAGACGGTGGGACCGAGGAGGGCGCGCGCCAGCGCCAACCCCATGCAGATCAGAACGCCGAGGGCCGCGGTCGCGAACATCAATCAACTCCTTCCAATTCGCTGACGTGCCGATCCATGCCGCCTTCCAGCAGGAAATCGGCCGCCTGCCGCGTCAGGGCGTGAACTTCGATGGCGTCGCCGCTCAGGTCCGTGGTCACCGTGCCCGGCGTCAGGGTGATGGAATTGGCATAAACCACCCGCGTCCACTCGCCGCGCTGGCTCGATCGCAAGCCGATCATCATCGGGTGGATCGGCAGTTTGGGATCGACAATACACTTGGCGACATCGAGGTTGGCGAGCACGACCTGCCACAACAGCCAGGGCCAGTACGCAATGGCCCGTGGACTCCACCATCGCCAGGACACCGCGCGCGCGCCGGGATCGCTCGTCCGGACCCGTCGGGCGACGAAAGCCACGAGCGCGCTGGACAGCGCGCCGAAGGCCAGCAACAACGGGTCAGAGAAATAGCCGGATAACAGCAACCACAGGCCAAAGTAGAACAGCCACAATCTCAGCATGTACCGCGACACCGCCTCCCGTCGTGAGGATGAGGTTGGGGGAAAATGAATGATATGGCCGGCTTGCCGGAGCAGGCGAATTCATTCGGGCAAGGATTCAGCGAGCACGCTCAATTCAGATCGGGGTCCCGGAAATAGCGGGCGCCCCAGTCGGCCTGGACCGATATCCCCTTTTCGTTCAGCCGGTAGACCTTGATGCTGGGATCGCTGGACACGTCCGCGGGCGATCCGGATGCGACAAAATCGCTCAACTTCTTCGGGTCGCGGAACACCAGAACCTGCCGGTAGGGAAGGACTTTGGCCCCGGGCCGGACGTCGGTCCGGGCCAATTGCATGTAGGTGGCCTTGCCGCGCCGGTCGAAAACCACGCCACGTCCGTGGGTTTCGGCCAGCACCGCATTCAGGCCGTTGATCTCGAATACCCCATAGCCGGCGGCCTGTTCGATCTCGCCGCGCGCTTGCGGCTTGAGTTTGTAGAGCTGGTTCAGGGTCTGGGCGCGGACCTTGAGAATGGCCTGCCGCTGTTCCTGCTTGGCCTTTTCGCTCAGCTTGCTGGTGGGTTGCATGGAATCCGGGGTCGTCGGCTTCGTCGATCCGGCGCAACCCGCCACCAGCGCCACCAGCAGCAGGCCGGCGATGGCCAGCCCGCGCCGACCCAGTGGGGCTTTCGAACGCCGCCGCCGTTCCAAATCGATCGTGAGTCTAGTCATCGTCGGCCGATTGCAGGTAAACCGTCACGTCGTAACGGTCGCGCGGGTACAAGGTCCGCGCCTTCTCGTAGGCATTATCCTCGTCGCTGGCGGCCACCGTGTCCTCAACGGTCGGACCGCCGTCGAGCGGAGTGGCATAGACCAGGTAGAGAACCGGACGGCGTCTGGTCGGCTGTCGTTCGTGCATGGCTTCACCTCGGTCGCGCTGGCGCCCGCCCCCGAATTGGGAAATGTCAATGCTATAGCATGTACCGTGATGCTGCCATACCCAAGCCATCCCGTATCCAGGCCGCCGGTTTCGTCTCCATCATTCGCTCCATCGGACGATGCTCGAGCAGACCGAGAGCAACGGCGTCACCCCCAACGGCCACCCTGGCTCCGCGCCGCGGCTTTGCCACTCAGCTTAACTGCGGGAGCCCGCTAGCGTTAATTCGATCGACCAATCGACCGAACACGTAGTCGATTTCGGCGTAGCTGTTGTAAACCCCGTGAGTGGAGATGCGGAACCCGACGCGATTGTCGGCCGAATCGGTCTGTTTGTCGCGCCAGGTAACGGAGCGAATGTAGATTTTTGGCGTTTCCGCCGCCAAGGCGGTAATGATGGTGCTGATGGCCGTATTCAGCACCGAGAACTGCGATGAGTCGTCCCTGCCAGCGAAGGGATTGAAGGAGGTCAGAGCCGTGGCGAACCGCGAATCCGGGTTTTCCTGGACCCACAGGGCCTTTGCACCCCACTGATCCGCGATTTTATTCTTGAGATAGTTGCCCAGGGCGACGCCGCGATTGTAGATGTTCTCCACCCCAAGATAATCGAAGAAGGACAGGGAATCCGTCATCGCATACAGCGCCGGGGTATTGGACTCGCCGCGGAATTGCATGTAGGCAGCCGGGACCCAGGTGCGGTTCTCGAAAAAGCTGCTGGGAACCACGAACAGGTTGCCGTAGAGGAAAAAATTGCCCATGGCAAAGGGCGGAAGATTCCCTCCCGAGGTGCGCACGTAACAGATCCCCGTCCCCGGCCCGCCACACAGCCATTTGTGCCCGGCGCCGGCGATGAAATCGGCGCCGTAGTCGTGGCAGTCGATGGGCAACATGCCCCATCCGTGCGCGGTGTCGACGATGCTGTAGGCACCGTACTCGCGCGCCAATGCGCAAATTTCCTTCACCGGCATGCGCAGGCCGTTCTTGTAGAAAATCTCGGAGAAGGCGACATATTGTTTTTTGCCGGAGTCCAGTGGCTTACCGAGCGCCTTCTCGAACCAGTCCAATACTTCGTCGACCGTGCGGTTCTTCTTGAAATTCGACGGGATATCGATCACGACCACCTTGACGCCGTGATAGTCGCGGGCCCAGGCGATGGGGCCGGCGAGGGCCGGATGCTCGAAACTGGTGGTAATGATCCTATCCCCCTTGTTCCAGGGCGTACCGGCAAAAATCAGGTTACAGGCGTCGGTGGTGTTGTAGCTCAGCACAATCTCGTCCGGATTGGCCCCGTAGACTCCCGCCACCGCCTGCTGCCGGGCGGTAGTCCCCGAGGGTCCGAACAGCCCGGACGCCAGCGGAAACAGATCCGGATATGCGGCATTGAGGTTCTTCTCCCAGTCTCGCGGGTCCATGCTCTTGTATAGGTTGTAAACCGCCAGGTTGTTGAGGGCGAAGAGGGGCTGGGAACCGGTGGTGCCCGTATTCATGTGAATGTAGTCGTCTGGCAGCACGAAGGCGCGACGCACGTTCCGCCAGTAACTTTCGCTGCTCGGGTTTCCCCCGATCACCGGATGCGGTCGAAGCTGCTCTGGAAAATCGGAGTGGGAATTATTGGAAGACTCCTGCCCGGCTAACACCTTGGCGGGATCGATCATACCGACCGCGGCGGTGGCGGCGGCGCCTTTCAGGAAATCGCGACGGCTGAACTGGGATTCACTGCTGTTGGCCTTGCCTCTCATGTATTGCCCCCTGAAGTGTGTTGTTAGTTGTTACTTGAATACTTCAGAAAACCGTCTCACAAACCGAACGACTAAAGAGGTTTTCAAACAAAAGTATAGAGGCGAGAAAAGCGAATGACGCTTTAATTGATAGCTCGGGCGGTTCGGCCCGCCCCCGAATGGTTACCTTCAAGTGATATCGAGCCGGTTTTACCCGCCATTCCTCCGCTTCGGATCGGTCCGGCCATCGTCGTTGCGCCGGACCGGGCGGGGGGGTCGATTCTTGGCCTCGTTGCTGAAGCGGAAGCGACCGGCCAGCACGCAACCCTTCATGCCGGGATCGCAGGTCCGGCCCTTGACGTGCTGGCACGTCCCGTTGAATTCATGCGGACAACCCCAACCACTCATTGCCTTACCCCCACGCTCGCGCCGATCGGCACGAACTTTATGCGGAAAGTTCCAGAAATGAAAGTCATGCCCCGATTGCGCCTGGTTGCATCAATTAAGTCGATGAGCCAAAATTCTCATCAAACGCATGATATACGCGAATAACCCTTTTTCGTCCTTTCGGAGCCGGACCCATGCAAGCGATGCGATTCAACTTCCGGACCCTGTGCCGCAACGCGGCCGAGCGCGGCGGCCAGATGCAGCGACGGTTGCTGGACGCGCTGGGGGCGCGACACACGGTCAAGTCCCTGCCCGAATTCGGCATCGAACGGGCCGCGCAACTCGCCGGCTGCACCGCCAATCACCTTCGCAATCTGGAAAGCCGGGGGGACCTGCCCGAACCGCGGCTGGTGGAAGCCGGTTCGATCCAGCGGCGGGTATATAACTACAACGAGGTCAACCGCATCCGCGAAAGCATCGGCAAACGGCCGGGCCGGCCGGCCGGCGCCGGCTGCGTGCGGGTGGTGTTCTCCAACCTCAAGGGCGGGGTGGCCAAAACCACCATGTCGCTGCACTGCGCCCAGTATCTGGCCCGCGAGGGCTACCGGGTGCTGCTGGTGGACGCCGATCCGCAGGCCACCACCACCGGCGCGTTCGGGTTCATCCCGGACCTGGATCTCGGCGACGGCGACGACCTGTTCCCGGCCCTGACCGAAGCGCCGGCGCTGCTGGCGAAAGCAGTGAAAAAAACCCACTGGGACCATCTCGATCTGATCCCGGCGCGACTGGCGCTGCAATACACCGACTGGCGGCTGTCGCAGCCGGAGGAACGGCGGAACGAAACCCTGGGGCCGCCGCCGGTGCGGCTGCATCGGGCGCTGAAAGCGGTCGAGGACCGCTACGACATCATCGTGGTGGACACCCCGCCCTCGCTGGGGATGCTGTCGCTGAACGCCATCGCCGCCGCCAGCCTGATCGTCATGCCCATCGTGCCGCACATGTACGACATCTCCTCCAGCGTGCAGTACTTCCGCATCCTGGAGCAGATCTGCGCTCTGTACGAGCGGGAGATCAACGTGCAACGGCTGAACATCCTGCTGACCAAGGTCGACGCCAGCACCGAGACCCTGAACAACATCGCGGTGATCAACGGCGCCTACGGCGAACTGATCCTCAGCAATCGCATGGGTCTGACCAAGGAATTGCAGAAATCCGCCAGCGACCAGCTCAGCATCTACGAGATCGACCAGCCGCGCGGCTCCCGCGACACCTACAACCGGGCGATCATGATGCTGGACGGCGTCAACTCCGAAATCCTGCTGGCGGTGCGCCAGCTCTGGCAACAGGAAATCCTGAGCGGCATCGAGGCCGTCGAGGCCGGCCGGACGAGGACGCCCGTATGAGCCGCCGCAAGTCGCTGAAGAGCCTCGGGGACTGGATCGGCGCCGG
Source organism: Candidatus Competibacter sp. (assembly GCA_031732855.1). Taxonomy (GTDB): domain Bacteria; phylum Pseudomonadota; class Gammaproteobacteria; order Competibacterales; family Competibacteraceae; genus JAVMKJ01. The sequence goes on from JAVMKJ010000081.1 coordinate 17,743, forward strand.
CGGCCACAGCTTCGACGGCAGCCTGCTCAAAAACGAAGGCGAGGCCAGCACCCTCCAGCATCTCGACCTCGACCAGCTCGTGACCGGCCGCTACCAGCCCCGGCAACGGATCGACGAGGCGTACCTGACCGAACTGGAACAGAGCATCCGCCGGTACGGGGTGATCGAACCGCTGGTGGCGCGGCCGCTGGCGGACGGCAGTTACGAAATCCTCGCCGGCCACATGCGCTGGCGTGCGGCGCAACAGGCCGGCCTGGCCCAAGTGCCGGTCGTGGTGCGGGAAGCCGACGACCAGACCGCCGCCGCCATCGCCCTGGTGGAAAACCTGCTGCGCCGGGATCTGAATCCGATCGAGGAAGGCCGGGCGCTGCGGCGGCTGCGCGAGGAGTTCGGGCTGACCCAGGAGCAACTGGCGGAATTGCTCGGCGCCTCCCAGTCGGCGATCAGCAAAACGCTGGGGCTGTTGAGCCTGGAACCGGTGGTGCAGGCGCACATCGAGGAGGGCCGGCTGGAAGCGGGCCACGGCAAGGTGCTGGTCGGCCTGCCGCGCGAGGCGCAAGTCCGGCTGGCGGATCGGGCGGTCCAAGACGGCTGGAGCGTGCGGGAACTGGAGCGCCGCCGCGCGCTGCTGGCCGCCGAATCCCGCGCCCGCATGCCGACGCCGCGCGATCCCGATCTGGTCCGGCTGGAAGACCGGCTGCGGGAACGGCTGGCCGCGCCGGTGCGGCTGCGCTACGACGCCGGTCGCGGTCGCGGCCGCATCGAAATCGGCTTCGGCAGTCTGGAGGAGTGCGACGGCCTTCTGGAACGGCTGGGAGTCGATGCCGATTCCCCATGAATGACCGCTCGATACTCTGGCGTCACTTTGGCGACAACGGTAAACTGAATGCTCATTAAATTTCCAGAGGAAGAGACGATGGGAACCGCCATTGCCAAACAGGACCGCATCGGCGCTCGCGTCCCCCATGAGGTCTATGAAACGTTACGCCGCGCCGCCGAACTGACCGGAGCAACAGTCAATCAGTTTCTGGTGCAGTCGGCGCTGAAAGAGGCCCAGGCCGTCATCGAACGGGAGGAAATCATCCGCCTGTCGCCCCGCGACTGGAGCTGGCTGCTCGACCTGATGGAAAACCCACCCAAACCCAACGCCAGGTTGAAGGCTGCCATGGACCGCTACCAGAAGGCCAAGCGAGACGATGCAGGTACGTCCTTTATCTGGGAGCCATGACCGGCAGGAGTTCGACTGTGGCCGGCAGGAACTGAACGACTGGCTGCGAAAGGTTGCCCGCCAGCACCAGGATAAGGGGCTGTCGAAGACCTTCGTCGCCACCCGCGAGGACGCGCCGGCTCGCATCCGTGGCTATTACGCCCTGACGCTGGCCGAACTCGAGTGCCGCCATCTGCCGGAGGCTTGGCGCAAGAAGCTGCCACGTCGTATCCCAGGCGTGCGACTGGGCCGTCTGGCGGTCGACAAACAGTCTCAGGGCAAGGGCCTCGGCGAGTTGCTGCTGGTTGATGCCCTGACCCGGGCGCGGCGAATTTACGCCGAGGCTGGCGGCATCGGCCTGTTCGTCGATGCCATCGACGAGCGGGCGGCAGTCTACTACCAGCGCTTCGGATTTGAGGCGTGCCCGGATAATCCACTGCTGTTGTTCCTGTCGGCGAAGGCGGTGGGATGAGTCGATATATTCCGATCGAGCAGGAGAGCCGCTGACGCGCGAGCACCTGTCGATCCGGGCGAATGGCTCGTACCAACTGGTTCGTCGGATTCATGTCCACCCCTCAGCGGTCCGTCAGCGGATGCCGCTCAATATCACTCCGTGATGTGCAACTTTTCCGATCATGGCCAGCAAACCTCTCAAGCCCAGAGGCTCTCGGCCGTGGCGGAGCTGACGATCGGATCTTCTGGCGGCGTGGCCAGCATTTCTGGATTGACTTGATATTTATATCAACAGCTTATGACGATGGCCATGTCGCTTTCCAGACCTTATCGATTAAAGTCGCACATCACGTATACTTATTAATTGTATGGAAACAACCATCCCGAGCCAGTCAACACCTTACCTGTCTTAGCCCGCGTCGCGGTGGAAGCCATCATCCGCAAGGGAATTTCCACAATGCCCAAAATCAATGGATTGGTTCCAATATTGGCCATTGGATAAAGGGCATGGCCAGCGCGGTGGGCCACCAAGTCACGATCAACCATTTCAGATCGCGAGGAAAATCACTCATGCATTCAATCGTGCGCCACATCAGCCTGATATTCGCAACATGCGTGCTCGTCGGCACGAATAGCACAACGCAAGGCATGGGCGAAGATCAACCGCTCAAACCATCCAAGCTGCAAGGTTTAACAGCCGCTGCCACTATTTCACGCGACAATTACGGGATCGCGCATATCAAGGCCGGTAACGACCATGATCTCTACTTCATGCAGGGATATGTCCACGCGCAGGATCGACTTTTTCAAATGGATGTGAGCCGGCGTCGCGCCAGCGGAACTCTCGCCGAACTGCTCGGGCCGACGGCACTCCCCAGCGACGTCGAATTGCGCACGATCGGCATCCGGCGGGCGGCAGACCGTTCGCTCGCCGTCATTTCGCCAGAATCACATGCGGCGCTCGTGGCCTATGCGGATGGGGTCAATGCCTGCGTCTCGCGCCTCAAGGCACTGCCACCCGAGTACCAGGCGCTCGAAATCACCAAGTTCGAGCCTTGGACCGCGCTCGATAGCATGACGGTGACCAAGTCGATTACCTTCTCACTGTCGTTCGGCCTCGAGGACATCGACAACACCGTAGCCTTGCAGACGTATACCGCCGTGTTTGATCCCCCGCTCGGTTCGGGTATCGGATACACGTTGTTCGGCGAGGACCTGTGGCGCTCGCAGCCGTTTTATCTGGCGTCGACGGTGCCAGATGCATCGATGACCACGGCAACGGTGGCGCGGGTGCGCGCTCCTGCCTCGACGGGCACGATCGACGTGCCGGCGGCGGCGCTCGGCAAGGAATACCTCGATCGCGTCCGTAACTTGCCATTCTTCAGACAGCGGCTGGAACTCGACAACCGGCCCGGTTCGAATCAGTGGGCGGTATCCGGCCGATATACGACCAGCGGCAGGCCGTTGGTCGCCAACGATCCGCATCTGGCGCTGGACGAACCCTCGACCTTCTACCCAATTCACCTGACCGCCGGTGATGTCGACGCCATGGGCAGCGGCTTCGCCGGCGTCCCCTTCGTCATCGTCGGTCAGAACCGGTACATCGCCTGGGGCGCCACGGTCAGTCCGCTGGACGTGACCGACGTATTTCAGGAGCAGATCGTGCCGGATGCGACCTCTCCGAGTGGACTGAGCACGGTCTACAAGGGCACGAAAGAGCCCGTCATCCCGATTCCCGAAACGTACCGGGCGAACAATGTCGGCGACGGCCAATTCGACAACCTGTCGGTTGTGCCTACGGGTGGTTCGATCCCGCCCGCCACCCTCATCGTGCCGCGCCGGAGCAACGGTCCCATCGTGCAGTTCGATCCGACCACCGGGGTCGCGATCAGCATTCAGCACACCGGATTCAGCGGCACGCGCGAGGTCGACACCCTCTGGACCTGGAATCGCGCGCGCAATCTCGACGACTTCCAGCGCGGCATGCAGTGGTTCGACTCAGGGACGCTGAACTGGGCCTATGCCGATATCGACGGCAACATCGCCTATTTCGCGACCGCTGAAGTGCCGGTTCGCGAGGACCTGCAAAGCGGTACGGTAACCGGACTGCCGCCCTGGTTTATCCGCAAGGGCACCGGCGGCAATGAGTGGCTTTCGGTCCAGCAGCCTCAGCCCGGACAGGCCATCCCCTACGAGACCCTGCCCGCGAGCGAGATGCCGCGCCTGGTAAACCCCCCGGCCGGTTGGTTCGTGAACGCCAATAACGATCCGGCGGGAACGGTGCTCGACAACAATCCGCTGAATCAGCTTCGGCCCGGTGGCGGCATCTACTACCTGAATGCGGGCTACGACGCCGGTTTTCGGGCCGGGCGCATCACCGAACTTCTCAAGGAGAAACTGAGTACAGGACCGGTCTCGTTTCAGGACATGCAGGCGATTCAGGCCGATGTCGTATTGCCGGACGCGCAATACTTCGTTCCACTGATCGAACGGGCACTGGCGCGGGCGCAAGCGTCGAAAAACGACGTGCTGCTCGCATCGCTCGGCGGTCAAGCCCCCATCCAGGTAGCGGTCGGCAAGCTGGCGACCTGGAAATTCACCGCGCCGACTGGAATTCGCGAAGGCTATGACGCGAACGATGCGAACGGCGTGAGGGGCACGCCGACGAGTGGGGAAATCGCCGAGAGCGTCGCGGCGACGATCTACAGCGTCTGGCGCGGCCAGTTCATCCGCAACAGCATCGATGCCACGCTCGAGGGTGTGCCGCTGCCGCCCGGGGTCGCGTTGCCCAAGCCCGGCAGCCAGCTGGCAATGACGGCGTTGAAGAGTTTGCTCGAACGACCCCAGCCAGGCATCGGCGCCTCGGGCATCAACTTCTTCAACGCACCGTCTGCGTCCGCTGAGGATCGCCGGGACATCTTGATCCTCAAGAGCATGGCCGATGCGCTGACCCGCCTTGCCGGTCCGGCGTTCGCGCTGGCATTCGACGGATCGACGAATCCAGACGACTACCGGTGGGGCAAGCTGCACCGGATCGTGTTCGAGCACCCGCTCGGCGGTCAGTTCAGCGTACCACCCGCCTTCGGTGCGATCCTCCATCCTCTTGGCGAGGGGCTTCCGGGGTTCCCGACCGACGGCGGCTTCGGCGTCGTGGATGCCTCGAATCACGATGCGCGGGCTCGGAGCGCGAATGAGTTCATGTTCGACCGCGGTCCGGTCAACCGCTTCGTGGCCGAAACCGACGTGCCGGGCGTGCGGGCCGAATCGGTTTGGCCGGGCGGGACCAGTGGCATCCCGGGGAACCGGTTCTACTCGAATCTGCTGCCGATCTATCTGACGAACGACACCGTGCCGTTGCTCTTCCGCGACGGCGACCTGCGGAAGGAGCTTTATTCGGTAAACCTCTTCGTGCCGGCGAAGTGAGGTTGCACTGGCGATCTTTCATCACGGTGTCGTTCGAGGAAACGCAATAGCCGTCCTGCATCCGCGCCGGCCTCGGAAAGTCTTTGGCTGACCGGGCCGGTGTCTTTACCGATCGGGTGCATCACCATCGTGGTCGATCGCCCGCCACACGCTCGCCGATACGGGCGGTCATGTGGGGGCTCGCCGGTCTATCGGCCTCTCATCCTAAAGTGGGTCAGGGCATTTTGGTAAGAATCCGATTCATCTCGTCCGCGTCAAAGCCGCGTAACGTATGCGAGCGCACGTTGCCGAGCGAACCGACCTTCATCAGTGCGGCGGCGGCGGCTTCTTCGGGACCCTCCACGGTCACGACCATGTCATAGCTTCCCATAGTCCAGAAGACGCTCTTCACCTTCACACCCAACCCTTCAGCCATCCCCCGAAACGCCTCGAAGCGAGCCGGTGAGTCCTTAATGTTCTTGATTCCTTGATCCGTAAAACTCACCAGGGTAATAAATGTTGCCATGATTTCCTCCTTCAAACGATGCGATTGCGACGGTCGCTAATCCGGTCCTACGCCATGGAGGATGGCCGCCATTCCTCCACAACCGGTGATCCAGAGAGATTCCGTGAAATCGTTTTTTTCCGCATGATGCTTATTCGTTGGAAGGCGTTGCGTCCGCGACAGCGCCCGTGTTCGGCCGACGTAATACCGAGCAGCGTTTGAGCGGTCGGCTGGAGGGCCTGGTTGGGCGGCGGCGTTCTCACCGCACGTCCCGGTCGAAGCACAAGTTCAGTCATGGGTTACTGAGACAGCGCGTCAGCGAGAGCATGTAGTAGTTTCGCGCCGTCCCCACGCCATGCGCTGCCGTGCATGCACGCGAGTGTTGTTGGCTTGGTCGAGGCCAGCCTCTCCAGCATCACACGTACGTTCTTCGTGTGCGAGAAGTAATCCATTTCGTGCCGGAAAGCCTCGCTCGGTCCAAGAATGTCCGACTCCGTGACGGGGGGGAGATCCGCGCCTCCCTGCGTGAACAGGTCGCCACACAGCAACGTGGAGGTTCGTTCTTCCATCAGAAAACCGCATTCCCACGCGTGAGGCAGGTGCGGAGCATCGAACCATCGGACGGCATGCTTGCCAAGGGAGAGTCTCTCTCCGTCGGCGAGCGCACGAGGTGGCCGGTCTGCGAGATCGCCAATGGAGACCATGGCAGCCACCGCGCCGCACAGAGGTGAGGACTGCGGAGCCACTGCCAGCCATTCATTAAGCGACCCGCACTCGTCCGCTTCAACGTGCGAAAAGGCGATGTAGCGAAGTCGTTCGACCGGCAGCACACTCGTTACCGCCTCACGTACCAGCGGGAACATCTTTCGCGGTCCGGTGTGGAAAAGCAATGATTCATCATCCACGATGAGGTATTGGTTGAACGAGAACCCGCTTGCACCTTCGATGACAACCGGCGTGTTAATGCGGTAGATCCCTTCAGCAATCTCATGCACGTTCGTCCCGGACTGCATGTTCGTAATGGTCATCAGACTCTCCTTTGACGTAGTCGGTGCGTGTCATGAATCGGTCCTCATTTCGAGGCGTTCAGGCGGCTCGACTGGTTCTCCAGCTATGGGGCGAACTCGACCAACATGCGCATCGTCTCCACCTTCAGGCCGTCTTCCCGCATCGCCTTCCGACCTTCGTCGGACTGTAGCAACTCCTGAAATTTCGCCATATCGGGTATCTCCGCCATCACGCCCGTCGCATTGGGGTTGTTGGGGTCGCGGAAGTTCCGGCATTGAATTCCAAGTTTCCCGAACATCTCATGTCGGCTTCCCGGTCCCTTCTTCCAAGCCCTGGCCCAGACTGCGCCATCCTGAACTTCGTGGAATATGATTACCGTTGTCATTGCGGGTTCCTCCAGTCGTGTGGTAAGCGTTCATCTCCCCCTCCCGGTGGCGTCTGACTTCCCCCCACGGGGTGAG
>JAVMKJ010000082.1:0-24649 GCA_031732855.1 Candidatus Competibacter sp.
TTACCGAGAATTGTTCCGCTACCAACTCGACCCAGGGCTGGTGGACCAGATACGTACGGCAACTAATGGAGGTTATGTTCTGGGGACGGAGCGATTTCAGAAGGAGATCGCTGCAATGCTGGGCCGGCGCACCTGGCGGGGCAGGCCGGGGCGTCCTATAACGTCCGATGACAAGGTGGGACAGCAGGAACTTGAGCTATGAAGAACGTGCCTTTTCTGGCGCACGTTGGCCGAGTCGGGTAGATAGGGGCAGGTAATTTTTGCCCGGCAACGCTCGTTCATCCAGGCCCTCCAGGCCATCGTCACCGGCAGCCGCGACCGCACCCTCGCCGACGCGCCGGATTTCCACGGCGGGAGAAGGCGCTGGCAGGACTGGCTGGTTAACGCCCTGGGCTACGAAGCTTGCTTTCGAATGCCGGCGGGCCGGGAATGCAATTCCCCCATGCCGCGACCGGGAACAATGCTGCGGCCCGCGGGGTAAATCCAGTATGATGAGCACCCTTTGATGATTCGAAATACAAGGGTGGCGTGAGTCATGATGGAGACAACCGGGTGCTCGAACTGATCGAGGCTGGCGGCTGGCTGATGGCGCCGATTCTGGCCTGTTCGCTGGCGGCGGCGACCATCATCGTCGAGCGCTTGCTGGCGTTGCGGCGGGCGCGGGTCCTGCCGGGGCGACTGGTGGCGATCCTGCGCCGCTGGACCGAACACGGCACCATCAGCCAGCACGACGTGGATTCGCTGCCGCTCGGTTCGCCGCTGGGCCGGATCGTGGCGGCGGGACTGGCCAACCGCAACCGGAGCCGGCTGATCCTCCGGGAACAGGTCGAGGATACCGGCCGCCACGTGGTGCACGAGCTGGAGCGGTTTCTCAACGCCCTGGGTACCATCGCCGCGATCAGCCCGCTGCTGGGTCTCCTCGGTACCGTGGCCGGCATGATCAAGATTTTCCAGATCGTCTCGGTCCAGGGCAACAGCAATTTCAGCCTGCTGTCGGTCGGCATCGCCGAAGCGCTGGTTACCACGGCCGCCGGCCTGACCGTCGCGATTCCCAGCCTGCTGTTCTACCGTTATTTCCACGCCCGGGTGGACGAACTGGTGGTGCGCATGGAGCAGGAGACCCTGCAACTGATCGATCTGCTGGACGCCGGATCGCCCGGAACGGAACGGATCGAGGGGGCGGATGCCGCGCTCCCCGAACGGGAGCCAGCGCCGTGAACCTGCGTCCCCGCCGCCGGGAGGAACCGGAAATCAACCTGGTGCCGATGATCGACGTGGTGCTGGTCCTGCTGATTTTCTTCATGATCGCCACCAGCTTGCGGCACCAATCGGAACTGGAGATTCGCTTGCCCGAAGCTTCGGGTCGGTCCATGCCGGGCGCCGTGGCCCAAGTGGAAGTGGATATCGACGTCGACGGTCGCTACGCCGTCAACGGGCGGTCGTTGGCGACCAACGACGCGGCGGGGTTGAAGGATGCCCTGCTCGAAGCGGCCGGCGGTCAGAAATTGCCGCTCGCCATCAGCGCCGACGGTCGAACTCCCCACCAGGCGGTGGTGACGGTGCTGGATGTCGCCGGCCAACTGGGATTCAAGCAATTGGCCATCGCCACGGTCGCCGAGCCGAAGGTCGCCCCGGTTGCGTCCCCCCTGCCCGACGCCGCGCCGTCGCGGGAGCCCTGATCATGCAGAACTGGCTGGACCGTTATGGCTATTCCCTGAATCTGATCGCCGTGCTGCTGTGGCCGTTCGGCCTGCTGTTCGGCGCGGTGGTACGGGCACGGCGGCTGCTGTACCTCCACGGTTTTTTCAAAAGCGAACGCGTCAGCGTGCCGGTGATCGTGATCGGCAACATCAGCGTCGGTGGCACCGGCAAGACACCCCTGGTGGCGCGGCTGGTGGAACTGTTGCGGGAAGCAGGTTACAAACCGGGAGTGATCAGCCGCGGCTACGGTGGCCAGTCCGCCGAATGGCCGCGGTACGTCACCGCCGACAGCGACCCGAGCCAGGTCGGCGACGAACCGGTGTTGCTGGTCCAGCGCTGCCGGTGTCCGGTGGTGGTGGATCCCGACCGGGTGGCGGCGGCGCGGGCGCTGCTCGCGACCTACGATTGCAATGCCATCCTCAGCGATGATGGCTTGCAGCATTACCGCCTGCAGCGCGACATCGAAATCGCCGTGGTGGACGGTTTCCGCCGGCTGGGCAACGTCGCCTGTCTGCCGGCCGGCCCCTTGCGGGAACCGCCCGCCCGCTTGGGCGAGGTGGACTTCGTGGTCGGCAACGGCGCGGCCCGCGGCGGGGAATACCTGATGTCGCTGCGCGGCGAGACGGCGGTGAACCTGGCCGATCCCTGCGTGAGCGCGACGCTGGCCGGATTCCGGGACAGCACGATCCACGCGGTGGCCGGCATCGGCGATCCGGGGCGGTTTTTCGATCATCTGCGGCACGCCCGACTGCGGCTCATCGAACATCCGTTTCCCGACCACCACGCCTTTCGCCCGGAGGAACTGCGATTCCCACAGGATTTTCCGGTGTTGATGACCGAAAAGGACGCGATAAAATGCCGGGCCTTCGCCCCGGATGGCTGCTGGTACGTACCGGTCAGCGCACAGCTCGATCCGGAATTCGAGGAAGAATTGCTCAAACGGCTGGCGACGATCGCCATGGCCAAGGGGATACGGCGCGAACGGACCGGCGCGAATCGCGGGCGGCGAGTGCCGGTCCCGCCGGCCCCCCACGATGAGGTGAACGGGGATGGACAAGAAACTGCTGGACATTCTGGTGTGCCCGGTCAGCAAGGCGCCGCTGGTGTACGACAGGGCGCGGCAGGAACTGATTTGCCGGGAAAGCCGGCTGGCCTACCCGATCCGCGACGGCATTCCGGTGATGCTGGAGGCCGAGGCGCGGCGGCTGACGGATGAGGAGGTCGGCGCCGGTGAGTGAAGCCGGCCCCCGATTCCGGGTCGCGATTCCGGCCCGCTACGCCTCGACCCGGTTGCCGGGCAAGCCGTTGCGCCTGCTCGCGGGCCGGCCCCTGCTCGAGCACGTCTACCGGCGGGCGCTGGCCAGCGGCGCCCTCGAAGTGGTGATCGCCACCGACGATCCTCGAATCCGGGCGGCGGCCGAAGGCTTCGGAGCGGCGGTATGCATGACTTCGCCGGATCACCCGACCGGCACCGACCGGCTGGCGGAAGTGGCGGTCCGACTCGGTTGGCCGGAAGACGCCATCGTCGTCAACCTGCAGGGCGACGAACCGCGGATGCCGCCGGCGCTGGTCCGACAGGTGGCGGCGGGGCTGGAGGACCATCCCGAGGCGGGCATCGCCACGGCCTGCGCCCGCATTCGCGAGCCGGCCGAGGCGTTCGATCCAAACGTGGTCAAGGTGGTGCGCGATGCCGGGGATTGCGCGCTGTATTTCAGCCGCGCTCCGATTCCCTGGCACCGCGAGGCGTTCGGGGCGGGTGGGGAAGGGTTGACCGGATTGCCGGCCGGGGTGGTCTGGTTCCGCCACATCGGACTCTATGCCTATCGGGTGGAGGTGCTGCGCCGCTATCCCCGGCTGGCGCCGGCGATGGCCGAACAGGCCGAGTCGCTGGAGCAGTTGCGCGCCCTGTGGCATGGCATCCGCATTCACGTCACCGAAGCGGCCGAGGTTCCGCCGCCGGGCGTGGATACCGAAGCCGATCTGGCGCGGGTGGCGGCGGAATTGGAGGGGTCAGGCCAGAAGGTCGAAGGCGGCCAGTTCGGGTAGCTCGGGGTTCGGGCCGTCGCGGCGGACGTTCAACACGCCGACGGTGAACGTCCTGGGCATCCATTCGCCGGCCTCGCCGTACTGGTTGGGCTGGATGACCTTGTTGTCGCCGCTGTCGCGCAGGACCAGAGCCGATTCGTCCGGCAGGATTTCGATGACCCGGCAGGCGATACCCTGATAAGTCAGGGGCTGGCCCAGCAGGTTCTTCAGTTTATCGGGGTCAATGTTCGACATGAGTGGTGGCAGCCAAAGTGATCGGATCCAAAATCATGCAAGCGGTTCGCGCGGCATTCGATTCCCCGCGGCGACCGGATGAGGCGAAGGCGAAAGCGATGGTCAGAGTCCTGTTTGTCTGCATGGGCAATATTTGCCGCTCTCCGATGGCGGAAGGCGTGTTCCGGCGCATGCTGGAAAGCGTCGGCCTGACCGGGACGATCTTCGTCGATTCGGCCGGCACGCATTCTTATCACATCGGCGCCTCGCCCGATACCCGCAGCCAGGCGACGGCCCTGCGCCGGGGGGTGGATTTGCGCGGCATTCGGGCCCGTCGGGTGACGGTGGAGGATTTTGTCGAGTTCGACTACGTGTTGGCCATGGACCGGGACAATTTCGAGCACCTGCTGGCCTTGTGCCAGGATGCGGAATTGCGGGGCCGCATTCGGTTATTGATGGACTTCGCGCCGGATTTGCCGGAACGCGAAGTCCCCGACCCGTATTATGGGGGGCCGACCGGTTTCGAGCGGGTGATGGATATGATCGAGGAGGCGTCGCAAGGACTGCTGGTCCACATCCGCGAACGTCACCGATTTTGATTCCGGCCTGGGAACGGAAAGGGGCTGCGGTTCCAGCCCCTTATCCGTTCCGAGACCGCTCGTTCAGCTTGCCGGCCTGGATTCGGCGTCGGTTTCCCTTTCGGGCGGTGTCGGGATTGGTTCGGATGGGGCCGCTGGTTCGACCGCCGACTCGGGGGTCAGGACCGGTTGCGCCGGTTCGGAGGTTTCGAAAGCAGTCGGCGCGCCGGCCCGATCCCACCGGGCCGCTTCCTGGACGGCGACTTCCGGAGGCGGCCCGGCCGCGGCGACGCTCTCGGCGCTGGGCATCGCGAGAGATTCCTGGACCAGGGACGCCGCCATGCCGGGCGCGGTATCCGGGGCGCTGGATGCGCTCTCCCCGGCCAGGGTTGCGCCGGTTTCCATGGAGGTTGCGCCGGCTTCGCCGGGACTCGAGTCGAATTCAGGGGCCGCGTCCATGGGTTTGGCCAGGGCCGGTTCCGGCTCGGTGGCCGGTTCGGTCGATTCGGCTGACACGATCGACGAGAGGCCGATTCCGGTATCGACGGCCATCATCCCCGCCGTTGCGGTAACCGCTCCGATGGATTCGAATGTTTCGACCGCCGGCTCCAGCTCTTCATCGACGACGGGATACTCCAGCATGGAGGGGGGCGGCGGTACGGGGGGTTCGTTGGGCGCTACCGGCAATGCCGCAACCGGAGGGGCGGTTTTCGCGGCGGCCAACACTTCGCGGGGCAGGCGCGGGCGACCGCTGCGAATGCGCCGCTGCGGCAGTGACGATGCCGCTGGGGGTATCGCCGGGGTGTCGGCCGGCGCGGCGGCGGGCTCGACCGCTGCTGGTGTTGCCCGGCCATGGTCGCTCGATTCGACGCTTTCCCCGGTTTCCCCGGTTTCCCCGGTCGCCTCGGCTGTAGCGGACGGCTCGCCGCGCCGGCGCCTCCGGCCACCGCGCCGGCCACGCCGGTTCCGCGTGTTGGGAGTTTCTTCCTCGGTTTCGGTCGTGGCGGCGAGTTCTTCGACCGCTTCGACTGCTTCGACCGGCGCCGGCTCGACCGTCGGTCCGGGTTCCGGCCGCGATTCCTCGGTTGCGGGCGGGATCGCGGCGGAAATCGGGGAAGAAACGACGGACGAAACGGGGGTTTTGGGAACCGGCGTTTCCGCGGCGGATTCGGCCTCGCCCCGCCGTCCGGGCCGGTCGCGGCGGTGTCGTTCCGGTTTGGCCGGTCGCGTTCCGGGTTTGGCGGGCCGCTCCTCCCTGGGGTGTTGCGGCGGTTGTCCGAACAGGTTACCCCACAGCCAGCGGAAAAAACTGGCGTTGGCCTCGGGTTTGAGCACCGGCGCCTGGGGTGGCGGGGCCGGGGTGGCGGGCGCGACTCCCTTGACCGCCGGTTCCTCGCCGGTCTCCCGCGCCGTCGCGCTGGCCTGTGCTTCGTACTGCTCCTCGTAGTCTTCGGCCAGGGTGTAGGACAGGAGTTGGGCGTCGGACAGTTCGTCCACCCGTAGACGGTTCAGCTTGAAGTGCGGCGTTTCCAGCGATTCGTTCGGAATCAGCATGACGCCGACCCGGTGACGCTGTTCGATGGCGCGGATCGCATCGCGCTTCTCGTTGAGCAGGAAGGTGGCGACCTTGACCGGCAGTTGCACGACGACCCGTCCGGTCTTGTCCTTCAGCGCTTCTTCCTGAATCAGCCGCAACACGCTCAGCGCCAGCGATTCGATGTTGCGGATGGTGCCCTGACCGTTGCAGCGCGGACAGATCACATGGCTGGCTTCGTCCAGCGAGGGACGCAGTCGCTGCCGCGACATTTCCAACAGGCCGAACCGGGAGATGCGGCCGACCTGCACCCGGGCGCGGTCCATCTTCAGCGCCTCGCGCAGCCGGGATTCCACCTCGCGCTGGTTGCGGGCGATGTTCATATCGATGAAGTCGATGACGATCAGCCCACCCAGGTCGCGCAACCGCAGTTGCCGGGCGATTTCCTCCGCCGCTTCCAGGTTGGTGGTGAGCGCGGTTTCCTCGATGTCGCTGCCCTTGGTGGCGCGGGCCGAGTTGATGTCGATCGAAACCATCGCCTCGGTGTAATCGATCACGATTCCGCCGCCGGAGGGCAGGCTGACCTCGCGCTGATAGGCGGTTTCGATCTGGGACTCGATCTGGAATCGGGTGAACAGCGGAATGCTGTCCTGATACAGCTTGAGCTTGTTGAGGTTGTGCGGCATCACCTGCTGCATGAAATCCTGGGCCTGGCGGTGGACGGCCGGGTTGTCCACCAGGATTTCACCGATGTCGGCGCGCAGGTAGTCGCGCAGGGCGCGAATGATGATGTTGCTTTCCTGGTAGATCAGGAATGGGGCTTTTTTCTGGGAAGTGGCCGTCTCGATCGCTTTCCACAGATGCAGGAGATAGTCCAGGTCCCATTGCAGTTCGTCCTGGGAACGGCCCACCCCGGCGGTGCGCACGATCAGACCCATGCCGTCGGGAATGTCGAGACTGCTCATGACCTCGCGGATTTCCTGGCGGTCGTCGCCCTCGATCCGCCGCGACACCCCGCCGGCGCGCGGGTTGTTGGGCATCAGCACCAGATAGCGGCCGGCCAGGCTGATGAAGGTGGTCAGCGCCGCTCCCTTGTTGCCGCGCTCTTCCTTTTCCACCTGGACCATGATTTCCTGGCCTTCCCTGATCGCTTCCCGGATGCTGGGGCGGCCGCCCTCGGTGGCTTGGGGATCGAAATAGCTGCGGCTGATTTCCTTGAACGGCAGAAAGCCGTGCCGGTCGGCGCCGTAGTCCACGAAGGCCGCTTCCAGACCCGGCTCGATGCGGGTGACGCGGCCCTTGTAGACGTTGGATTTCTTCTGCTCGCGCGAAGGGGTTTCGATGTCCAGGTCGTAGAGTTTCTGGCCGTCCACCATGGCCACGCGCAACTCTTCCTGCTGAGTCGCGTTGATCAGCATTCTTTTCATCATCAGCTTCCTTGCGCTCGACCGTCGCCGGCGGTGACGTGGTTGTCGCCCGGGGCATGGCTGGAGCGGGAACGGCCCGGAGGATGCAAGTCCAGAACATCAGGCGGGTCCCACGCGCCGCCAGGTCGTGACAGCCGGTAGGGAGCGCGGTCAAAAGCCGCTCGAGGGAACGGGGCGAGCGGCGGCAAACCCGTTGAAAAAACCCCACCCGTCGGACAACTGGCGTGCGGGTACGAAAACCGATATCGTGTACCTTCCAGTTTCGCCGGCCTCTCGGGCCAATCGGCGACAACGGCCATAACTATATCAGTCCATGGGTCATGCTTCAAACGATGCCTGTTTCGGCGTCTCCCGGCGGAGTGCGCCATCTGGAAGTGGCTCCGGCGCACGCCGGCCAGCGCCTCGACAATTTTCTGCTGCGCGAACTCAAGGGCGCGCCCAAAAGCCTGGTCTATCGCATCCTGCGCACCGGCGAGGTTCGATTGAACGGCGGGCGAGTGCGCCCGGACCATCGCTTGCAAACCGGCGACGTGGTCCGCATCCCGCCGGTCCGGCTGACGGAGCGCGACGAACGGCCGCTCCGGCCGCCGCCGGGGCTGGCGGAACGGCTGCGGTCCGCGGTGCTGTACGAGGATCGTGATGTGCTGGTGCTGGACAAGCCGGCCGGGCTGGCCGTGCACAAGGGCAGCGGCCTGGATTACGGCGCGATCGAAATCCTGCGCGCCTTGCGGCCGGGAGAACCGTTTTTGGAGCTGGCTCACCGGCTGGATCGCGAGACCAGCGGCTGTCTGGCGCTGGCCCGGACTCCGACGGCGCTGCGATCGATTCAGGAGGCGTTCCGGGCCGGTCGGGTACAGAAGCGCTATCTCGCCCTGGCGCGCGGCTATTGGAACCACGGCCCGCGCGAGGTCAATCAACCCTTGCGCCGCAACGTATTGCGGGGTGGGGAGCGGATGGTCGAGGTGGTGGACGACGGCAAGCCGGCCCGGACGCGCTTCCGGCCGATCGGTTTGCACAAGCCAGCCTCGTTGCTGGAGGTTGACATCGCCACCGGTCGCACCCATCAGATCCGTGTCCATGCCGCCCATGTCGGCCATCCATTGGCCGGAGACGAGAAATACGGCGACTCCGCCTTCAACCGGCTCATGGCGGAACAGTTTGGCTTGCGCCGGCTGTTCCTGCACGCGCACAGCCTGAACCTGCCGCTGGGCGGGCGGGAAATCGCGGTCAGCGCGCCGCTGGATGCCGACCTCAAGGCGGTGCTGGACCGCCTCGATTCGGCGAACCGACGCAATACCTGAGTGGGAGGTGGTCGTGAGCGACCCAAATCCGCAAGCCGATACGCCCGGCGACGAGCGCTGGGCACGGGATACCCTGGCCAAGCTGGCGTTTGCCGCCGCGACCGAACAGCGGCGAGCCAGACGCTGGGGGATTTTCTTCAAGCTGCTGTTTTTTGCCTATCTGGTCGTGTTGCTGGCGCTGGCCTGGCCGGACAATTTGGGCACCGCGACCGCCGCCGCCAAGAAGCATACGGCCCTGGTGCGGGTGGATGGGCTGATTTCGAGCGGTACCGAAGCCAGCGCCAGGAATGTCATCGAAGCCTTGCGCAAGGCGTTCAAGGACGAAAAAACGGTCGGCGTGGTGCTGGAGATCAACAGTCCCGGCGGCAGCCCGGTGCAGGCCGGCGAGATTTACGACGAAATCCAGACGTTGCGCCAGCAACATCCCAAGATTCCGGTTTACGCGGTGGCCAGCGATGTCTGTGCCTCGGGCGGTTATTACATCGCGGCGGCGGCGCAGAAGATTTATGCCAACAAGGCCAGCATCGTCGGCTCCATCGGGGTGCGGGTGGACAGCTTCGGTTTTACCGACACCATCGCCAAGCTGGGCATCGAACGGCGGGCGTACGCGGCGGGTGCCAACAAGGATTTCCTCGATCCGTTCAAGCCGGTCAATCCGGAGGAAGTCCGGCATCTGCAAGGGATGCTGGACGACATTCACCAGCAGTTCATCGCGGCGGTCAAGCAGGGCCGGGGCGAGCGGCTGAAGGATAATCCAGAGGTGTTCAGCGGCCTGATGTGGACCGGGGAGCAGAGCGTCGGTCTGGGACTGGTGGACGCGCTGGGCAGTACCCGCCAGGTGGCCGAGGAGGTGATCGGCGAGAAAACCATCCTGGACTACACCAAACACACCCGGTGGTTGGAGCGGTTGCTGGATGGAACGGAAACCAGCCTGGGCGCGGCGCTGTTGAAGGGTTTGGGGGTGGAGGGTATGCCGCGTTGGCGGTAGTTTTTTACAGCACCGCCACTCCCGCCGCCTCCAGCATCCGGGTCAGCCGGATCAGCGGCAGGCCGATCAGACTGGTGGGATCGTCGCCCTCCAGTCGCTCGAACAGCGCGATGCCCAACCCCTCGGATTTGAAACTGCCGGCGCAGCCGTAGGGTTGCTCCCGCCGCAGATAGCGGTCGATCATCGCCGGCGTCAGCGTCCGGAATACCACCCGGAATTCCTCGACCGCGACCTGGCTCCGATCGCTGACATCGTCCAGCAGACACAGGCCGGTATAAAAGGTGACTGTTCGGCCGGAAGCTCGCCGCAGTTGCGCCGTTGCCCGGTCGTAATCGCCGGGCTTGCCGAGAATAGCGCCATCGAGCACCGCGGCCTGATCCGAACCGATCACCAGCGCTCCCCGTTCCCGCCGGGCGACCGCCCGGGCTTTCCACTCCGCCAGCCGGGCCACCAGCACCGGAGCCTCCTCGCCAGGCTGCTGGTTCTCATCGACCTCGGGCGCCCGGACCGCGAACGGCAGGCCCAGCCGGGCCAGCAATTCGCGGCGGAAAGGGGAAGTAGAGGCCAGAATCAGACGGCGGCCGTCGGACGGGGTATCGGACATGGCGACAACTCGGCGGATGGATCGAAATCACGGTAATTGTGCGAAATCCGGCTTTATTTTGACAGAAATTCAGCCTGCCTTTATCATTCCGCGCCTTATGCAGATTCCACCGCTCCCCGAACGAGTCAATCCTTGGCAACTGGCTGTCGAAAGCGGGCGGCTGGACGGCGAGCTGGCGCTGGCCGAACTGCCGCAGTTGGCCGCTCTGCTCGAGCATGCCGACGGCATGGTGAACGTGGCGCTGGAGGCGGGGATCGACGGAGATGGCCTGCGGTTCATCCGGGGCAGTCTGCAAGCCGAGGTCGAACTGGTTTGCCAGCGTTGTCTGGGATCGCTCAGACTACCGATTGTGGCGACGGTGAGCCTGGGGCTGGCGCGCGGCGAGGCCGAGATCGACCGCCTGCCCGACGAGTACGAGCCACTATTGGTTCGGGAAGGCGACATCGCGATCGCCAGCCTGGTGGAAGACGAATTGTTGTTGGCCTTGCCGCAGGTTCCCCGTCACGAAGATGCGCGGGATTGCGAGGCCAACGGTTATAGGACGTCCGGCTCGAGCGCGCCGGACGCGGAACATCGCCAGCCCTTGGCGGCGCTGGCATCCCTGTTGCGAGACTCCAAGAGGATCGATTGAGCCATGGCTGTCCAGAAAAGCCGAAAGAGTCCTTCCCGGCGCGGCATGCGCCGCGCCCACGATGCCCTGACGGCGCCCACCCTGTCGACGGATCCCACTTCCGGCGAGCTGCACCGCCGCCATCACGTTTCCCCGAACGGTTTCTATCGCGGCCGCAAGGTGATCAGCGAACCGACGGCGGACGAAAACGAAGAATAACCGCGCCCCGCCGCCGCGGCCCGGACCACTGCCCCCCGACCCATGATTCACCTTCCGACCCCATGACCCGACCGGTCACCATTGCCCTGGATGGCATGGGCGGCGATGTCGGTCCCGATACGATCGTGCCCGCCGCCCTGCGTGCGCTGAAGACCAGCGGCGACGCGCTGCGGCTCGTTCTGGTCGGCCAGGAGGACGTGCTGGCGGCCAGACTCGCCAAGCTCAAGGCCAGGGGACATCCCGGTATCGTCATCCGCCATGCCTCGCAACTGGTGAGCATGGACGAGTCGCCCGCCCAGGCTTTGCGGGCCAAGAAAGATTCCTCGATGCGGGTGGCGATCAATCTGGTCAAGCAGGGCGAGGCCGACGCCTGCGTCAGCGCCGGCAACACCGGGGCCCTGATGGCAACCGCCCGGTTCGTGCTCAAGACCCTGCCCGGCATCGACCGGCCCGCCATCTGCACCACGCTGCCGACCGTGCGCGACCAAACCCGCGTGCTGGACCTGGGCGCCAATGTGGACAGCAAGGCCGAGCACCTGCTGCAATTCGCGGTCATGGGCTCGGTGCTGGCCGAGGTTAACGGGATCCAGCGGCCGCGCGTGGGTTTGCTGAACATCGGCGAGGAAGACATCAAGGGCAACGAGCAGGTCAGGGAAGCCGCCCGCCTGCTGGCCGCCAGCGATCTCAACTACATCGGTTTCGTGGAAGGCGACGGCATCTATCTGGACGACGTGGACGTGGTGGTTTGCGACGGTTTCGTCGGCAACATCGCGCTCAAGAGCAGCGAGGGCGTCGCCAAGCTGGTCCGTCACTACATGACCCAGGAATTCAAGCGGAACCCGCTGACCCGCTTGGCCGGCCTGATCGCATTGCCGGTGCTGCGCGCGTTCCGTCGCAGGATCGATCCCCGTCGCTACAACGGCGCCAGCCTGCTGGGCCTGCGGAGCATCGTCGTCAAGAGTCATGGGGGGGCCGATGCCCTGGCGTTCGCCAACGCCATCCAGGTGGCGATGCTGGAAGTCGAACAGGCGGTGCCGCGGCGCATCGACGCTCATCTGGCCGCCCTTCACGCCACGAGGCAAGCGCTTTGATCTACTCCACCATCATGGGAACCGGCGGCTACCTGCCGGAGAAAGTGCTGACCAACGCCGATCTCGAGCAGATGATCGAAACCACGGCGGGCTGGATCGTCGAACGCACCGGCGTCGAGGAGCGCCACATCGCCGCGCCCGGGGAAACCACCTGCGATCTGGCCGAGCACGCTTCCCGCCAGGCGCTGGAAGCGGCGGGCCTCCAGGCGCGCGATATCGACCTGATCGTGCTGGGCACCACCACGCCCGATCACATCTTTCCCAGCGTCGCCACGCAATTGCAGCATCGGCTCGGTTGCCACGGCGGTCCCGCCTTCGACGTGCAGGCGGTTTGCACCGGCTTCGTCTACGCCTTGGACGTCGCCGATCGCTTCATCCGCACCGGCGCGGCCAAACGGGCGCTGGTGGTTGGAGCCGACACCTTTACCCGCATCATCGACTGGACGGATCGGGGCACCTGCATCCTGTTCGGCGATGGCGCCGGCGCGGTGGTGCTGGAGGGAGCCGACGAACCCGGCATCATCGACAGCCGGCTGGGCGCCGACGGCCGTTACAAGGAACTGCTGTGGGTGCCGGCCGGCGTGTCCGGCGGCTACGATCAAACCCGCCAGAACGCCGCCTTCGTGGAAATGCGCGGCAGCGAAGTGTTCAAGGTGGCGGTCACCACCCTCAAGGACATCGCCGAGCGGATTCTTGCGGCGAATCGCATGACCGTCGCCGACGTGGACTGGTTGATCCCCCATCAGGCCAACCGGCGTATCCTCTCGGCCACCGCCAAGCGGTTGGGCCTGCCGGAAGCACGGATGGTGGACTGCGTGCGGACCCACGGCAACACGTCGGCGGCTTCGGTGCCGCTGGCCTTGGATGTGGCGGTGCGCGACGGCCGTATCCAGCGAGGCGACACGGTGTTGCTGGAAGGCTTCGGCGGAGGCTTCACTTGGGGCGCGGTGCTGCTGAAATATTGAAGCGGAGGATTTACGATGATGACGCTGGCGGGTGAGATCGCCCTGGTGACCGGGGCCAGCCGCGGTATCGGCCAAGCCATCGCCCGCGAACTGGGGCGGCGGGGCGCGACCGTGGTCGGTACCGCGACCACCGAGGCCGGCGCCGAAGCGATCGGTCGGGATTTGCGCGATCGCGGGATCGGCGGTCGCGGCCTGCGGCTGGACGTGACCGATCCGGCGTCGGTGGAGGCGGCGGTCAAGGCGGTTGCGCAGGAATTCGGCGCGCCGACCATCCTGGTCAACAACGCCGGCATCACCCGCGACAACCTGCTGTTGCGGATGAAGGAAGAAGAGTGGACGGCGATTCTCGACACCGACCTGTCCTCGGTCTACCGGCTGAGCAGGGCGGTGTTGCGAGGCATGATGAAGGCCCAGCGCGGGCGCATCATCAACATCACCTCGGTGGTCGGCGCGACCGGCAGCGCCGGTCAAGCCAACTACGCGGCGGCCAAGGCGGGCGTGATCGGCTTCACCAAGTCGCTGGCGCGCGAGGTCGGCTCGCGCAACATCACCGTCAACGCAGTGGCTCCAGGGTTGATCGACACCGACATGACCCGGGCGCTGCCCGAGGCGCAGCGCCGGGCGCTGATCGAAACCATTCCGTTGCAACGGCCGGGCGAGCCGGGGGACGTCGCCAACGTCGTGGCGTTCCTGGCGTCGGCCGATGCGGGTTACATTACCGGCGAAACCCTGCACGTCAACGGCGGCATGCACATGGCTTGATGGCCGCAGCCGGCTAGAATTGATGGCATCCGCGCCGATGTTTTCCATACAATACTCCGCGGCTAGTACCGCGGCTGTCTGGGGTTCACAACGAGGAAGCAAACTATCATGACCGACATCAGCAACATTGAAGCCCGCGTCAAGAAAATCATCATCGAGCAGTTGGGGGTAAAGGAAGAGCAGGTCACCAACGAGGCCTCCTTCGTCGAGGACCTCGGCGCCGACTCGCTGGATACCGTCGAACTGGTGATGGCCCTGGAGGAGGAATTCGAGCTCGAAATCCCCGACGAGGATGCCGAGAAGATTACGACGGTGCAACAGGCGATCGACTATATCGCGACGCATCTCGGTTGAGGGCGTCTGTCCCACCCGGACCCGGTTCGTCCGCCGCGGCCACCGCCGGGGGTCGCGGCCCTGTTTTGTCGGCGCAGTACCGAAGAGGGTAGTTCCGTGGCCAAGCGGCGAGTGGTAGTGACGGGCATGGGCATCGTGTCCCCGGTCGGCAGCACCGTGGAGACGGCCTGGACCAACATTCTGGCCGGCCGCAGTGGGATCGGACCGATCGCTGCCTTCGATGTCAGCGGTTATCCGGTGCGCATCGGCGGTTCGGTCAAGGACTTTCAGATCGAGCAGTACCTGCCGGTCAAGGAAGCCAGGAAGATGGACACCTTCATCCATTACGGCATCGGCGCCGCGGTCCAGGCGATCCGGGATTCTGGATTGGAAATCACCGAGACCAACGCCGAGCGGATCGGGACTTACATCGGTTCGGGCATCGGTGGCCTGCCGGGCATCGAGGAAGGTCATTCGGCTTTCCTGAAGGGCGGCCCGCGCAAGCTGACACCGTTTTTCGTGCCCCGCAGCATCATCAACATGGTCTCGGGCAACCTGTCGATTCTATACGGAATCAAGGGACCCAATCTGGCGGTGGTCACCGCCTGCACCACCGGCACCCACAGCATCGGCCTGGCGGGCCGGCTGATTGCCCACGGCGATGCCGACGTGATGATCGCCGGCGGCGCGGAAATGGCGACCACCCCGACCGGACTCTGCGGCTTCGCCGCCGCGCGCGCGCTGTCGGTCCGCAACGACGAGCCGGAGAGAGCGAGCCGGCCGTGGGACCGGGAACGCGACGGCTTCGTGCTGAGCGACGGCGCCGGGGTTTTGGTGCTCGAGGAGTACGAGCACGCCCGGCGGCGCGGTGCCCGCATCCATGCCGAACTGATCGGTTTCGGCATGAGCGGCGATGCCTACCACATGACTCTGCCGCCGCCCGATGGCGACGGTGCCCGCCGGTCGATGGTCAATGCTCTGCGCGACGCGGAAATCGCTCCCGGCGCGGTGGACTACATCAACGCCCACGGTACCTCCACCCCCGCCGGCGACAAGATCGAGAGCGACGCGGCCAAGGCCGTGTTCGGCGATCATGCCTGCCGGCTCGCCATGAGCTCGACCAAGTCGATGACCGGCCACCTGCTGGGCGCGGCGGGCGGCGTCGAGGCGATCTTCGCCATCCTGGCGATCCGCGACCGGGTCGCGCCGCCGACCATCAATCTGGACGAGCCCGAGCCGGGTTGCGACCTGAACTACGTGCCGCATGCCGCGCAGGAACGACCGATCCGGGTCGCGCTCTCGAACTCTTTCGGGTTCGGCGGCACCAACGGCACGGTCGTGTTCCGCGCGCTGGATTGAGCGCGGCGTTACCGTTGTCGCGCTGGCCATTCGAATCCTCCCGGCGCTTCGCGCCGTCCCTCTCGACCCAAGGGGATGATGTTTCCAAGGTGGTTTCGGTGGTTGTTGCTGGCGGTGGCGGCGCCGGCGCTGGTGTTCGGGCCGGCGCTGTACATCGTCTTCGCCGATTACCGCCATTTCCTCGACACACCCCTCGGCGTTCCCACCGGTGGCTGGGTCGTGGAGGTAAAGCCGGGCATGGGCATCGGCGACATCGCCCGGGAATTGCGGCGACAGCCCGGCCTGTTGCGGTCGGCACGGTACCTGGAAGTCTACGCCCGACTGAACGGGCTGGCGCATCGGCTCAAGGCCGGCGAATACGCCATCATGCCCGGCGCCACGCCACGCGGTGCGATCGGGCAGATCGTCGCCGGCCGGGTTATCCAATATCCGCTGACCGTGGTGGAGGGTTGGACGTTCCGCCAGTTGCGCCAGGCGCTGGCGGTCCAGCCAAAGCTGGTTCAGACCCTGCAAGGAGCGAGCGACGCCGAGGTGATGGCCCGGCTGGGCCGGCCGGGCGAGCATCCCGAGGGGCGGTTCCTGCCGGATACCTATCATTTTCCCGCCGGCTTCACCGATGAGGCGTTCCTGCGGCGGGCGCTGGCGGCGATGGACCGGCGGCTTGCCGAAACCTGGGCCAGCCGCGCGCCGGACCTGCCGTTGAGCGATCCCTATCAGGCGCTGATTCTGGCCTCGATCGTCGAGAAGGAAACCGCCGTGCCGGCGGAACGGCCGGACATCGCTGGCGTGTTCGCCCGACGTCTGCGCAAGGGAATGCGTCTGCAAGCCGATCCGACGGTGATCTACGGGCTCGGCGAGGCGTTCGATGGCGATCTGCGCCGCCAGGATTTGGCCGCCGACACGCCCTACAACACCTATGCCCGCAAGGGCCTGCCGCCGACGCCCATCGCCCTGCCGGGATCGGACTCGCTGGACGCCGCCGTCCATCCCGCCTCCGGCGACGCCCTGTATTTCGTGGCCACCGGCGAAGGCGGCCACGTGTTCTCCAGCACGCTCGAGCAGCACGATCGGGCCGTCAGGCAGTATCAATCGAAGGGGAGGTGAGATGGCCGGCCGATTCATCACCGTCGAGGGCGGCGAAGGCGCCGGCAAGACCACCCAGCTCGCCTTCATCCGCGAGTACCTGGAGCGGGTTGGCCACCGGGTGGTGTCGACCCGCGAACCGGGTGGCACGGCGCTGGGCGAAGACATCCGCTCTCTGCTGCTCGGCCATCGTCGCGACGGCATGACTCCGGCCACCGAAACCCTGCTGATGTTCGCCGCCCGCGCCGAGCATCTCGAACGGGTGATCCGCCCCGCGCTGGCCGCTGGCCGCTGGGTGCTGTGCGATCGATTCACCGACGCCACCTACGCCTATCAAGGCGGCGGGCGCGGGTTGCCGCCGGAGCGGATCGCGATACTGGAGGATTGGGTGCAGGGCGGGTTGCGTCCCGACCTGACCCTGCTGTTCGACCTGCCGGTGGCGAATGGTCTGGCGCGGGTTGGCCGACGCGGCGCGGCGGATCGCTTCGAGCGGGAGGAGGTGGATTTTTTCGAGCAGGTGCGCGCGGTTTACCTGGAGCGGGCCCGGCGAGATCCGGACCGCCACCGGATCGTGAATGCCGAACGTCCGGTCGAAGCGGTCCGGGTCGAGGTGGAAGCCATCCTCGCCGGGTGGTTGGAGAGTGGTTGATGGACGAACGGCTTCCCTGGCATCAGCATCCTTGGCAACAACTCCAGCGGCGCCTGGCGGCCGGTCGCCTGCCGCACGCCCTGCTGCTGGCGGGACCGGCGGGGCTGGGCAAGCTGGCGTTCGCCCGCCGGATGGCCCAGGCGCTGTTGTGCGAGACGCCCGATGCCGGCGGCGATGCCTGTGGCCGGTGCCGGAGTTGCCGGCTGTTTCGGGCCGGCAACCATCCCGACTATGCCGCGGTGCGGCCGGCCGAGGAGGGCAAGGTCATCAAGATCGATCAGATCCGCGATCTCCGCGCCTTTTTCGGCCACACCGCCCAGTACGGCGGCTACAAGATCGCCCTGCTGGAACCGGCCGATCATCTCAACGACAATGCCGCCAACGGCCTGCTGAAAACACTGGAGGAGCCGCCCGGCGACAGCCTGTTGCTGCTGGTGACCGCCCGACCCGCGCGGCTTCCCGCCACCGTGCGCAGCCGTTGCCAGAAGGTTCGTTTCGACCGGCCCTCTCCGGAGGTTGCCGTGCCCTGGCTGGCGGCTCGAGCGGGTGGCGCCGCGGGTCCGGAAGCGTTGCTCGACGTGGCCGGCGGAGCACCGCTGGTGGCGCTGGCCTATGCCGGCGGGGACCGCTGGCGCCGCCGCGGGGAGTTGGTCGATTGTTACGAGCAGGTCCAGGCTGGCCGGCTCGACCCGATCCGGGCGGCGGAATGCTGGACCCAGGGCGATCTGGTCGAGAGCCTGCGCTGGCTGATCGGTTGGCATACCGACCTGATTCGGCTTAAGATGAGTCCCGAACCCCCCCGCTTGAGCAACCCCGACCTGCGCTCGGTGCTGCGGCGCTGGGCCGACCGGCATTCGCCGCGCGGCCTGTTCGATCGGCTTGACGCGGCGGTTCGGTTGCACGGCCTGTGCGCGACTACCCAGGTCAACGCGCAACTGTTGCTGGAAGCGTTCCTCTGCGACGCCGCGGGGGATGATCCATCCGGCGTCCCGCGCGGACGCGCGTTTGAGGAAGGTTGAAACCATGGCGGCTCCACGACAAGGCGTCATTTCCCTCGCCATCAAGGACAAAACGATGCTGCATTCGAGCTACATGCCCTTTGTCAAGGGCGGCGGCATCTTCATTCCGACTGAAAAATCCTTCGAGCCGGGCGATGAAGTGTTTTTGCTGCTCACCCTGCTGGAAGATCCGGAACGGTTTGCCATCACCGGCAAAGTGGTCTGGATCAATTATCGGACGACGCCCGGTGGTCGGCAGATGGGGGTCGGCATTCAATTCGGCGGTGCCGATGGCAGCAGGCTTCAGAAAAAAATCGAAGCGCTGCTGGCGGGCTACGCCCGTGCCGATCAGCCGACCAATACGATGTAGGCGCGGGCGGCGATGCTGGTCGATTCCCATTGCCATCTGGACCGGCTCGATCTCGCCCGGTTCGGCGGCGGCTTGACCGGGGTGCTGGAAGCCGCGAAGGCGAATGGGGTGACCCGACTGCTGAGCGTGGCGACCGATCTGGAAAGCTGGCCGGCGCTGGCCCGCCTGACCGAACCCCATCCGTGCATCGCGCTGTCGGTGGGCGTGCATCCCAGCGAGGATGGCGGCCGGGCGCCGAGCGTGGCGGAACTGGTCGCGCTGGGCCGCGAGCCCAGAGTGGTCGCCATCGGTGAAACCGGGCTGGATTACTACCACGGTCGCGATAGCATGGCCCGCCAGCAGTCCTGGTTCCGCATCCACATCGCTGCCGCCCGGGAACTGGGCAAACCACTGATCGTCCATACCCGCGATGCTCGCGACGATACCTTGCGCATTCTGGAGGAAGAAGGCGCGCCCGAAGTGGGCGGGGTGCTGCACTGCTTCACCGAGGACTGGGCCATGGCGGAACGGGCGTTGTGGTTGAATTTTCATGTCTCGTTTTCCGGCATCGTGACCTTCAAAAACGCCAAGCCGATTCAGGACGCGGCCCGGCGCTTGCCGGCCGACCGGTTGCTGGTGGAAACCGACGCGCCCTATCTGGCTCCGGTCCCGCACCGAGGCAAATCGAATCATCCAGCCTGGGTACGGCACGTGGCGGAGTTCGTCGCCGGGTTGCGCGGCGAGACGCTGGAGCGGGTGGCGGAGGTCACTTCCGCGAATTTCGCGCGGCTGTTCGGCCTCTCGTCCCCAGCCTCTCTCCCGCCGGGGAGCGCGGGGAGCAAACGGGAGGTGGGGTGAATCACGCGGAAATGCGCGACCGGGTTCGCCGCTGCCTGCATTCCACGCACCAGGTGGAAACCATCACCGGCGATCACGCGGTAGCCGGGATGGAGCGCGAGGAACGGACGCTAACCCCGGCGGCGGTGCTGGTGCCACTGGTCGAGCGGTCCGAAGGCTATACCGTGTTGTTGACCCAGCGCACCGCTCATTTGGAACATCATGCCGGACAGATCAGCTTTCCCGGCGGCCGAACCGAGGAGGGCGATGCCAGTCCGGTGGAAACCGCCCTGCGCGAAGCGGAGGAGGAGATCGGGTTGCGGCGCCGGCACGTGGTGGAGATCGCCGGCTTTCTGGACCTGTATCAGACCGTGACCGGGTTCCTGGTCACGCCGGTGGTGGGTTTCGTCACGCCGCCGTTCGATCTGGCGCTGGATGCGTTCGAAGTCGCCGAGGCGTTCGAGGTGCCGCTGGAGTTCGTGCTCGATCCGCGCAACCACGAATCCCGCAGGATGTTCTACAAGGGCCAGCAGCGGCGGTACTACGTCATTCCCTACCAGGACCGCTTCATTTGGGGCGCGACCGCCGCCATGCTGGTCAACTTTGCCCGGCGGCTAACCGGAAGCCCGCTGTTGCCCTGAGAGGGGAGCGTCGCTGGCGGCGCCGTGGTGGTGGACGAACTGCCGCAGCAGGAATTCCTCGTCCCGCGGGGTCAGGTCGAACATCAGACTGGCCTGTTCCACGGTATTAAGGGTGCAATGCCCCTGGTCGGCGAGCCATTGGAACGCCCGGCGCAACGCTTCGCCTTCGGGGATGAGCGGCTTCAGCATGGCGGTCTCCCGTGTCCCTGTGACGCCATTATACACCTGGCCGCGCTCCGGCGGCCTTTTTGCGCCGCCGGAACGCGGCGGCGGAGAAATCAGGCCAATTTTCGGTACTTGATCCGGTGCGGCTGGTCGGCGTCCACGCCCAATCGCCGCTTGCGGTCGGCTTCATAATCCGCGTAGTTGCCCTCGAACCAGACGACCCGCGAATCGCCCTCGAACGCCAGGATATGGGTGGCGATGCGGTCCAGGAACCAGCGGTCGTGGGAGATGATCACCGCGCAGCCGGCGAAAGTCAGCAACGCCTCTTCCAGCGCCCGCAAGGTTTCCACGTCGAGATCGTTGGTCGGTTCGTCCAGCAGGAGGACGTTGCCGCCGCTTTTCAACAGCTTGGCCAGGTGAAGCCGGTTGCGTTCGCCGCCCGACAGATCCTTGACGAACTTCTGTTGGTCCGGTCCCTTGAAGTTGAAGCGGCCGACGTAGGCGCGCGAATTGATCTGGTAGTTGCCGATGGCGATGGTGTCCAGCCCGTCGGAGATTTCCTGCCAGACCGTCTTGCCGGGATCGAGGGCGTCGCGCGACTGGTCCACGTAAGCCAGCTTGACGGTGTTGCCGACCCGCAGCTCGCCGCCGTCCGGCCGTTCCTGCCCGACCAGCATCCGGAACAGGGTAGTCTTGCCGGCGCCGTTGGGGCCGATCACCCCGACGATGCCGCCCTTGGGCAGCTTGAAGTCGAGACCGTCGATCAGCAGCCGGTCGCCGAAGCCCTTGCGCAGGCCGGTTGCTTCGACCACCAGGTCGCCGAGGCGCGGTCCCGGCGGAATGTACAGTTCCTGGGTTTCGTTGCGCTTCTGGAATTCCTGCGATTCCAGCTCCTCGAAGCGGGCCAGGCGGGCCTTGCTCTTGGCGTGGCGGCCCTTGGGATTGGCGCGCACCCATTCCAGCTCCGCTTTCATCGTCCTGATGTGGGCGGTTTCCTGCTTTTCCTCGATTTCCAGCCGTTTCTCCTTCTGCTCCAGCCAGGAGGAGTAATTGCCTTCCCAGGGGATGCCGTAGCCGCGGTCCAGTTCCAGAATCCAGCCGGCGACGTTGTCGAGGAAATAGCGATCGTGGGTGACGGCGATCACGGTGCCCGGGTAGTCGAGCAGGAAACGCTCCAGCCAGGCCACCGATTCGGCGTCGAGGTGGTTGGTCGGTTCGTCCAGCAGCAGCATGTCGGGCTTGGCGAGCAACAGCCGGCACAATGCCACCCGCCGCTTCTCGCCGCCGGAGAGCGTGGCGACGTCCGCGTCCCACGGCGGCAGGCGCAGGGCGTCGGCGGCGACGTCCAGAGTGCGGTCCAGGTTATGACCGTCGGTGGCTTGCAGCCAGGCTTCGAGGTCGGCCTGTTCGGCGGCCAGCTTCTCGAAATCGGCCTCGGGGTCGGCGTAGGCGGCGTAGACTTCGTCCAGTCGCGCCAGAGCGGCCTTGATCGGTTCGACGGCTTCCTCGACGTTGCCGCGCACGTCCTTGCCGGGATCGAGTTGCGGCTCCTGCGCCAGCAGGCCGATCTTGATGCCGGGTTGGGGGCGGGCCTCGCCGATGATATCGCTATCGACGCCGGCCATGATGCGCAGCAGGGTGGATTTGCCGGAGCCGTTCAGGCCCAGCACGCCGATCTTGGCGCCGGGGAAGAACGACAGGGAGATGTTCTTGAGGATTTCCCGCTTGGGTGGCACGACCTTGCCCACGCGGTTCATGGTGTAGATGTATTGGGCCATGAGAGTTGATCGGGTGGTTGGCGAAAGAGGGGGTCGGGATAATGCGATTCAAATGGATGGAGATGCAAGTCAAGCTAAAAATAGCCTATCGAATTAATAGCTTACGATCTGCTTTGGCGTCTTGAATCACCCGTTGGTTCGCAGTGAAGAGCGTGATTCCGGGGACGGTTGCAAAGTCGCCATCGTCGGTGATGATCTGGCTGATGCCGCTATGGAGCGCTGTTTCCGCCATGAACAGGTCGTAGCCGTCCAAGCCGACTGAGGGGAATAGAGTCATGGCGGACTGCATGAACGCAGAATCCAAGGTCAGATCCAGCAGAGTGCTAATGCTGCGCACGTCGGACCATGTATCGCCGATCAGCCTCACGATCTTGAGGCGCTGGTTGGGGTAGTCATGGCGGAAAGGCTTGGCGCCGATGTTCTTGCTGGCTTTGTCGGCGTAAATCTCCCGCTCGGCTTTCTCGATGTTGTGGGCCAGTTCGGCATAATTCAGAGCACAACAGTACAGGATCGACTTGGTTTGGATCGCTTGTTTGAGGTAGTTGGGATAATACCTGAGTTGATAGGGCTGTGGCGCTGACGGGGTTTGCGACGCTCTGGCGTAGAACAGCCAGTACCAGGCGTTGCTATCGACCAGGAAGCGGTCGGACGCTGTTGGGGCATCCCCCCGAATATCGACCACTTGGGCGCGAACCGTTGGCGGCATCACATCGCCTCTGCTGTTTCCCGAACGATGCGTTCCATAGTCCGGCGGTGTTCCGGACTAGCCGCGTAATATTCCTCGGCGTTTTCGATGACGCGGCGCAACACCCGCTCGCCGAAGCCGGATAGATGCTCGAACCGAAGCCGGGCATTGAGTGCATCCCGTTCCATGTCTTCCAGCAACCGGCCCACGCTGGTGTTGAAGAAGGGCGAGGCGAACACGTCCACGCCCTCGAAATCCAGTTCGACGGTTTCACCCTGCCGCAGCGGATCATGAATCTGGTTGTAGATGACCTGACCATCGTCCTGCGTCATGGCATTTTCGCCCACCCATTCTCTGACGTTGATTCGCATCGCCGAACCCTTCCCCTATCTAAAAAAACGGTCGTGAAAGCTGTTCGTTGGACAGCCGGTAGCAGCGATCATCGCAGCGCAGGCAAACCTGCACCAAGGTTCCCTCGAAAAAGGCGGGTAAAGTCTCGTAGCTTTCGCCCTGAGCGTCAACGCGGGCGTAGCCATCATGGCTGAACACTTCCATGCGCCCACCCTCGAAAAAGGCGGGTAAAGTCTCGTAGCTTTCGCCCTGAGCGTCAACGCGGGCGTAGCCATCATGGCTGAACACTTCCATGCGCCCACCATGACTGATTTCTTCGGGTTGATTTCTGCCACTTCAGGATCGCCTAACGCCCGCCACTCCCACCCCTCCGGCAACTCATACCGCTCCATTGCCCGCTTCCTCCAGTAGCAGCGCCCGCATTTCCTCCACCAGTTCCAGAATGCGTCCCTGTTTTTCGGCAACACGCTCCAGGATTTCTTCGGGCGCGTCGTGCTCGGTCTTCTCAGGTTCGATCAGTCCCAAACCGGACAGCGTCATGTTGTAGTTTTTATCGCGGATGAGTTGCGCCGGTACGCGCCAGGCGCGGCCAGGTTCCTCGACCCGTGCCGGCCATTTGGCGAGCAGGTCGGGAAAATTGTTGCGGTACTGCGGGCCGAACTTGCGCGCCTTGGTGAGGGTGGAACCGTCTCCCTCCACCCGATAGAACCAGACGCTTTCAGTCGGTTTGCCGGTGTTCTCGAACACGAAAAAGCCGGTCGGATTGGGCGTGTACGGCTCGAACATCCCTTTCGGCAGCGTGACCACGGCTTGCAGATCGAACTTGCCCAGCAGGCGCTTTTTCACCTCGATATGGCTGCTGGTGTCGCCGAACAGGATGCCGTTGGGGAAGACGCTCCCCGCCCGGCCACCACAACGCAGGCTCCTGAGCGCATGGGCGAGAAACAGCACGTGCTTATCGCCCTTCTGAATCCGCAGGGATGATTTGGCATCGGTGCGGGCTCCGGAAAACGGTGGGTTTCCAGGATCGCATCGAACTGCACTTCATCCCAGCGGTCTTCGCTGCCGCAAATCGAATCGCGGCGCACGATGGGCGAGGCGTCGAACCCATGCAGTACCGCGTTCATCGCGGCCATGCGCAAGATGTCGGCGTCGCCGTCGAAACCGTGCAGGGCGCTGGTTTGCAGGAAATTCCAGTAGTCGCGACCGAGCCAGTCGTCCACGCCGCGTCGAACCTTGCCGCCATAAGGGCTTTCCACCTCGCGCACGAATTCCGGCGAGGTATTGGCGAGGAGGATGTGTTCAATTGATAAATATCAATTTATATTGATTGCTGCTGATGTGGGCCTGTTTTATCCGGGTCCCGGACGAAGCTTCGGGTT
>JAVMKJ010000083.1:0-24539 GCA_031732855.1 Candidatus Competibacter sp.
AACCTCCGCCAGCGCGATCCGTCCTCAACAGTCCGGAATCCATATTGAGCCTTAAATATAAGGTGGTTTTGAGGACGCCTCTCGGCATCGATGCTCCTCGCGTCAGAACGCCAGGAAACTGTTGATGTTAAAATACCGCACAAAAAATAACTGATTTACTTTGCGATCCGGGTACAGTACGGATTGCACACCCTGCTACTATTACCAGCAAGTATTTGATTGTAAAATAATAGTTATATACGGCTTCTAAGAAATGCGCGTCGTGTAGCACCTCGGTGGTCTTGGCTAATTTGGGATTATATTTTTCACGCGACTCTTGATTTAATCCGCATAATTCGTATCTATACTTACCATTATTCGTTAACCCATTTCCCCGTTGGTTGATCTCCCGAGCACCATCGATCCGCTGGCAACAAAGCAGTAGCCGCTTGTCTCTAGGACAGCACCTAACGAATCCACCCAGGAGGAGGGCGATGCGAAAGCTCATGGCCGTTGTGCCGACGTTGCGCGAGCGCCGCCTCGTGACAGAAAAATCCTGGAACGGGTTTATCGTAGATTGCTCGTTCCAGATAGATACGATCCAAGCCGAAATCGCGGCTTCCTGGCAACGGAGCTTGCGCCATCTCAGTCCACGCCGAGACCATGCTCCGCTGGATGATCAGGATGCGACCAAACGCCTGTGGCACGAATCGCCGTTGCGGCAAGCGGCCCATCGCGTGCTGGACCAGTTGACGCAACTGGCTAAGGAAGGCTCTTTATTGGCTGCCATAGCCGACAGGCAGGGCCGCTTGCTGTGGACATTCGCCAGCAGCCATATGCTCAAGCGCGCCGAGGCGGTTAATTTCACCGCAGGCGGTCTTTGGAACGAACGTTCGGCCGGTACCAATGCGGTCGGGTTGGCACTGGAGCTGCAACGCTCGGTCACCGTTTTTTCCGCCGAGCATTTCGCACCCTACGTTCACGACTGGGTGTGCTACGCGGCGCCCATCGTCCATCCGCAAACTGGCGAAATTATGGGGATCCTGGATATATCCAGCACCTGGAACCTGCATACGCCACTTGGCCAAGCCGCCGTGGATGAGTTCGCCCGTTCGATCGCCAAAAACCTGCCCTTCGCCAAACCCAAGGCGGATTTGGAAATTTATGCTCTGGGTCGATCCCAGGCGATCTTTCGCGGCGAATCGCTGCATCTGACCCTGCGCCAGATGGAAATTCTGTGTCTGTTGGCCCTGAATCCCCACGGATTGGCGCTGGACGCGCTGCATGCGGCTCTGTACGGCGACAATCCGGTATGCTTGAGCACCCTGAAGGCCGAATTGTCCCACCTGCGCCATTTGCTGGGTGGCCAGATCAGTTCCCGTCCTTACCGACTGTCGGTAACGGTCTGGGCAGATTTCATCGAGCTGTGGAAAGTCCTGCGCCAGAAAAAAAACCATCTCGCCTGCAACCTTTACCATGGCTCCTTCTTGCCCAAGTCCGCAGCTCCCGAACTGGAAGAATGGCGTTACTGCATCGATGCGGTGATGGCGCGGGCACTGGAATCCTGCAATAGCGCGGACGTGTTGCTGGAACAATTGTGCGAAAGCACCTCGGGCAGCGAGCTGGCGCGATCGCGTTTGATCGAACTGGCCGACAAGGGGAATTTTTTCGCCCTAACGGAACCTGATCGAGATCAGCCTCCCGTCCGGGCTTTTCCCTAACAAATTTCCAATGGCGCATTTTTCTGAGCGCGCCGACAAAACGCGATCCCCGGCCGACCCAGGACACCGCGGCGCCCGCCACGAGACGGGACCGAGTAACACATCATCGGAATGCGCCATGGGATTCTCCGCGGCATGATCGGACTCTCCGCGCCGGGATCGTGCGTCTTCTGCGTTATTTCCTACTCGATCCGCCAACCGCTATGCTAGGGGGAACACGCCGCGAGAAGAGGAAGCCGTATGGGCCGCGTAACCATCTCCCTGGAGGACAAACTGCTGGATGAGTTCGACGCCTACATCAAGCACAAAGGCTACGCGAATCGTTCCGAAGCCATCCGCGATCTGGTGCGCCAGCGGCTGGAGCGGGATCGGCTGGAGGAGAACCGGGCCGAGCACACCGTGGCTTGTCTCTCCTACGTTTACAACCATCACCAGCGCGAGTTGGCGAGCCGGCTCACCCAGACTCAACACGCCCACCACGATCTGGTGCTGTCGACCCTGCACGTCCATCTCGACCACGAGAACTGCCTGGAAATCGCCGTTCTCCAAGGCGCCACGGCCGACGTTCGCCGCCTGGCCGAAGCGACTATCGCCGAAACCGGGGTGCGCCACGGGAACCTCCATCTCGTGCCCGCCGAGATGGTGAGAAGCCGTCACGGCCACGACCGCCACGACCAACCGCACGACCACACCCACACCCACCCCAAGACGTGATGCCGTCCCGGAGCGGAAAGGGTTTCGGGGCACTTGGCTCAAGAATTCGAGCCAAGCTCCTCGGCCAGCGCCAGCTGCCGCAGCGCCGCGTCCTGCAAGGTCGGCCGCAACGGTTGCGCGTCCAAACCGGAATCCAGCGCGCGCAATCGAGTCTGAAACTCAGCCAACGGGCAGTCCGCATCCAGCCAGACCCGCAATTGCCGCCCGACCGGAAACACCAGCCTCACCATCGGCCACGCCAACAACGCCGCGCGCCGTTGTCGCGCGGCGGCGCCAGACACGCCGATCAACCGGGCATCGGCATCGAGGGTCAATTCCAGAGGAGTACCCTGCCGATCCAGCCGCCCGGCGCGCAGCAATCCCACCCGGTCGCAACGTTCCGCCTCATCCATGTTGGCGGTGGCGTACAGAATTGCCACGCCCTCGGCGCGCACCCCGTTCAACAACCGCCAGAACGCTCGCCGCGACACCGGGTCCACTCCGGTGGTCGGCTCGTCCAGAAACATCGCCCGGGGCTGGCTGACCAGGGCGCAGGCCAGCGCCAGCTTCTGCATCATCCCACCGGACAGATCGGCGGCCCGGCGATCCTCGAATCCCGCCAGCCCGGTGCGCT
Source organism: Candidatus Competibacter sp. (assembly GCA_031732855.1). Taxonomy (GTDB): domain Bacteria; phylum Pseudomonadota; class Gammaproteobacteria; order Competibacterales; family Competibacteraceae; genus JAVMKJ01. The sequence continues at coordinate 3,028 of JAVMKJ010000083.1, forward strand.
CCAGCAGGTCGGCGATGCGCGAACGCGCTTCGGCTCGGGTCAAGTCATGCAGGTCGGCGAAGAAATCGAGGTTTTCCCGCACCGACAAATCTCGATACAGGCCAAAGCCCTGCGGCATATAGGCGATCTCGTCGCGCAAGGCCGGATCGGCGGCATCCCGTTCCAGCACGCGAATCCGACCCTCCTTCGGGATTCGTTGCCCGACCGCCAGTTGCAACAGAGTGGTCTTGCCGGCGCCATCCGCGCCGACGATCCCAAAAATCTCGCCCGGCGCAACGTGCAGCCCCACCCCGGCCAGTACCGACACCTCGCCATAAGCAAAGCACAAGCCGGCCATCTCAATCGCGGCCACACTCATGGTGCGACAATCTGGAGCACGACATCCGCCGGCATGCCCAATTTCAGCGCCCCGACGGGATTATCCACTTCAATTTTGACCCGATAGACCAGATCCACCCGCAGGGCGCGGGTTTCCACGGTTTTCGGGGTAAATTCGGCATCCGGGGAGATGAAACCGAGCCGGCCGGTCAATACCTGGCCCGGCAAGCCGTCCACTCGCACCTGCGCTGGTTGCCCCAATCGAACCCGGACCAGATCGGCCTCGTTTAAATACGCCCGCACCCACGGGCGACCGAGTTCGGCGACCCGCAATACCGCTTTTCCGGCCGGCACCACCTCGCCGGCTTCGGCCAGCCGCACCGATATCACGCCCGCGACCGGGCTGCGCAATTGGGTATAGTCCAATTGCCGTCGAGCGGTTTCGACCGCCGCCTGTCGGGCGCGGAGGGTGGCGGCGGCCTGATCGATGTCCTCCCGCCGTGGCCCCTCCCGCAGCAGCGCCAGCGTCTGTCGCGCCTGTTCGACCCCGGCCAAGGCCACGTTTTGCCGCTGACGCGCCTGATCCAGTTGGCTCTCGGTCGCCAGTTTACTGGGAACCAGTTCGGCAATCCGCTCGAACTCGGCGCGAGCGTAGTCGAGATCGGCCTGAGCCTGATTCAGCTTCGCCTCGGCCACCCGCAGTTCCTGGGGACGGGTCCCGGCCCGCAAAACCGCCAGGGCCGCTTCCGCCGCCTCCATCTGGGCCGTGGCATTGCGTAGCGCCAACTGGTAGTCACCGGCATCCAGCGTGGCCACCAATTGGTCGACCTGGACGGCATCACCTTCGTCCACTTGCAGTCGAGCGATCCGGCCGCCGACCTGGAAGGCCAGATCCACCTCCCTCGCTTCAACGGTGCCCGACAACTCAATCCGTCCAGCATCCCCAGCGGCTTGCCAGGGCCAGCGGAAGGCGACCAACAGCGGCAGAATGGCCAGCACCGCCAGCCGAAAAAATCCATGCTTCGCGGGATACGACTCGGAACCACGCCTTTCGGTCGCGGAATGGAATTGGGGTTGTGATTTCGTCGAATGGCCGCGCCCTTCCACAACCCAACAGGCAAATTCCTTGTTCATGGCAATTACCAATAACCAAACGGCATAAAAAGCCCAGATGCAAATGCAGCATATTCCGAGTAGACTTGCGATATTAAGATTTTAAATTACCGCCGCCGTCTCGGCGCACGGAACTCCGCCTGCCGCAACCGTCGTCTGAGGATACGTCATCCCATGAGCCGAACCTATCTGTTCACCTCCGAATCCGTTTCCGAAGGGCATCCGGATAAAATCGCCGACCAGATTTCCGATGCCGTGCTGGATGCCATTATCGCCGAGGACCCCAAGGCCCGCGTGGCCTGCGAAACGCTGATCAAGACCGGCGTCGTCGTCCTGGCTGGCGAAATCACCACGGCCGCGTGGGTGGATTTCGATCAGATCGTGCGCGATACCGTCGTCGGCATCGGCTACGACAACTCGCATGTCGGCTTCGACGGCGCGACCTGCGCGGTGCTGTCCTGCATCGGCAAGCAGTCGCCCAATATCGCCCAAGGCGTGAATCGCGACAAGCCGGAGGAGCAGGGCGCCGGCGATCAGGGGCTGATGTTCGGCTACGCCTGCAACGAAACCGACGTGCTGATGCCCGCCCCGATTACCTACGCTCACCGGCTGGTGCAGCGGCAAGCCGAGATGCGCAAGAGCGGCGTGCTGCCCTGGCTGCGGCCCGACGCCAAGAGCCAGATTACGTTCCGCTATCAGGGCAACAAGGCGGTGGGCGTCGAAGCGGTGGTGCTGTCCACCCAGCACGACCCGGACATCAGCTACAAACTGCTGTGCGAAGCAGTGATGGAAAACATCATCCTGCCGGTGCTGCCGGCCGAGTGGCTGGACAAGCACACCCAGTACCACATCAACCCGACCGGCAGCTTCGTCATCGGCGGGCCGGTGGGCGATTGCGGCCTGACCGGGCGCAAGATCATCGTCGATACCTACGGCGGCTCCGCGCATCACGGCGGGGGGGCGTTTTCCGGCAAGGACCCGTCCAAGGTGGATCGGTCCGCCGCCTATGCCGGCCGCTACGTGGCCAAGAACATCGTGGCCGCCGGCCTGGCGGAACGTTGTGAAATTCAGGTGTCTTATGCGATTGGCGTGGCCGAACCGACCTCGATCAGCATCAATACCTTCGGCACCGGCAAGATCGACGAAGACCGGCTCGTCGAAATCGTGCGCGGTCATTTCGACCTTCGACCCTACGGATTGGTCAAGATGCTGAACCTGATCCGGCCGATCTACCGCAAGACCGCCGCCTACGGCCACTTCGGACGCGAGGAACCGGAATTCACCTGGGAGTACACCGACAAGGCCGACGCGCTGCGGGACGCGGCGGGTCTGTAAACCGCTTCACGATTCGCCCCCATGCCGAGGGGCGCTGCAACGGTCTCCGCCGTCAGGCTCGGCATGGCGCGGCTTTCCCAAGCCAACGGCGCCCGTTCAACCGTATATGGAGTACGTTATGAACGCCGTCGTGCGCGAAAAACCGTTCGCTGATTACCACGTCGCCGATCTTTCCCTGGCCGACTGGGGCCGCAAGGAAATCGCCATCGCCGAAACCGAGATGCCTGGCCTGATGGCGATCCGGGCCGAATATCGGGACCGGCAACCACTCAAGGGCGCCCGCATCGCCGGGTCGCTGCACATGACCATCCAGACCGCCGTGTTGATCGAAACGCTGGCGGCGCTGGGCGCGGACATTCGCTGGGCTTCCTGCAACATCTTCTCGACCCAGGACCACGCCGCCGCCGCCATCGCCGCCGACGGCATTCCGGTGTTCGCCTACAAGGGCGAGTCGCTGGAAGAGTACTGGGATTTCACCCATCATATCTTGGAATGGCAGGATGGCGGCACGCCCAACATGATCCTGGACGACGGGGGCGACGCGACCCTGCTGGTCACGCTCGGCGCCCGGGCGGAGCGGGATCGCTCGCTGATCGCCAAGCCGACCTGCGAGGAAGAGCAGGTCCTGTTCGCCGCGATCCGCCAGCGTCTGGACCGCGACCCCACGTTCTATTCCCGGACTCAGGCCAACATCAAGGGCGTGACCGAGGAAACGACGACCGGCGTCCACCGCCTGTACACGATGGAGAAGGAGGGACGGCTGCCCTTCCCCGCCATCAACGTCAACGATTCGGTGACCAAGTCCAAGTTCGACAACCTTTACGGCTGCCGCGAATCGCTGGTGGACGGCATCAAGCGCGCCACCGACGTGATGATCGCCGGCAAGATCGCGGTGGTGCTGGGCTACGGCGACGTCGGCAAGGGTTGCGCGCAGTCGCTCAAGGGCTTGGGCGCGACGGTGTGGGTCACCGAAATCGATCCGATCTGCGCCTTGCAGGCGGCGATGGAAGGTTATCGAGTGGTCACGATGAACGACGCGGCGGACAAGGGCGACATCTTCGTCACCGCCACCGGCAATGTCGGCGTCATCACTCACGACCACATGGCGCGAATGAAAAACCAGGCCATCGTCTGCAACATCGGCCATTTCGATTCCGAAATCGAAGTCGCCAACTTGAAGCGATATCGCTGGGAAAACATCAAGCCGCAGGTGGATCACATCGTCTTCCCCGACGGCAAGCGCATCATCCTGCTGGCCGAAGGCCGGCTGGTCAATCTGGGTTGCGCCACCGGCCATCCCAGCTTCGTGATGTCCAATTCGTTTACCAACCAAACGCTGGCGCAGATCGAACTGTTCACCCGCGGCGGGCAATACGAGAACAAGGTCTACGTGCTGCCCAAGCACCTTGACGAGAAAGTGGCCCGGCTGCATCTGGATCGGATCGGCGTCCATCTGACCACGCTCACGCCGGAACAGGCCGCGTATATCGGCGTCGCGGTGGATGGGCCGTATAAGACGGACAGTTATCGGTATTAAACGTGAACCCCTGGCGACCGGCGTGGGAAACCTTGCGCCGGTCGCCGGTTTCCGTCTTGACTACCCACGCCCTGTTACCGTCATGAATTCCCAGAAACGCCATCCCAAGGTTTTCAGCTGCGAATTTTTCCCACCCAACACCGACGAAGGAATGCGCAAGCTGTTTGCCGCGCGAGAGGAACTGATGCGGATGCGACCGGCGTTCTTCTCGGTCACCTATGGGGCCGGAGGTTCCACCCGCGAACGCACCTTCCAGGCGATCCAGGCCATTCAGGCGCACAGCGGCGTGGACGCTGCCCCGCATCTGACCTGCGTGGCCTCGACCCGCGCGGGAATTGGGGAAATTCTGGATCACTACCGCGCCCAAGGCATCCACCGCCTCGTCGCCCTGCGCGGCGATCTGCCGTCCGGCATGCGCGAATTCGGCGAATTCCGCTACGCCAACGAACTGGTGGAATTCATCCGGGCCGAAACCGGCGACTACTTTCACATTGAAGTCGCCGCCTATCCGGAATTTCATCCGCAAGCCCCGAACACCGAGCGCGATCTGTTCAACTTCAAGCGCAAGATCGAGGCTGGCGCCGACAGCGCCATCACTCAATATTTCTATAACCCGGATTCCTATTTCCGCTTCGTGGACGACTGCGAGAAACTGGGGCTGGATTTGCCCATCGTGCCCGGCATCATGCCGATCACCAACTTCACCCAACTGGCGCGGTTCTCGGACAACTGCGGAGCGGAAATCCCGCGCTGGATTCGCAAGCGGCTGGAAAGCTGCGGGGACGACCGCGACGCGATTCGCGCCTATGGACTGGATGTGGTCGCCGACCTGTGCCGGCGCCTGCTGGACGGCGGCGCGCCGGGACTGCATTTCTACACGATGAACCAGTCCGGTCCGACGCTGGCGATCTGCGAGCGGCTAGGGTTGACCGCCGTTCGAGCAAACTGAACCGGCGAAAACGACAACGCTCTTCCTCCTTCGGTGGAGGAAGAGCGTTTGATTTGCCGGGCGGGCAACCCCGCCGGTCGTTCGCTATTGAGCGGCCACCAGCGCCTTGGCGTCCGGCCCGTACGGCAGCACGTAGTCATACGCCGCCAGCACCAGATTGTCGGTGGCGCGGATCAGGCGGGCGTTGACATAGACTGACTGCCGCGCGACCGCATAGGTACCGGCGACCACCGCCGCCGCGTTGTGCGACTGGCTGATCTCCTTGACCGAACGCGACAACATCAATTCTCCCGTGCCTTCGGCGACGAAGATATTGTTGCGCATCTTGATCTCGATCACCGTAAAGCCCTGCTGGGCGAACCGCGAACCGATCTGCTCGCCAATGACTCGACCCAGACCGGACGACGTTTCCAGATTGTTGATATCCACGAACGTGGCGACCAGCAGCGGATCGCGCCGATCCTTAAGCCAGGGCGTCCGCGTCAGCAGGGCATCGGCGGCGGCGTAGCTCGCGTCGACCAGGTTCACATCTTGAATGATCGGGCGGACCGGCACGTCATCGGCCGAGGAAGCGCACCCCAGTATGCCCAGACTCAGCGCGGCCAGCAGGGCCACGCCCCCACGCGAAATCATATTCCGACTCATGGTCCGACAACCTCCATAATCCTGGTGGCCGAAGGCACTTGCGCAACGTATTGACTGAGCCTGGTCTTATCAATGTAGTAAATATCGCTCAGGCGGGTGACGTACCGTTCACCATTGGTGACCGAGGTGGTCAAGATGAGTTCGTCATTCAGTACGACGACTTGCACCTGCGCCGCGACTGGCACTCCGGCCGAGGGGCTTTCGGTGACGACGAAGCCGCGATCCATCAGGCGAGTTATCAACAAGGTATTGAAAGCGGTCAGGAATTCACTGGACACGTTGGGACGGCTCACATAGAGCACGACCGGCTGAGGGGGTTTGGGCGCAAGCAACGAAGCCGCCAGGCGATCCGCGGTACTAGTCGCCAGGATATCCCATTGCTGCGCCGATACCACTAGATTCTGAGGCGTGGTGGGATAATATCCGGTTATCGGCATGGGAACGCCGCACCCGACCAACCCAAGGCCGATTACGGCCACAAGAGGAACATACGAGATCTTCATGGTTTCTCCCTCGGTTTTTGTATCCGTTATCGACGGTACCCACCAAAAGTTTAGCGGGTTATACCACTGGTTCCACCCCTTGACAACAAGGTTTCCGCGGGTCCTGGCCCGTGCGATCACACGGATCCTTCGGCTCGGTCGATTTTCAATGGAAACAAAGCATTAAACGACAGTAGAACACATCCTGTTGTGTTTTTATTTTTTTTTACCACACTATATGGGACCAGCCGCCAAGTCGCGGTCTTGTTGTACTCCGAAAAAATCCAGGACAATCACAGCACTCCGAGGAGGTTCGCCCATGAAGACCGCGCATCTGCAGCCCGTCGACCGTCCGACCAACGCCGCCGATGTGCCGATGCAGCCAGCCTCCTGGGATATCTGGGACAAGAAATACCGGCTGACGGCCAAGGATGGTCGACCGATTGACGAGACCATCGACAGCACCTATCAGCGGGTGGCCCGGGCGCTGGCCGATGTGGAAGGCACGCCCGAACTGCGGGAGCGCTGGTACGAAAAATTCCTGTGGGCGCTGCGCCATGGCGCCATTCCGGCGGGTCGCATCATCTCCAACGCCGGCGCCTGGGAGCACAAACCCGCCACGTCCACGATTAACTGCACGGTTTCCGGCACCATTCTGGATTCCATGGACGACATCCTGCGCAAGGTGCATGAAGCGGGGCTGACGCTGAAAGCGGGCTGTGGTATCGGCTATGAATTTTCCACTCTCCGCCCGCGCGGCGCCTACGTTTCCGGGGCTGGCGCCTACACCTCCGGACCACTGTCGTTCATGGATATCTACGACAAGATGTGTTTCACCGTATCGTCGGCAGGCGGGCGGCGCGGGGCGCAAATGGGCACCTTCGACATCGGCCATCCCGACGTTCTGGAATTCATCCGCGCCAAGCGCGAGGCCGGTCGCCTTCGGCAGTTCAATTTGTCGCTGCTGATCACCCGTGAATTCATGGAAGCGGTCAAGCAGGACGCCGAATGGCGGCTGGCCTTCCCGCTCTTGGCCAAGGAAGCCGAACAGGACCGGGTCGATCTCCACGATCCCGACCAGATCATCTGGCGCGCATGGCCGACGCAACAGGGTTTGATCGTCAATGACAACGACGAGGTCGCTTGCAAGATTTACCGGAAAATTCGCGCCCGGCGGCTGTGGGATCTGATCATGGCCTCCACTTACGATTACGCCGAGCCGGGGTTCATTCTCATCGATGAAGTCAATGAAATGAACAATAACTGGTTCTGCGAAAATATTAGGGCTAGTAATCCCTGCGTCACTGCCGATACCTGGGTGCAAACCACCGCTGGCCCTCGACAAGTCTCCGATTTAATTGGACAACCCTTTGCGGCGCGAGTGGACGGCCAGGATCACACGAGCGGCCCCGAGGGTTTCTTTCGCACCGACGCCAAGCCAGTAGTGCGCTTACAAACCGCGGAAGGCTACAACCTGAGGCTCACGGCCGATCACCGTCTTCGTCGTGTCGTGCGCTACACCCGCCATAGTGTCGATACCGAATGGTGCGCGGCGGGCGAGTTGCGAACAGGCGACCGCGTGCTGCTCAACGACCACCGCGCTAATACAAAATGGAGTGGCGCCTACGGTCGTCACGAAGGGTATCTGATAGGCCTGCTGCTGGGCGATGGGACTCTGAACCAGAATGCCGCGGTACTCTCGGTCTGGCAGTGCGCCAGCGTGGCCAATGGCGTCGTTCCCGAGATTGCTTCCGGGATTCGGAATGTGATGGCCGAGGCGCTAGCCGCCGCCAACACTTTACCTCACCGTGCCGACTTCGTCGGCTGGCATAAGGTAGCCGGGCGCAATGAATATCGTCTTGCCACGGCGTCGATCCGCGATCTGGCTTTCGATCTGGGGATGCGTCCCAGCGCCAAGATGATCACCCCCTCCATGGAGCAAACTTCCAGCGAATTTTACCAAGGCTTTCTGCGCGGATTATTCGACACCGACGGCTCGGTGCAGGGCAGTCAACTCAAGGGGGTGTCGGTACGTCTATCCCAATCGAATCTCGCTTTCCTGGAGGCCGCGCAGCGCATGTTGCTGCGTCTGGGTATCGCCTCGACCCTTTACCGCGAGCGACGCCCCGCTGGTAGTTCGCTGCTGCCAGACGGCAAGGGTGGCATGGCCCATTACGCGACCCGCACCCAACACGAACTCGCGATCAGCGGGGAAAACCTGTTGCGGTTTCGCGATCTGATCGGATTCGCCGATCACGACAAAGCCATCCGTCTGGATGCGCTCCTCGCGAACTACGAACGCGCGATCAACCGCGAACGATTCACCACCCGCGTTGAAGCCATCATCCCTACCGGTATCGAGGATGTCTATGACGTGCAAGTGCCGGGCATTAATTGCTTCGACGCCAACGGTTTCCACGCCCACAACTGTGGCGAGCAGATGCTCCCCCCTTACGGTTCGTGCCTGCTAGGTTCGGTCAACCTGACGCCGTTTGTCCAGAACCCCTTCACCGACCGGGCCAGGTTCGATTGGGACACCTACCGCGAGGTGGTCGCCATTTTTACCCGGATGCTCGACAACGTGGTGGAAATCAACGGCCTGCCGCTGGAATCGCAACGCCAGGAAATCCTCGGCAAACGCCGCCACGGCATGGGCTATCTGGGACTCGGCTCCACCCTGACGATGCTGCGGATGAAATACGGTTCGCCGGAATCGCTGGCCTTCACCGAGGAGGTGACGCGGGAGATGGCGCTGACCGGCTGGCGCGTGGCGCTGGAACTGGCACGGGAAAAAGGGCCAGCGCCCATTATGGAACAGGAGTTCACCGTCACCACGGACCTGTTGCATCGGCGCCCGGAACTGGCCCGCGATGGGTTCAAGGAAGGCGACCGCGTCAAGGGTAAGGTACTGCACGCCCGCCATAGCCGCTACATGCAAAGAGTCGCTGAAATCGATCCTCAACTGGTTGAGGATCTGACCCAGGTCGGCGCCCGCTTCACCCACCATACGTCCATCGCCCCCACCGGGACCATCGCGCTGTCGCTGGCCAACAACGCCAGCAACGGCATCGAACCCAGCTTCGCGCATCACTACTCCCGCAACGTCATCCGGCCTGGCAAGAAAACCAAGGAAAAGGTAGATGTCTTCTCCTTCGAACTCCTGGCCTACCGGCATCTGATCAACGCCAAGGCCATGCCCGACTCCGAATCTCCCGAACAGCGGCTGCCGGACTACTTCATCACCGCCGACGACGTGACTCCCAAACAACATGTGGACATCCAGGCCGCCGCGCAGAAGTGGATCGATTCCAGCATCTCCAAGACGGCGAACGTCCCTACCGATTTTCCCTACGAGGATTTCAAGGGCATCTACCTCTACGCCCACGAGCAAGGCTTGAAGGGCTGCACCACATTCCGCTTCAACCCCGAGGCGTTCCAGGGCGTGCTGGTCAAGGAGCAGGATCTGGCGAATACCCGCTATCGGTTCGTGCTGGAGGATGGTTCGGAAATCGAGGTCAAGGGGAACGAGGAGATCGAGTACGACGGCGAAACCCACACCGCCGCGAATTTATTCGACGCCTTAAAGGAAGGCTATTATGGGAAGTGGTGAATTTCCTTCCTTGTAAAGGGATTCCACAAATCAGCCAGGATCCCATTTTATTCTTAACGTACTTTCCGTGTTGGGAAAACCGTCATGTATACCCTCTATCGCCTGAACGCTGACGAACTGTCGGTCGATTTTCTGGAGTCCCTTAAGACCTTGTTCCGCCACAAGACCATCGAGATTGCGATCTGCGAGGCCGACGCCATGGAAGAGGATGAGACTGCCTATCTGCTGGCGACACCGGCCAATCGCGCCCGCCTGCTGGAAGCGATGGAAAATGTCCGGCACCAGCGTAATCTGGTGACGGTGAACCTGTCCGATCTGCAATGAAGATCGCCTTCGAAAGGGAGGCTTTTGCTGATTTCACTGCCTGGGCTGAACAGGACCGGAAGATTTACAAGCGCATCGTGACTCTGATCCTGGATATCGCGCGCAACCCCCATCAAGGCATCGGCAAGCCGGAACCACTGAAACACGAGTTGCAGGGCTACTGGTCGCGGCGTATCACAAACGTGCATCGACTGGTCTACAAGGTCGAAGCTGATACCATGACCATTATCGCCTGCAAGCATCACTACGAGTAAAGGAGCAGAATCTGGCGAACACCGTCTATCGGTTCGTGCTGGAGGATGGCTCGGAAATCGATGTCGAGGGGAACGAGGAAATCGAGTACGGCGGCGAAACCCACACCGCCGCCAACTTATACGATGCCCTGAAGGAGGGCTATCATGGAAAGTGGTAATCCCGCATGGCGCCAGCCAGCTTCGGAGGCATGACATGGCCATCAAGATCGAGAAAAAGATCGTCCGCTACAGCGTCGTCAAACCCGACGAGATACCACTGGCGCCAACGAGCGGGTCACCCCAAGCCGTGCAGCAAATGCACGAAAGCGTGGCCCGGCCCGAAGTGCTGCCCGGCGCCACCTACAAGGTCAAAACGCCGCTGTCGGATCACGCCCTGTACATTACGATCAACGATATCGTGCTCAACTGCGGCACCCAGCACGAGGTACGGCGCCCGTTCGAGATTTTCATCAACTCCAAGGCCATGGAGCACTTTCAATGGATCGTCGCCCTGACCCGCATCATCTCGGCGGTGTTCCGCAAGGGTGGCGACGTGACCTTCCTGGTGGAAGAAATGCGCTCGGTGTTCGATCCCAAGGGCGGCTACTTCAAGAAAGGCGGCAAATACATGCCCTCGCTGGTGGCGGAAATCGGCGATGTGATCGAGTCGCACATGCGCTCCATCGGCCTGCTCGGGGAAGACGGTCCGGACGAACGCCAGCGTAAAATGATCGACGAGCACCGCGCCAAGTACGAACTCGGCATGAAAGCCATCGAGGAGGCGGGCGAGGATACCTTCCCGCCGGAAGCCACCCTCTGCGGAAAATGCCACACCAAGGCAGTCATCGTCATGGACGGCTGCCTGACCTGTCTGAACTGCGGCGATTCCAAGTGCTCGTGAACCCATTCAGTGATCGAAAGAACCCTCACCCCAAACCCCTCTCCCAAAGGGAGAGGGGATTTTGTATAGGCTTTGAGACCGTGCCATGACCCCGACCCTGCCCGAACTGATGACCGCCATCGAAATCACCGAACCCGGTGGTCCCGAAAAGCTGGCACCCACCCACCGGCCCGTGCCGCAGCCCGCGCCCGGCGAAGTCCTGATCCAGGTCGCAACCGCAGGCGTCAATCGTCCCGACTGTTTGCAACGCCAAGGAGGTTATCCGCCACCGCCGGGCGCGTCCGACATTCCCGGTCTGGAAGTGGCCGGCACCATCGCCGCGCTGGGCGGAGACGTGACGGACTGGCGGATCGGCGACGAGGTGTGCGCCCTGCTGACGGGCGGCGGCTACGCCGAATATTGCACCGCACCCGCTCCCCAGTGCCTACCCATCCCAGGCGGGCTGAACCTGCAACAGGCCGCCGCGCTGCCGGAAACCTTCTTTACCGTCTGGAGCAACGTCTTCGACCGGGCACGGCTGCAACCCGGCGAAAGCCTGCTGATTCATGGCGGCACCAGCGGCATCGGCACCACCGCCATCCAACTCGCCAAGGCCCTGGGCTCGCGGGTGTTCGCCACCGTCGGCGGCGCCGACAAGGTTCGAGCCTGTCTGGACTTGGGAGCCGAACGGGCCATCAACTACCGCGAGGAAGATTTCGTCCAGGCGATCAAGGAAATCACCCGCAATCGAGGCGTGGATGTCATCCTGGACATGGTCGGCGGCGATTACGTCCAGCGCAATCTCAGCGCGCTGGCGGTCGAGGGTCGGCTAGTGTTCATCGCTTTCCTGCGCGGGGCCAAGGTGGAACTGAACCTGGCGCCGGTGATGATGAAGCGACTGACGATTACCGGCTCGACCTTGCGCGCCCGGCCCGTCGAACACAAGGCGCCCATCGCCGCGGCCCTGCTGCAAACCGTCTGGCCACTGCTCGCCAGCGGCGCGATCCGGCCGATGATCGACCGGGTCTTCCCACTGAACGAAGCCGCCGCCGCGCATGTCCTGATGGAATCCAACCGCCACGTCGGCAAGCTTGTTTTACAGGTCGCCTGATCCCGTCCCTACTCCTCGACCCCGTTCCCCACCCCTTCTCCGCGTCCGAAATCGCGCGAGCCGCCTGACTTCGTGGACGCCGTCGCGGGCGTCCACGAAACACAATTTATTTTGCGTTGCAACAAAAAACCATTTATGGTGTCATTACTCCAGTTGATTTGCTGCTTCGGATTGCTGAAACCTTCAATCAAAAGCAGTCACCCATCAACTAAAATTATGGTTGCGCCATCCGATCGCTCTTCCTTCGCCTCGCGGCCTGGGAACGAGTTCGGCGCCAACGCAAAAAGAGAAAAGTGAAGCTCGTCAGGCGCCTTTGGCCCGCGGGCACGTCAGGTTACAGGTGAGAGGTTACATTCCATGCGCGGCAGTTATAAATTTCATCACCCCTTCGTCTGGTTCGAAAATGGCGGCTGGTGGTTCAAGATGCTCGGCGAATGTTTCGGACCTTACCGGGATATGCTTGAAGCCCGTTACCATCTTCTGGTGATCCAGGGTTTGGGCCAGCAACTCCGCGAAGCCATTTCCGGGTAGGCGAAAAGTACGCCCCCGGGAAGTCCCATCCCTGGGATCGAAGTTCGTCGCGCGCCTTATCGGTGTCGTTTCCATTTTTTCGTCCCGCGCGGACCATAGGAACCGACCATGTCGGACACGTCCGATGAAGCGCTTGCAGGACGGGTTCACGCCGCCGTCAGCGAGGCCACCCACCGTTATCTGGTCGAACGCCGTACCCGCGTAAGACCTTTCACCCGAAAGCACTTTTCACTCAGGGGCGCGCTGCGGATCAACCGACGCGCGCTCGGCAAGGATATGCTGCGCACGCCAGCCAACGTGCTCTGGGCCGTTCCGCAACTGCTGGCGCGCGGTGGCTCGGCGCTCGGTCGCAAACTCGGACTGGATTCGCTGGCCCGACAACTCGACCGCCTTCCCCCCGGTTTCAAAACCGACGTCGAGCGGGAGATCGAGTGGCTGATCTACAGCGAACTGCTGGAACTCCCGTTCGCGCAAGACGGGCGGAACTGCGCCCGGGATGCCCTGCTGGAGGAAATTCTGGCGCACCCGACCATCAGCCAGTTGCTGGTTCCGGATCTGATCCGACTGGACGAACTGGCTCATCGCCAAAACTTCCGACAACGACTCGAGGACTATCTGACGACCTATACCGCCAGCCGCACGGCGGCGGCGGATTTGTCCGGTTCGTTGCTCGGCCTGGCCGCCGGCGTTGCCGCCTTCCAACAGTTCACGCCCGGCGCCATGGCCGTCGGCGGCGCCACCGCGGCCGCCATCGCCCATCACCTGGCCATCGCCAATTTCATGTTGGGACCCACGCTGGGCTCGCTGTACTACGGTCTTTTCCCCGCCGCCGTATCCTCGGGGCTGCTGGTCGCAACCACCGGTGGCCTGATCGTGGCGCTGGGTATCCTGAGCGCCCTCGCCGGCGTGATCACCGATCCGCTCCAGCAGGCGCTTGGCCTGCACGAGCGCAGGCTGCTAAAACTGCTCGACGCACTCGAACGGGAACTGACCGGCCAAGGCGATGGCTACCGCCTGCACGATGCCTACGTGGCGCGGATTTTCGACTTGTGGGATCTTCTGCAAGCGGCGACCCGCACCCTAACCTGAATCGATTCATCAGGCATAAAAAAGCCGGGCTCGTCCCGGCTTTTCGTTATCGGCGCCGCGCCTGCCCTATTCGGCCACCGCCTCGGGGCGGTCGACCAGTTCGACATAGGCCATGGGCGCGTTGTCACCATCCCGGAAACCGCACTTCAGAATGCGCAGGTATCCGCCCGGACGCGACTTGTAGCGGGGTCCCAAATGGTTGAACAGCTTGGTCACCACGCTGCGATCGCGCAACCGGTCGAAAGCCAGCCGCCGGCGAGCCACGCTGTCTTCCTTGGACAGCGTGATCAGCGGTTCGGCGACCCGGCGCAACTCCTTGGCCTTGGGCAAGGTGGTCCGGATGAGTTCGTGAGTGAACAGTGAAGCGGCCATGTTGCGCAGCATGGCCTTGCGATGGCTGCTGGTGCGATTCAGTTTGCGACCGGTTTTGCGATGGCGCATGACGATGATTCCTTGAGAAAACTCGAAAATCGGACAATCAAACGAACTGTGAGATGAAACAGGTCCGCTGGGGATGCCTCATTCAATCTCGGGATCGTCGCTACCCGCGACAGTCCGCAGGCCTGGCCGGGATGGCTTATCCCCCTCCGCCGCATCGATGGCCATACTCGCGCGCCGCGCCGCCGCCCGTTCCTCGGCTTGCTCGATATTCAAACCCGGTGGCGGCCAGTTATCGACTTTCATGCCCAGGGACAACTTGTACTTGGCCAAGACATCCTTGATCTCGGTCAGTGATTTCTTGCCGAGATTCGGGGTCTTCAACAATTCCGCCTCGGTTCGCTGCACCAGATCGCCGATGTAATAGATATTTTCGGCTTTCAGACAGTTGGCCGAGCGCACGGTCAATTCCAGATCGTCCACCGGCTGCATCAGCACCGGATCGATATCGACCGGCGGCGGTGGCAGGGGTTCGTCCCTCTTGCCCTTGAGATCCACGAATACCGACAGTTGATCGAGTAAAATCCGGGCCGCCGTGCGGATGGCCTCCTCCGGATCGATCGTGCCGTTGGTTTCCAGATTCAGGATCAGCTTGTCCAGATTGGTTCGCTGCTCGACGCGGGCGCTCTCCACCCGGTAGCTGATCCGTTCGACCGGACTGAAGGAGGCGTCCAGCCGCAGGCGACCGATCGGCCGGGTTTCGCTGTCGGCGCTTTCGCGCTGGATCGCGGGCCAGTAACCACGCCCGCGCTCGATTTTGAGCCGCATGCTCAGTTCGCCGCTCTTGGTGAGATGGGCGATGACGTGGTCCGGATTGACGACATCGACGGAATGACTCCTTTCGATATCTCCGGCGACTACCGGCCCCGGACCTTTCTTGGTCAGCACCAGGTTCGCCTCATCGACCCCTTCCTGCAAAGTGACCGCCACGCCCTTGAGATTCAGCAGAATATCGATGACGTCTTCCTGCACGCCCTCGATCGTGGAGTATTCGTGCAGTACCCCATCGATCTCGCACTCGACGATAGCGGCGCCGGGAATGGAGGAAAGCAAAATCCGCCGCAGGGCGTTGCCGAGGGTATAGCCAAATCCACGCTCCAGCGGTTCCACCGTCACCCGCGCCAAACGCGGCGCCAGTTTCTCCACCTCGACGCGGGTCGGTTTCAGCAAATCAAATGCGCCCACCATCCGTCTACCCTCGGAGTCGGTCACTTGGAGTACAGCTCCACCACCAGGGATTCGTTGATATCCGGCGGCAGGTCGCCACGGTCCGGTATCCGTTTGAACACTCCACTCATCTTGCCGACATCGACTTCCACCCAGTCCACGAAACCATGTCCCTGGGCCAATTGCAGCGCATATTGGATGCGGGTCTGGTTGCGGCTTTTCTCATGGACCGCGACCACATCCTCGGGTTGAACCTGATAGGAGGGAATATTGACCCGCTGGCCGTTGACGGTGATCGCGCGATGGGAAACCAGTTGCCGGGCTTCGGCGCGGGTGCTGCCAAACCCGATCCGGTACACCACGTTGTCCAGTCGGCACTCCAGGAGCTTCAGCAGGTTTTCGCCGGTCGAACCCTTGCGGCGGGCCGCTTCCTTGTAGTATTTCACGAACTGCCGCTCCAGCACGCCATAAATGCGGCGCAGCTTCTGCTTCTCACGCAACTGCAAGCCATAGCCGGTCAGCCGGGGGCGACGCGCGCCGTGCTGGCCAGGCGGCCGCTCCAGATTGCACTTGGACTCCAGCGGCCGGGCGGCGGACTTCAGAAATAGATCCACGCCTTCCCGGCGGCTCAGCTTGCACTTGGGACCGAGATATCTCGCCACGGTATGACTCCTGGACTAGACGCGACGGCGCTTCGGGGGACGGCAGCCGTTATGGGGGATCGGCGTCACGTCCATGATACTCATGATCTTGAACCCAGCCGCATTCAAGGCGCGCACGGCGGATTCCCGTCCGGGCCCTGGCCCCTTGACGTTGACTTCCAGGTTCTTGACGCCGTATTCCTTGACCACGTTGCCGACCCGCTCGGCGGCGACCTGCGCCGCGAACGGCGTGCTCTTGCGGGATCCGCGAAAGCCCGAACCACCCGACGTGGCCCATGACAGGGTGTTACCCTGACGGTCCGTGATCGTGATGATGGTGTTATTGAACGAGGCGTGGATATGGGCGATGCCATCCACAACATTTTTCTTGACGCGCTTGCGCGTCTTGGTGACCGGTTTTGCCATGCTCCAACCTATGCCAACGGAATTCCAAAAGGTTCTGGCGGCTTACTTGCGGATCGCGCGGCGCGGGCCCTTGCGGGTCCGGGCGTTGGTGCGGGTGCGCTGACCCCGAACCGGCAAGCCACGCCGATGGCGCAGGCCGCGATAGCAGCCCAGGTCCATCAACCGCTTGATGCTCATGGATACTTCGCGCCGCAAATCGCCTTCCACGATGTACTTGCCCACCTCGGTACGCAAAGCGTCGACCTGCGCGTCGTCCAGGTCGCGGATCTTTTTGTCCGGAGCGACCTTGGCGGTTTCGCAAATCTGGCGGGCGCGGGTCTTGCCGATCCCGTAGATGGACTGCAATGCGACGACCGCATGCTTGTTGACCGGAATGTTGATGCCTGCAATACGGGCCATGCCTTCAAACTCCTCCCATCACCGTCGGGTTCCAGCCCGCGCAAAGAAACGGGAATTTAACCCACCCAGCGATCTAAATCAATAACAAATGATCGGTTTTATCCCTGCCGCTGCTTGTGGCGGGCATCCTTGCAAATCACCCGGACCACGCGGTCGCGGCGAATGATTTTGCAGTTTCGGCAGATTTTCTTGACCGAGGCACGCACTTTCATCGTTGTTCTCCAGATTCAACAGGCGCCGTACGGTGGCGGCGCCCGAATAATGGTCGATCAGCGCAGCAGGCTTTGACCTTTGAAACTGCTCTTCTTCAGCAGGCTCTCATACTGATGGGACATCAGATGCGCCTGGACCTGGGCCATGAAATCCATGACCACCACCACGATGATCAACAGCGAAGTTCCGCCGAAATAGAACGGTACCCGCCAGTACAGGATCAGGAACTCGGGCAGCAGGCAGACGCCGGTGATATAGATGGCTCCCACCAGGGTCAACCGGGTCAACACCTTGTCGATATAGGTCGCCGTCTGCGCGCCCGGCCGGATGCCCGGAATGAACGCCCCGGATTTCTTCAGATTGTCGGCGGTTTCCTTGGAATTGAAAACCAGCGCCGTGTAGAAGAAGCAGAAGAAGACGATCAGGCCGGCATAGAGCAGAACGTACAGCGGTTGTCCCGGCGACAGGGCCGAACTGATGTCCCGCAGCCACTCCATGTGCGGCGCGTTGCCGAACCAGCTACCCAAGGTGGCCGGAAACAAAATCAGGCTGGAGGCGAAGATCGGCGGAATCACGCCCGACATGTTCAGCTTCAGCGGTAAATGCGTGGTCTGCGCGGCGTACACCCGCCGACCCTGCTGGCGCTTGGCGTAATTGACCGTGATCCGGCGCTGGCCGCGCTCGACGAACACCACGAAACCCGTCACCACCACCGACAGAATCAGCAGAAACAACACCAGCATCACATGCAACTCGCCGGTGCGGGCCAGCTCCAGGGTGCCTCCCACCGCATGCGGCAGACCGGCGACGATGCCGGCGAAGATCAGCATGGAAATTCCGTTGCCGATACCGCGCTCGGTCACCTGTTCGCCCAGCCACATCAGAAACATGGTGCCGGTCACCAAGCTGATGGTTGAGGTCATGATGAAGCCGACGCCGGGCGAGATGACCACCGAGGCGCCACCCGCCATCTGGTTCTGCAAGGCGATGCTGACGCCGACCGCCTGGAAGGCGGCCAGTACGACCGTCAGATAGCGCGTGTAGCGGGTCAGCGTGTGACGACCGGCGGCCCCACCCTCCTTGCGCAGTTGTTCCAGCGAGGGGATCACCATCGACATCAGCTGCAGGATGATCGAGGCCGAGATGTAGGGCATCACCCCCAGCGCAAAGATGCTCAGTCGCCGCAGCGCGCCGCCCGAGAACATGTTGAACATGTCGAGGATGGTCCCGTGCTGCTGGTCGAACAATTGCGCCATGGCATGCGGGTCGATACCCGGCACCGGAATGTGCGTGCCAACACGAAACACCACCAGCGCTCCCAGCAGAAACAGGAGGCGCTGGCGCAGTTCGGTCATTTTGCCGAGATCCGGCAGGGCGGAGGCCATCGCGGCTACTCTTGAATCGTCCCGCCGGCCGCCAGCACCGCGTCACGGGCACCTTTGGTCAGCGCCAAACCGTGCAGGGTCACCGGCTTGTCCAGCACGCCGGAGAGGATGACCTTGACCCGCTTGGCGAAGATCGGCACGAGATTGGCCATCTTGAGCGCCGCCAGGTCGATGACTTCAGCGTTCAGCTTCGCCAGCGCGCCCAGACGCACTTCGGCGGTGTCCTTGGCGGTCATGGAGCGGAAACCGCGCTTGGGCAGGCGCCGCTGCAAGGGCATCTGGCCACCTTCGAAACCAACCTTGTGATAACCGCCGGCGCGGGCGTGCTGGCCCTTGTGGCCGCGGCCAGCGGTCTTGCCGAGTCCGGACCCGATGCCGCGCCCGACCCGTTGCTTGTCCGGTCGGCTGCCTGGCGCCGACTTCAGGGTATTGAGACGCATGGGGTTCAGGCCTCCTCGACCTTCAGCAAATACGAAACCTTACGAATCATGCCACGATTTTCCGGGGTGTCGGCGACCACCGCGCTGCTATGCATCCGCCGTAATCCCAACCCCCGCACGCAGGCCTTGTGCGCGGCCAGGCGGCCATGCGCGCTCTTGACCAGAGTGACTTTCAGCTTGTCGGCCATGCTCCTCAACTCCGAATATCGTCCACGTTCTTGCCGCGCTTGGCGGCCTGGTAATCCGGCGACTTCATGGCGCTCAGGCCGCGAATGGTCGCCCGCACCACGTTGATGGGATTGCGCGAGCCGACGCACTTGGCCAGTACGTCCTTGACGCCCACCACCTCGAACACGGCGCGCATGGCGCCGCCAGCGATGATGCCGGTACCCTCGGAGGCCGGTTGCATGAACACGCGCGCCGCGCCGTGCTCGGAGGTAACGGGGTACTGCAGGGTCGTGCCGTTCAGCGGGACGCCGCGCATGTTCTTGCGGGCCTTGTCCATCGCTTTCTGGATGGCCATCGGCACTTCGCGGGCCTTGCCATAGCCCAAGCCAACCCGGCCGTTGCCGTCGCCCACCACGGTCAGGGCGGTGAATCCGAACTGCCGGCCGCCCTTCACCACCTTGGCCACGCGGTTGACAGCGATCAGTTTTTCCTGCAGGCCGTCGGTATTCTGGGAGCTTTCCACATTGGTCGCCATGTCTGTTCCTAAAACTCCAAACCATTCTCGCGGGCGGCATCCGCCAACGCCTTAACCCGACCGTGATACTTGAAGCCCGAGCGGTCGAACGCCACCTGAGCGATGCCGATGGCCTTGGCTTTTTCGGCGATCGCCTTGCCCACCGCCTTGGCCGCGGCGATGTCGCCGGTGCTCTTGAGGGCCTGACGCAACACCGGTTCCAAGGTGGAAGCGGCGGCCAGCGTACGATCGCCGGCCGGCGCCGGGACGATGATCTGGGCATAGATGTGGCTGGGCGTACGATGCACGCAGAGCCGGTGAACGCCCAACTCGCGGATCTTGTACCGGGTCCGCAACCCGCGCCGCAGGCGCGCGGTTTTCTTGTCGGCTGCTTTCTTGTCCATGGCGAGTCCTTACTTCTTCTTGGCTTCTTTCAGGATGATGGTCTCATCCGAGTAACGCACGCCCTTGCCCTTGTAGGGTTCCGGGGGCCGGTAGGCGCGGATCTTGGCGGCGACTTCGCCGACCTGCTGCTTGTCCACGCCACGGACGATGATCTCGGTCTGGCTGGGCGTCTGGATGGTGATGCCTTCCGGAACCTTGAACTCGACGGGATGGGAGAAACCGAGGGTCAGGTTCAGGACGTTGCCCTGAGCCTGGGCGCGGTAACCGACGCCGACCAGTTGCAGCTTGCGCTGGAAGCCCTGGGTCACTCCGATCACCATGTTGTTGAGCAGGGCGCGCATGGTGCCGGTCATCGCCCGATACTTGGCCTCGTTGGTCAGCACGCGCGGATTGACCTTGATCTCGCCACTTTCCTGGCGGACCTCAACCCATGGATGGACCAGAAGTTCCGCCGAACCGTTCTTGCCGTTGAGAGCCACCTGCTGGCCGTTGATGGTCACGTTCACGCCGGTCGGCACCGGAATCGGCTTCTTGCCGACGCGCGAAGTGCGAATCTTCTTTTCTTTGACGACACTTGCCATGGAACTGCTCCCTTACGCCACGACGCACAGCACTTCGCCGCCGCAGCCGGCGGCGCGGGCCGCGCGGTCGCTCATCAACCCCTTGGGCGTGGACACGATGGCCACGCCCAGCCCACCCATGACCTTGGGCAGATCGTTCTTGCCGCGGAACACCCGCCGGCCGGGCTTGCTGACCCGATCGATCCGTTCGATCACGGGCCGGCCCTCGAAATACTTGAGCGTGATGGTCAGTTCCGCCTTGCCGGGCGCGGTCCGGGCCACCGCGAAATCGGTGATGTAGCCCTCGTCGCGCAGCACCTGGGCGATGGCCGACTTCAACTTGGAAGCCGGCATGTTCACCTGGGACTTGGCGGCGGCTTGGGCATTGCGGATGCGCGTCAGCATATCCGCGATGGGGTCCGTCATGCTCATGGTCTCAATAACTCCACGTGGTCAGTCTCGGGGCCACCGCCGGCGGCGGGGCAAACCCTGAACTTAAGGCGTCGTCGTCCGGCCACTGGCGGCCGGAACTCTCTTTCACCAACTCGCCTTGCGCAGGCCGGGCACGTCGCCGCGCATGGTGGCTTCCCGCAGCTTGT
>JAVMKJ010000084.1:0-4534 GCA_031732855.1 Candidatus Competibacter sp.
TGCCGCGTCTGGACACGAGCTTCCTGGCCGAAGCGCGGTGGGGAGGCATTCCGCTTTCGTCGGTCAGCGGGGTCTGGTCGGTGATCGTGGCGCTGATCTCAGCCATCTTCGTTCTGGTCGCGTTCAACCACCGGCGGCTGCCGGCGCTACGTGATACGGTCGACGCCGGGGCCAACGCCTCGGCCCTGCCGGTGCTCAGCGTGGCCAGCCTGGTGGGTTTCGGGGCTGTCGTGGCCGCCGTGCCGGCATTCGAGGTCGTGCGTGACTGGGTGCTGTCCATCGAAGGTGGGCCACTGGTTTCGCTGGCGCTGTCCACCAACATCCTCTCCGCGTTGACCGGTTCGGCGTCGGGCGGGATGACCATTGCCCTCGATGCGCTCGGCGCGACCTACATGCAAATGGCGGCGGAGTTGGGCATTGACCCGGCGCTGCTGCACCGCGTGGCGGTCATCAGCGCCGGTACTCTGGACAGCCTGCCACACAACGGCGCCGTGGTTACCCTGCTCGCCGTCTGCGGTTCCACGCACCAAAAAAGCTATTTTGATATCGTGATGGTCGGTATCGTCGGCGCGATGGTTGCGCTGGTGGCCGTCATTGTCCTCGGTACCCTGTTCGGTTCGTTCTAGATCCGCCAACACCGCCACTGCGGCGCGCGGGCATAATGCTTCAGCCTTCTCGCCGGTTCCAGCGCGCGCCCTGGAAGATGCGGCCATGACGCCGCCCGAATTCTCGCCCCTGGCTGTGTTAAAATTCACCATTTTACGGCCGCTCCGGCGGTCGAATCGGGTGCTGAAAAGGGTTCCGCATGACTGATATCGCCAAAGAAATCCTGCCGGTCAATTTGGAAGACGAGATGCGGCAGTCCTATCTCGATTACGCCATGAGCGTGATCGTGGGGCGGGCACTGCCGGACGTGCGCGATGGCCTCAAGCCGGTGCACCGGCGGGTGCTGTTCGCCATGAGCGAACTGGGCAACGACTGGAACAAGCCCTACAAGAAATCCGCCCGCGTGGTGGGCGATGTCATCGGCAAGTACCACCCCCACGGCGATACCGCCGTTTACGACACCATCGTGCGCATGGCCCAACCTTTCTCGCTGCGCTACATGCTGGTGGACGGGCAGGGAAATTTCGGCAGCGTCGATGGCGACGCCCCGGCGGCGATGCGCTACACCGAGGTCCGGATGGCCCGCATCGCCCACGAACTGCTGGCCGACCTCGACAAGGAGACGGTGGATTTTGTCCCGAACTACGATGAGTCGGAACGCGAGCCCACCGTCTTCCCAACCCGCCTCCCCAACCTGCTGATCAACGGTTCCTCCGGCATCGCGGTCGGCATGGCTACCAATATCCCGCCGCACGATCTCGGCGAAGTGGTGAACGCCTGCATCGCCCTGATCGACGATCCGGCGCTGACCATCGGCGATCTGATGCGCCATATTCCGGGGCCGGATTTCCCGACCGCTGGCCTGATCAACGGCATCCAGGGCATCCGCGACGCCTATGAAACCGGGCGTGGCCGGATTCAAATGCGCGCCCGCACCGAGATTGAAACCGACGAGGTCCGCAGCCGCCAGGCCATCATCGTCACCGAACTGCCCTATCAGGTGAACAAGGCCCGGCTGATCGAGAAAATCGCCGAGCTGGTCAAGGATAAAAAAGTCGAGGGTATCTCCGAACTGCGGGATGAATCCGACAAGGACGGCCTGCGGATCTATATCGAATTGCGGCGCGGCGAGTCCGCCGAGGTGGTCCTCAACAATTTGTTCCTGCACACCTCGCTGCAATGCGTGTTCGGCGTCAACATGGTGGCGCTGGTGGAAGGTCAGCCGCGCCTGCTCAACCTCAAGCAGGTGCTGGAAGCGTTTCTGGCGCACCGCCGCGAGGTGGTGGTGCGACGCACCGTGTTCGATCTGCGCAAGGCCCGCGAGCGTGCCCACATCGTCGAGGGGTTGGCGGTGGCGCTGGCCAATCTCGATCCCCTGATCGCCCTGATACGGGCCGCCGCCGATCCCGCTGCCGCCCGCGCCGCGCTGCTCGAGCGGGTGTGGACGCCGGGACCGGTGACGGATTTGCTGGACCGGGCCGGCGCGGCGGCGTCCCGACCGGAAGAACTGTTGGCCGAATACGGTTTGAGCGAAGCGGGTTACCGGCTGTCGCCGGCCCAGGCACAGGCGATTCTGGACTTGCGACTGCACCGGCTGACCGGTCTGGAGCAGCGGAAGTTGCTCGACGAGTATCAGGAATTGCTGGGCCGCATCCAGGACTATCTGGAAATCCTTACCGTGCCGGAGCGGCTGACGGCGGTGATCCGCGCCGAGTTGACGGAATTGCGCGCCCAGTATGGTGACGCTCGCCGCACCGCGATTTTGCCCGACGAGCAGAATCTGAATCTCGAGGATCTGATTAACGAGGAAACGGTGGTGGTCACCCTGTCCCACGCCGGCTATGTCAAGTCGCAACCGCTGTCTCTGTACCGGGCGCAGCGGCGCGGCGGGCGCGGCCGGGCGGCGACCACGGTCAGGGAGGAGGATTTCGTGGACAAGCTGTTCGTCGCCAGCACGCACGATACCGTCCTCTGCTTCTCCAACCGCGGCAAGGTGTATTGGAAGAAGGTCTACGAACTGCCGCAGGCCGGTCGGACGGCGCGCGGCCGGCCCATCGTCAACCTGCTGCCGCTGGAGGAGGGCGAGCGCATCAACGCGGTGTTGTCGGTGCGCGAATTCGACGACGACCATTACGTCTTCTTCGCCACCGCCAACGGCACGGTCAAGAAAACCCCGCTGTCCGAGTATTCCCGCCCGCGCCCCAGTGGCATTATCGCCATCGACCTGCGCGAGGGTGATCAACTGGTCGACGTCGCCCTGACCCACGGCCAGCGCGACGTGATGCTGTTCACCGACGCCGGCAAGGCGCTCCGTTTCGTCGAGACCGAGGTGCGAATCATGGGCCGCTCGGCCTGCGGGGTGCGCGGCATCCGGCTGGGCGAGGGGCAGAAGGTCATCGCCCTGATCGTGGTGGGCGAGGGCACGGTGCTGGCGGCGACCGAGAACGGCTACGGCAAACGGACCGAGGAGAGCGAATATCCTCGCCACGGTCGCGGGGGCCAGGGCGTGATTTCGATTCAGACCTCCGAGCGCAACGGCCGGGTGGTCGGCGCGGTGCAGGTGGAAAACGACCACGAGATCATGCTGATCACCGACGGCGGTACCCTGGTGCGAACCCGGGTCGAGGAAATCTCCCTGGTGGGGCGCAACACCCAGGGCGTCAAGCTGATCAGCCTGCAAGGGACGGAGAAGCTGGTCGGGATCGAGAAGATCGAAAGCATCGGCGAAGTCGATGCCAACGGCGATCTGCCGGCGGAAGACGACGGTCTGGCGCCGGAGGAAGGCGCCGACGACGAGGGGGCGGCATGAGCGAGGCGGAGAGCCTGCAAGCACTGCGCGAGCGGATCGACGCGCTGGACCGACAGATTCAGACGCTGATTTCCGAGCGGGCGCGCTGCGCGCAACGGATTGGCGCCCTCAAGCAGGCGGCTGGCGCCACCGGCAATCTGTACCGCCCCGAGCGCGAGGCGCAGGTGCTGCGGCGGGTGATCGAAGCCAACCAGGGGCCATTGAGCAGCGAGGAAATGGCCCGGCTGTTCCGGGAGATCATGTCGGCCTGCCTGGCGCTGGAAGAACCGCTCCAGATCGCCTTTCTCGGCCCGGAAGGCACTTTCACCCAGGCGGCGGCGCTCAAGCATTTCGGCAAGTCGATCCACAGCATCCCGCTGCGTGCCATCGACGAGGTGTTTCGCGAAGTCGAGGCCGGTTCCGCCGACTACGGGGTGGTGCCGGTGGAAAATTCCACCGAGGGCGTGGTCAACCACACCCTGGACATGTTTCTGCAGTCGCCGCTGCGGATTTGCGGCGAGGTGCAAATGCGCATCAACCATCATCTGATTACCCGGGCGACCGATCTCAAGGCCGTCCGCCGCGTCTATTCCCACCGGCAGTCGCTGGCGCAGTGCCGTGAGTGGCTGGACGTCAACCTGCCGCGCGTGGAACAGATCGAGGTGGGCAGCAACGGCGAGGCGGTGTTGCGAGTGCGTGGGGAGGCGGACGCGGCGGCGATCGCCGGCCAGTGCGCGGCCGACATCTACGATCTGCCGACCCTGGTGCGCAACATCGAGGACGAGCCGAACAACACCACCCGGTTTCTGATCATCGGCACCCAGCCGATCGCGCCGTCCGGCGACGACAAGACCGCGCTGCTGGTGGCCTCGCTCAACCGGCCCGGCGCGCTGTTCAAGCTGCTGGAACCGCTGGCTCGCAACAACGTGAGCATGAACCGCATCGAGTCGAGACCGTCGCGGCGGGGGATGTGGGATTACGTGTTCTTCATCGACCTCGACGGTCACGCCCAGGACGAGCCGGTGGCTGCCGCGCTCGCGGAACTGCGCGAGCAGGCCAGTCTGTTCCGGGTGCTGGGATCGTATCCGAAAGGCGTGTTGTGAGGGACGACTACGATTCGCCGTGGAAGGAAGTGCTGGA
>JAVMKJ010000085.1:0-24236 GCA_031732855.1 Candidatus Competibacter sp.
ATCAAAGTAGGGTTAAAAAAGCATTATAACATAATCTAGCCGTAAATGGTATTACAGGGCAGATTCGGGCAGTCCCGGCCCCAGGTGACCAGATGCAGGATGCGCCAGGCGATGATCAGGTAAATCACCAAGGCCCGCTCCAAGCGCTCCAGGGTCCCCAGTTGCAGCGCTTCCACCCGGCAGCCCGATTTCCAAATGCGGAAGAAAATTTCGATTAGCCAGCGTTTTCGATACCAATCAATGAGTTCCACGACTGCCTCGAGCGTGTCCGCCGTCCGGTTGGTCAGCAGTCGCCACTCGATCGCCTTCTCACCCGCCGGCGGCTGTTCCTCCCGCGCCAGGATCGCGGTCACGGTCACGGCGGGGTGGCCGTGATGGGCCGGCAGCGTCACCACGGTCCGATACAGCGTCTGCCGCACCGACCGGGCCGGGCGATCCGGTGCGGCCGGCAGGGTGAATTCGACCTCCCCCAGTGGGTCGCTCTGGGCCAGCCGCGCCCACAGCTTCTCACCGGTGGTGGTCTTGCGGTCGTGCTTCGACCGGATCAGCCAGTCCGCTGGCGTGCCGCGCCGGGCGGCGGCGTCGATCAGCGCCCGCAGATCGCCTTCCCGATCCGCCACGTACACCAGCCGGGTCTCGGGCACGGTCTCGGCCCGATCGGCGGCGATCTCGTACCCCTCGACCCAGCGGGTGCTTTCCTTGACATCGGGCTGGTCTTTGGGTTTGCGCGCCCACATCCAGGCATCCAGCACCCCCAACGCCACCCCGGCCGGCGTCACCGCCAAGGTCGGGTGCATGTACAGCCCATGCTGCGCCTCGTAGCTCAGCCGCCCCAGCCCGGCAATCCCCGGTTGCGTGGTGAAATCCAGTTCCGTCGTGTCCTGAATGCACAACACCACCGCCTGGCCGGCCATCCGCGCCACGGTCCGCGTGGTATGGACCTCCAGAATCTCCCGCCACTCGACCGCCGGGTTGTCCAACAACCGGTAGGCCGCCTTGGTCTCCGGCCAGCCCCCACCGGCCAGCGGGATACTCCCGGTCGGCTGGGCCGACAGATCGTCCACCAATTTGATCAACCGCTGGGTCCGCCGCGCATCCCCCAACTCCAAGTCATGAAACTCTGCCTGTGCCCAACTCATGCCAGCACTCCGCAAGGCTATGAAAACCTATATCATACAATAAGTTGGCATTTGTGGGTAATCGGGTGGTGTTCGAGGACGTTGTCGGCGAAGACCACATCGAAGGTGGCGTCGGGATAGGGGATGCCGCCGGCGTCGGCGATTTTGCCTTCGTCGAGCATCGGGTTGTCGATGACGCGCGGATCGAGATCGACCCCGCAGATGCGGGCGGCGTGACCCCGGAAGTCCATCTGCTGGACGATGCCCGCACCCGCGCCGAGGTCGAGGATGATGGATGCGGGGGTGAGGCGCTGGAGAATTCGCTCGCGGAATAACTGGTCGTCCCAGTTGCGGGCGTAGGTGGGATAGAGGGCGCGGTCGAGCTTTTCGACGAGGGTGGCCATCAGTTTGCCATCTCAAATTAACGATGAAAATAACCGTTTGTTAGCTTCAATCACTGCCGTATCGGTCAGACGAGCCGTTGCATACGTCCGTATGCGTTCGCGCCATGCTGAGTAGGCGGCGGCCGGAAGTGCGGCGCAGCGTTCGATACAGTGCGCGAAGCGGGTTGCATCATCCAGCGGCAAGTCCCAACCGACGCCTGCTTTCTCCAGATCGCGCCACGGCGTGGTGTCGGCGATCAATACCGGCGTACCGGCCAACAGCGCCTCGGCGATGACATGACCGTAGTTTTCCCCGAGAGTCGGCAGAAAGAATAGGTCATGCGCCGCCATGATCGCGGGCACCTGTTCCGGTGCGACCGATCCACGGTACTCCACGCGAACATGAGAGGGCATCTGCACGATCAGGCGTTGACAGCGCGACCAATAAGCTTCTTCTCTGATGGGTCCATAAATCCCAAAGATCACGGGTTGCCTTACCTTGGCTAACACCCGCAAGGCAAAGTCCAGGTTCTTCATGGGTGAAATTCGCGAAAGAAAAACCACGCGCAAAGGCTCTGTCTGCTCACGCGGCACTGACTGGATCTCTATTTGGGTGTGAAACGCCGGCAGGTTTGGTGCAATCGCAATGCGGGTCGCGGTTCTGCCCATCACTCGCACGATATCTGCTCGTTCGTGTTCGCTGGAGGCTTGCCAGGTTAAATTCCGGTATAAACAGATCAAGTGTGTCGCCGCCAAGTAAGGCTTTTTCTTCCAGCGTTTGAGGGCCAGCGCCCCCGCTGAAAATTCACCACGCGGGGCGATCACCACCGGCTTCTTCGGTATCCAGCCCATGCGCCGCCCTAACAGCGGCTGAAGCGTAAAAATTGAGTCAAAGAAACTGTTGAGGTAAAGTACATCATGGGGCGTGTCGGTAATCAGTCGCGCCAGTGCGCGGGCGGAACGCCGATTGGGAGAAGCATAATAAACGTCCGCTTTACCGACCCGATTCCAAGCGTCAACATCTACACCGGGGTAGGGCTTCTCATCCAAGGCATCCCGATCCGAGGTGACGATGCGGAAATCGAAGTCATCCCCTAGATGATCGACCATGTTGGCAATGGTTCGTACCGGGCCGCCTGACTTGTAGCCGGGAAGATAGTACCGAACAAAAGTCAAGACAAACGGTTTTCTATTCTGCATCGAAGGGTCTTTTCAAATCTTTAATACGAGCACTTCGGCTATCCCTTGCGTAATAAATTGCTAATTCCTTCGTGTCACTGCTAGAACATAAAAGAACACAAAAGCGATGAAGTATAATCGTCATTAGCGCTTAACTAATTAGCGCACTAGACAGCAAAAACTCTAACCGTGGGTCATCCTGCTTCAAAGCAAGCAGATCAATGTGATCTGGAATCGAATGTGTAATATCTAGCAGCTTGATGGACGGTTCACCACGATTAACGATCCGCCATAATGAGTAACTCGCTGCGTGAAATATATCAGCGGCATAAGCAACAGTTGCGTCCGCCTTCGCCCACGCCCACGCTTCATACTCGAAAATGACAACCGGCGAATATTGCTTGAGGACTTCCTGCATCCCAGCCAACACCTTGCACTCGTAGCCCTGCACGTCAATTTTGACAAAATCGATGCGATTGAGGCCGGCTTTACTCACTACGTCATCCAAAGACATAAACCTCGACAAGATCATGTGGTGTATCGAGTGCAACGAGACTGGCTAAGCCCATGTTCGAGTATTCGGTACTTCCCACTTTCGGTACACGGAGAGGAATCACATTCGGTTTGTCGCCCAATGCGCAATCGTAGACATGGGTGTTAAGAAATCCATTAAGTGCAATATTACGTTCGAGAACCGACCGAACCAGTGGGTTTGGCTCGAACGCCAGAACTGTACCACTGGGTCCCAGCGCCTTTGCCAGAGTCAGGGTGTGCGCCCCGATATTAGCGCCGATATCCACCGCTACACCACCTTCAGATGCCAATTGTTGAAACAGGCGCGTCACTTGCGGTTCAAACTCGCCGCGAAATAACAAATTCCAGTCGATCCAGTTACGTGAATCGAGTTCCATGATTAAACCGTCAGCACGAGCATATCTACCACGAATATAGCGACTTGTACCATATTTGCAGGGATAGAGCCGGGACAATAGTCGCGTACTACCGCGCACCGTCACGTTGCGGCCGAACCATACGGCAAGTTGTTCCATCATAACTAATATATCTCTTCGATTAGTGATCGGTGGAAAGATATCGTGACACTCACCCCGGTGCATGTGCTCTATCGCAGTACCAAACATTCCGAAAACGGTAGTCCCGTTGAAAGTAGTGGCTAGGCGGTACGGAACCTAGAAATTAGAAAGTTAGCTTTCACCAAATGATACTACATCCGGCCCCTTTCGGAGCCGCCCCTTTTGCAGTCGTTATTTTGAGAATCTTATTGTCTGTAGAATAAAGAGTATCATAGATGACGTGCGGGTAGTCCTAAAATGCGAGTGATGGATCGGATATTACCCCCTTTCGAAACGGGGAGTTCCATCACTCGGTATGCAGGACTACCGACGTGTAAAATTAGGATGTGGATCGTTAGAAAAACGGATGTCACATGCCCGGCAGGCTAGTACTCCACCATCACGCTCCAAGTCACCCTTGCACTCAGGGCACACCAATACCGATAGCAAATCCCAATCCTTTAACCGCTTGCGCCTTTGTAAGGCGTACCATGTGCCTAAAAGTTTCAGGCCGTAACCCCGCCACCCGGGGTTCCCGATAAGATAGCTTGATTTGAGCTCTCCTATTTCACTATTGTCATTAATTGATTCGACCCATTCACAGGAAACCTCGGGATTATGTATAAAATACTCAATCTTTTCTTTCCAGAAATATCTCACATGAAACATATCCGGTTTTTCAAAAAAGAAAGATTTCCACATTTGGTCTTTTTGCAAGAAATTCAAACAACCTAAAAAGGAATCTTCTATCGGCTGCTTTTTCTTATAAATATGAAGAACTTTATCAATGGAAACTACTTCAAGACAATGTATATCATAAGGATGCAGGCGCTCAAAAATGATATTGGGTGTTTCGATATAACCAGCTTTTCCGACTCTCTGTAATTCATCAAGAAAAACTCCAGGATTTGCTATATGCTCAAGGATATGTGATGCAACGACAAAATCGAATGATTTATCCTTGAAAGGAAGTTTGGTGGCATCCCCAAACACAGCCGGACGATCAATCATCATAGAGGTGCCACAACGGTGCTCTGAGCCGGTCAATCTATCAAACAGGATATCGGATCGTGGATAAGGTTTACCACCACTCCCAACATCCAGAACTAGCCCATCTACAGCGGGTAAGCGAGACTTACGTAGCGCCCATTTAACTCTCCTAAGATGCAACATTCTGATCTACTCCCAATATGTCTAAGCCAACCTTCATTCTGGAATGCCGCAGACGAAGGTATGAAAAATCATGTTCGATCACAAATTAGCCTCGACGTAACTCGCAATCTTTCGAATCGTGTGTGTGTAAGGCCACTCCTCGATCTTGCGCTTAACAGCAATGCGAACCTCATCCGTATTGGCTTTTCCCACCCACGCAACCAGCAAGCGCGCGAGGCAATCCACATCGTCTACCGGGAAAATATCCCCGGTATAATTCGCTTCCACAAACTCCGCCGCAGCGCCTACCTTGTCAGACACTAGCACCTGGCAAGCTGCAAGCCATCGCCTCCTGCACTGATTAGCAATTCAACGACATCATACGTCTATATCAGACGACTCTCGGTTAGTCCTGCAAATTGTAGTGAACCATCATGCAGTGGCGATAGATAAATTTCTGTTGTAATGGTGAACAAAATATCAAATAGCCCCGATGTGATTTTCTATTTTCTTGAAAAACAGGTTTTACTAACTAAACGAGAAATTCCCTGTCTCAAGATGAAGTTCAATCTTTCTATTTTATTCCTATGCTGTCCAATATTTGACAACAGATTCTGTCGTAAAACTATCTTGTACCTTAGCCTTAGCTGGTTCAAACAAATATTGGATATTTTTATGATTTATCAATTCCATCATTTTATTAGTTGCGGTATCCACATTTTCAACGGGAACCAAAAAATGGCTTAAACCATCAGCCAAATGACAAACAGCCGAGCCAACCTTATTTGACGCAATTAAACCCAAACCTGTTAATAATGCAT
Source organism: Candidatus Competibacter sp. (assembly GCA_031732855.1). Lineage (GTDB taxonomy): Bacteria > Pseudomonadota > Gammaproteobacteria > Competibacterales > Competibacteraceae > JAVMKJ01. The sequence continues at coordinate 5,724 of JAVMKJ010000085.1, forward strand.
CCTGTGGTGAAATACCCCAAGGCTCGCACCTTGCTAAGTGAACAAAGACGTCTGCGGAGAAAAAATAGTTTTCCAACTCAATATAGGGCACGTATCCCGCGAAAACGATATTTGGAATCGCTAAGTTTTTCACATAGAATTGATCACTTTCTAAGTTAGGGCCAGCGCCCACCATCAGAAGCCACGTATTTGGGTAAATCTTAACGACGCGCTCAAATGCCTTAATCACTGCCCGAGGGTTCTCCCGGTCGACAAACTTGACAACCGACAAAAAAATAAAAGCATCATTAGGAATACCAAAAAAAGAACGGATTTTCCTTTGAACTTGTGATACGCTAACAGGTCGTGTAAATTTTTTTTCATTGGTGCAGTACGGAAATGACTGAATAGGCCGATCAACCGGCCATTTGTAGTAATCCGTAGTCATCTCACTAACCGGGCAAAGCATATCAAACAAAATTTTTACAATAAATCTTTCGCACCATAAATAAAATCCCGAATGCACTTTTTCCGATAAATGATTTTTGTCGGAACGCATTGCTACACCGATTCCCAGGAAACGGCACCATAGTGCAACAACACATTTATCAGTCCACCGTAAGTCCTGCAAAATAACCCACTTAGGTCGGAGTTGTATGATTTTTTTTATTAACCTGATAACTCCGCCACGCCCTGAATTGACCCAATGAGTAATATAGTCCATATCAAGATCCGGGAAAACTGGTGTAAAACCTAATTCAGGATCTATATCACGACGAACATTAGCAGAGTCATTGTATAAAATGACCAACGTCTCATTTGGCATTGCCTGCGCTAGACATCCATAAAAAGGAGCATCTAGTTGCGAAGGTTGGCACTGTATAAATAGATATTTAAGTGTTGATGTATCCAATTTTTAAATTCCAAAAAAGCTGTAAATCTCATTATAGATGTCTTGCGCACGATTATCTAAAGAATAATCCGGAACTGCTCGGCATTGAGTTGCATTAGCCATGGCATACCTGATTTCCTCTTTGGGTAAATAGTAGCAAATTTTTTCAGACAATTCATCGACAGTATCAAACATGGGTACTTCCATATTCTCATCGTAAAGGGTCTTGACAAAATCAGTTCGGCGATGAATAAAAAAACAGTGGGCAGCAGCTAATTCATAAGTTCGAGTTGTGTCTTCATCGCCAGGTTGGATATGTCCATTGATAATGACCTGCCGCGTTACTGGCGCAATAACAATTCGACCGCTGCGCAAACATTCAATATAGCTACGTCCGAGAAGTGCACCTGCAAACTCCCAGTGTTTCGGAAATTGCTCCCTTCGCTCAGCCCAACCCGGGCCACCGAGACAAACAGTTATCGATTCATCCGGAAGTAGCTTGCCTAAATCCGCCAATAGTATTCCGTACTCATGCCGCCAGTTAGCGACCAGCACTACATCAAAACATTCGTTAGAAACAGGCTCACCAACGTAATGCAGCGCCGGGTCATACCCCTGTGGTACGAAGACGCAGCGATTCTCATACCCGTAAACATTTCGCCATGACGCCGGATGAAACGGCTTGGTGGAAATTACCAGGTCGTAGGCACCCACCGCCTGCTGGTGTTCCACGCCGTAGGCGTGCGGGGAATAATCTGGATAAACATTGACCACGGTGCAGCCGAGCGCCTGCAACTGGCGAATGAACCCGGCTGAGATCGGATGTCCCTTATAGGTCATGACGACATCCGGCTTGAATACCTCAACGCGGTACTGAATCTGCCGATACAGTTCCTGACGATGCGCGGGCTTGAGCAGACGGTTAATCGCCCGCAACCAGCGGGCGCGATGTTTGGGAACGAACAAATCTTCGTTCACTTCATCGAGTATGACTTGTGGGTTGCGCGCCAGGGCTTCCTTGAGGCTGCGCGCACAGGAACCGAGCCAGGATTCGCCGACAAAGAGAATGCGCATGATTAAGGTCTTCTCACCGTGAGGCGTATCCAACGCGGACTCACGAACTGCACCATCCAGTTCAGCCCGAAGATATACACCAAAAAGGTGATCGGTTCCGCGATCGCGTAAAGCGAATGGGTACTTTCCAGATTGCCCGCGCGGATAACATAGGCGAACAACGCCAACAACCCAATCAGACTGGAAGTCGACAATTTGATGAGCATTTTCCAGCACCAGGCATAGAGCAGCCCCAACAATATCATACCGACCACCACACCGACCCAACCGTACATCCAATACATCTCGGTCGGTAGCATCATCGCCGTTGCCGACGAAGCGGCCTCCGGGCTGGAGGCTCCTCCCAAATACCAAGTGAACCAAGCGCCCGGCATGAACCGTGGCTTGCCCGGCCATAAAAACCGGGGAATAAAGATATACAGCAAGTCCTTGATTAAAAAAGCGCCAATATGTCCATCCTGATCCGCAATTTGCATCACCAAACCGCCGATATCTGCGGAAGCTCCCCTCGCCAGCCATTTTGTGGAACTATCAACAGCGGTGGTAAAAACACCATCAAACGCCCAGCGATTTTCCACGCGCGCCAATAATTCGATGGTGTCTAAATTTTCACTCCCTCGATAACTTTCCCAGTTGGCTTTTCGCGCTTCCTGGGAAATTGGGAAAACCACCAGTACAACGACGGCCAGAAAACCGGATAACCCCAGCAGGCGAGGTGGAGTCAGACGGCGAAAGATCGGCAATAAAATTGGCATCGAAATCAAGGCAAATTCGCCTTTAACTCCGGATTGTAAGCTTAAATAATACAGCGGCAGCAGGGCAAGTATGGGTAACCAAGATTTTTTCCGGCCGAGACCGTAATGACTTTTTCCACCCAGCAAAACCGCTAATGCACCAATGGCAAACAATTTCAGCAGTCCCGACAGCATTCCCACCGCTGGCGCCAAGCCGAGCTTATTCAGCAAGATATACAACCCGATGGATGCAAAAAAGCCGTGCCATAAAAACCGAGGTGATGGTTCAATCCACACAAACAACGGGCGGCGGCGCTCGATCAATAACCAACCCAGCGTGAAAAACACCGTTCCCGCCAAAAACACCCATTCGGCTTGCCAGCGATAAAAATTGGGCAGGTCGGTCAGAAAATCGAATCCAATGGCGATCGTGCGAACATCTTCAACTCCTGCGGCCCGCACCAACAAATTCAGCAGTGTCAATGACTTATTGATAGTCTGAAACAATAGAAAGATGGTCAGAAAATCGGGAAGGACCGCTTGTTGCGAAGCGCGCAGCCTTGGCCACATCACGGCAACCGCAAAGGCCTGGGTCATCATTAACACCCCAGCCGTCGCTGGCCACTCTGTGGGGGCATACACCACCAAAGCCAGGACCAGGCCCATTCCCCCCCAGATGAGGCCCCAAAGGTGCGCGGCCCGAATTCGTCCGAGTCGCGGGTAAGGCCGGCCGAGTATCGTATTGTCCATTCGCTACGCCTCGGCTTCGCCTTGTATCTTACGCAGGCGAAACAGCATATCGGCGGTATAGATGCCGCCTTTATTGGAGGCCAGTTCGATCATGAAATACGCCCAAATCAGCAGCCGGATGCCCTGCCAGAGTCCGTAGCGAATGCCACTCACCAGCCCATACGGCACTGGGCCACATTCGCGAAACTCCGCCTTGCTAAATCCCACCAGCCGGGCCAACTGCCAAATACTGCTGGGGGTAAACGCCAGTTGATGGGTAATATCCCAATACCGCGTCATGCCGCCAAACGGCGAAGTCGCGTTAGGCACCATGCCGATCAGTTCGCCACCATCGCGCAGACTGCGAAACGCGCCTTCCAGCACCCGCACCAGCGTATCCTTGTCCAGATGTTCGAGAATGTTCAGCGCATAGATGCGGTCCACCGACTCCGGCGCGCACGCTTCCAGATAGGCCACAATGTCCTGACAGACGAACTCGGCGTCAACCCGCCGGCGGGCGAAGTCGATTTCTTCCGGGCTGAGATTGACGCCGACCACGCTGCGCGCCCCAGCATCGCGCGCCAGCCCGCACAGTTCTCCCGTCCCAGACCCCAGATCGACAACATCCTTCCCCGCCACATCCAGCCAGCGACCCAGCCGCCGCCGCAACCCGGCCACCGAGCGCTGGAGACTTGCGGCATCACCCGCGACGCTCACCGCCGATGTGGTGCGGAAGTAATCCTCGACCACGCGACGGTGGGCCGATTCGGGTCGAACGTCATGAGTCATCGCGCGGGTTCCCCCTGCCTGCCGTCTGTTGCAGAACCTGGTCGAGAATGACCGCCTGACGGGGCCACGAGTAGGCATCGACGGCGGCGTGATCGGCAAACTGGGCGGCGCCCTCGCGCCACTGCTCATGCAGTTGGGCCAGTTCCGCCTGGACCTCGTCGGCCGTCGCCGGAGTGCGCAAATCCCCCGCCACCCGCCGGGCCAGTTCCCACGACTCCTCGGTCTCGCTGGGAAAAGCCAGCACCGGCCGGCGACAGGCCAGCAATTCCAGCAGCTTATGATGGAAGGTATTGGGATTAGCGATATAAGCATTCACCGCCGCATCCCGGCACTGTTGCGCCAATTCCACCACCGGCCGGTAGCCGAGCGCTTCCACGGCAATCCCGGTATCCACGCGCCCGGTTGCTTCCGCGAACAGGCGCAGATCCCCGCCGAGGTAGCACAGCCGCACCCGGCTTCGCTCGGCGGGAGTCAGGCCCGCCGCCCATTGCTTGATCCCGGTCAGAAACGCATCGAGGCGATCCCCAAAATACAGGCTCCCGACCAGATTGATACGGAACTCATCCCGGTCGTCCCGATCACGCTGGGTCGAGGCAAAGAACGCCTCATCCACTCCACTGTAGATCACGGTAGCGTCGCCGCGCTGCCAAATACGCGCCTTCTCCTGGGTAAAGCATGAATTGGCGGTGAGCGCGGCCCAGCCACGGGTGCGGGCCACCATCAGGCGCTGCAACCTGCGTGGGACGTAAAGCTCCCAGTTGTCCTTGATGTCGAGCACCCACGGACAACGCGCTTCACGAGCAATCCGCCGCGCCACGAACACGGCCTCCATCATGCCAAAGGTGGCCCAGATCACCGCCGGGCGAAAGGTTCCAAGCTGGCGCACGGTATCAACCGCGTTCTTTACCCATCCTCCCAAATCGCCGCCGTGCCAGAGCATTCGCCAACCCGTGACCGCCTTGCGCGCTAACAAGGGCAGCCGGTTTTTGTCCAGCCATCCCGTCCGGCCAGAGTCGCAGGCAAGAACCCACGGACGCCGCCAATCATGGCGGGCAATCTCCGTGAGATCGGTTGCCTGTTCCCCCTCGGGCGCCGCGCACAGCAACACGACCTGATGTCCCTGTTTCGCGAGTTCCTCAGCGAAGCGCCAGACGCGCACGGCGGAGATATGCGGCGTTGAGGGATGGGTGGGATTAATCAACAGCAGCTTCACGACCCCACCCCATTCGTGGAGACCGCACTACCGCGCCCCTCGCATTGCACCCGCCCCACGAACTCCCGCTTCCACGCCTCGCCGATGAACGGCGGCCAGACCCGACCCTCCTGCTTGTTCCAGCACGCATCAATCCCCAATTTTAAGTTTTAAGTATCAAGTTTTAAGCAGCAGATCGGATAACAGCCCTTCTTACTTGAAGGGGTTGACTATGGTCAGACGCTGATCAATCACCTGCCCATGCTGTAAATCTTCTGAATAGAGCGTCATACAACCAGACTCCAGAGCTGCTGAAATAATCAGGCTGTCATAGTAGGAAAACCCATAACGAGCCGCAACTTCTAAGGGCAGACAAAAGGGTTGAGGGCGCTAAAGGATGTAACCGGCTTTCGCGCAACCAGCACAACAACACCTCCCGGATGGCTGGAATCTCAAATCCCAGTTTACGCCGCATCACATTCGCGGCTTCATTCAGAACTTGCAGCGACAACACCGGTTGATGCGCCAGAATCACCAACGCCTGACGCCGTTTCGTCGCCTCATCGCTCAAACTGTACAAGATGACATTCGTATCGACAAAGTCAGCGCTCATTCGCCTCATCCCGAGTAAACCGAAAATCCCTCAAATGACATTGATAAGGCGAAAAAAATTCCTCCAACTCCGCCAGCTTCGCCGTTTGATCGCCCACGACGGAAGTCGTTGGGTGCCGGGAGCGCAGATAACCAATGAAATCCAGCACCTCCGCGCCCAGCGCCTCGGGCAATGTTTTCGCTTCCTGATAAATCAATTCCGCAGTGTTCGGCATCATTCACTCCGAAAAGCTTTAAGTTTTAAGTTTTTTTCTATCGGGCACACCGCCCCACAAACTCCCGCTGCCACGCCTCGCCGATGAACGGCGGCCAGACCCGACCCTCCTGCTTGTTCCGGCGCGCGCGCACCAACCCCCAAGCGGGCGGGCGAATGGACACCCGACTCGATGGAACGAGACTCATCAACCCGCCCGCCGCGCCAGCATCGCCAGCCACGCCGCGCCATCCGCGCAATCCAGCACCCCCTCGCCCAACTCCTCCAGCACCGCCAAATCCTCAACCCCCTCCAGCAAGCTCCGGCTCCGCTCCATCACCGCCGCGCCAAACCGCTTCTGAACCAACCGCAGCAGCAACTGCCGCTCGGAGCGCAAGCCCTCCTGGCGGCCCTCCTGGCGGCCCTCCTGGCGGCCCTCCTGGCGGCCCTTTTCCAGGCCCTTTTCCAGACCCTCTTGCACCCATTGTTCGGCAATCGTCATCATCTGCTCGCCTCCACCACTCAACGCCTGCGTCACCGCCTGACGGAACGCCGCCTCGCTCAACCGGTCCGTTCCCGCCACCTGCGCCACATAGCGCAACAGCGCCCGGATGAAATCCAGGCCGGTCGCCCCCTCCTCCAACGCCCGCAGCAGCCTCAGAATCCCCGATAGCCGCGCGGCCAGTTCGTCCCGGAAAATATACTTCAACGTCAACAGCGCCACCTGGAGCATCACCGCCCCGCGCAATTCCTCATCCCGGTAGGCGCTCAAGTCCACCAGATGGTACTCGCAGGCCGGCACGTACCGCTGCAAGCCCGGCGCGTCCGCCACCGTCTCGGCGAACTGCCGTTTCACCCCCCACCGCGCCGCGCCGTGGTAGAACACCACCGGCACAATGACCGGCAACAAGCCCGTATTCCCGTCCAGGGCTGTTAAGTTCTGTGGAGGCCGTGACTTTCCGAGGGTCGAACCACCCCGCCCTTGCGGGCACCCCTCCTTATCCAAGGAGGGGAAGATGCTGATCCCGCGTCTTTTTCCCCTCCTTTTCAAGGAGGGGTGGCGCGAAGCGCCGGGGTGGTTGGATCGGCGGATTGCCCTAATTTCGTAGAATTTAACAGCCCTGCGGCCCCGCCCCGGTCCGTCACTTCCAGGGTAGCCAGCGCGGGAGGGCGGCGTCCGGCGCACCGCGCCACGAACTCGCGCTTCCACGCCTCGCCGATGAACGGCGCCCAAATCGTCCAGCCCAATTGCGTCTCGCCGCGCTTCAGCCGCTGCAACGCCCGATGCCACCAGGGCGCGTCCCAGCATTCGCTTTCGCAAAACGACCGGGAATGCAGCAGATCCTCGGCCATCGCCAGCAGCGGTCCCTGAAACCAGGTCTCCTGCGGCGGCCGGAAGCCCTGCTTGTTCCAGCGGGCGCGCACGTCCTCGTGCAGGATGCCGCGCATCGACTCGCGCAACAGCCGCTTGGTCTGCGCCTCGCCCATCAGGTGGCCGGGCGGCAGCGACAGCGCCAGTTCCGCCAGCCGGTAATCGCAGAACGGCAGCCGCACCTCGCGGGAATGGGCCATCGAGTTGCGGTCGCCATAGCGCAGCAGGGTGGTCAGATACATGCCGAAGGAATCCTGATACAGCGCGCTGGTCAAGGGATCGAAGCGCGCGACCCGGCCGCGCTGGTTCTCGACCGCCACCCGCCGGGCGCTGTCCGGCTTCAGTCCATACAGCAGGCTGGTCCCGATCCCCAGCCGGCGCGACAGCCAGCGCCGCACCGCGAACGGCAGTCGATCCCGCCAGGCGCGGGCGGGCGGCGTCAGGGCCAGCGGATAGCGTTGCCGGATCCTCGGCAATTCCCGGTCGAGGCGTTTGGGGTCGCCGGCTTCCGCGAGCGCCGCCACGTAAAACCGAAAGTATTGCTCGTAGCCGCCCAGCAGTTCGTCCGAACCCTGGCCGTCCAGCAACACGGTGATGCCGTGTTGCTTGGCCAAGCGGAACACGCAGTATTGGGCGTACTGGCTGGAGGAACCGACCGGCAGTTCGTTATACCACAGAAACTCGCCCAGCTCGGCGGTGAATCCCGCCGCGGTCGGTTCCACCACATGGCTGACCACGCCGGTTTCGGCGATCACCGGTGCGGCGTAGCGCCATTCGTCGGCGGTGGTGCCGGGAAAGCGCCCGGTGAAGGTGTGGTAGGCGCCGTCGGGATGAATGACCTTGCGCACCAGGCTGACGATGGCGCTGGAATCCAGCCCGCCGGACAGGCAGGAGCCGACCGGGACATCGCTGCGCATGCGGATGCGCACGGCGTCGGTCAGCAGTTCCCGGAATAAGGCAAAGGCGTCGGTCTCGGACAAGCGCGCGTAGTCGGCGCGGGGCCGCACGTCCCAGTAACGCCCGATGCGGTAGGCCAGGGAGCGAACGTCGAGCGTTAACGCCTCGCCGGGCAGCAGTTGCTGGATGGCGTGAAACACGGTCTGGCGGTCGGCGTCCAGGCCCGTGCTGGCGTCGTGCAGGCCGCGCAGCAGGCGGAATTCGTCGTAGTCCGGGGCGACCCCCGGCAGCGCCAGCAGCGCCTTGTATTCGGAGGCGAAGGCGAAACCATCGGGGCGGGCGACGAACAGGAACGGCTTTTCGCCGTAGCGGTCGCGGGCGCAGAACAGGCGCTGGGCGACGGTATCGTACAGGGCGAAGGCGAACATGCCGTTGCAGCGCTCCAGACAGGCTTCGCCCCAGGCGCGGTAGGCTTCGAGCAGGACTTCGGTGTCGGTGTCGGTGCGGAAGACGTGACCCAGGCGCTGGAGTTCGGCGCGCAGTTCCAGGTAGTTGTAAATCTCGCCGTTGAAGGTGATGACGTAGCGCCCGCTACCATCCGTCATCGGCTGCGCGCCGCGCGCGGACAGGTCGAGAATCGACAGGCGGCGATGGGCGAGTTGCACCCGGCCATCGGGGCTGGACCACACGCCGGCGCCGTCGGGGCCACGGTGGGCCTGCACGGCGTTCATGCCTTGGACGTCCGCGAGCGAACCGGGATGGCGCGCCACGATCCCGCCGATGCCGCACATGGCTTAGGGCCTACCGCCGTCAGTCATCGGCGAACACCGCCTCTACAGTCGGCGCGTCCAGCAGCCGCTCGCCCCACCGTTCCAGCCGCGCCGGCTCCGCCTCCGCCAGCCGCGCGGCGGCCCAGTCGGGCAGCGGCCCGAACCGGCGGGTCAGCAGGCGCTGCAACAGTTTGAGTTCACCCTTGAGTTCACCCTTGAGTTCACCCTTGAGTTCACCCTGGGTCTCGCCGTCGGCGAATACTTCCTGATAAAAGCGGCTGTTCTTCAGATCGACATCGGTTAATCCGAGCATGGTTTGAATCTCCTCGCGACTGAGAAGTTGTCTGAAAACTGAATATTATTAAATCAATAACTTATATGTGGGAGCGGCCTTGGCCGCGATGGTTGACCCTCATATCGCGGCCAAGGCCGCTCCCACAATCAACAAATTAGTTTTTTGACAGCCTCTGAGTTGGGGTAATCGGTAGACCAGAATCGTTTCGATCAAATCCAGCCACACCGCCGTCGGCAGGGTGGAAGCGGCGCCCATCTCTCGGGCCCGCCGCGCCAGAGCAACGGCCCGACGATCCACCGCCGCAGGGGCCACCAGCACTGATTGCAACAGTTGCAAGCCCACGGTCGGCGCCGGCCGCTCCCGCCAGTCCTCCAGATAGACCCGGTGGATTTCCGGCACGGTCAGCAGCGAATCATACCGTTCGTCGCGCCGTTCCACCGCCCGCTCCGGATACACCACCACCGCCCGCCAGCACCGACGCGGCGTGGCCCGATAGAGATACAGAAACATCTCCGCGAACAACCGCCCGTAAAACTCCTCATCGGGCTGATACTGCACCTCGACGAACACCACCGGGGCTTCCCGCAGTTCGGCGGGCGGCAGCAACAGCCCATCCAGCCGGAACGCCGTCTGCTTGACCTCCTCGGCGTGGAAGGCGTACCGCTCCGCGCCCGGCGTCTCGATGCCGGCCAGTTCCAGCGCCAGCGTGGGCAGGGCCTGAAACAGCCGGTAAAACAAATGGTCGGTTTTCATGGAAATGGATTTTTATCTGCAAGGGTGAACGGTTACATTGTAATCATCCCGTTTGACGGCTTTGTCTTTGGTCTTTGGCCTTTGGCCTTTAACCTTTGGCCTTGGTCTTTGGCCTTTGGCCTTTAACCTTTGGCCTTGGTCTTTGGCCTTTGGCCTTTGGCCTTTGGCCTTTAACCTTCCCCCGCCACTATCTGCAACCGCGCCAACCAGGCGGCCTCATCGGCGCAATCGAACAATTCCTCGCCCAGGTCTTCGAACGCGGTCAGTTGCTCGATCCGGTCCAGGGTTGGAGCGCTCCGGTCGGCGATGGCCTGGCCAAACCGGCGGCGGATTTGCCGCAGCAACAGCCGCCGTTCCGAATGCAGACCCTCCTGCCGGCCTTCCTGCCGGCCTTCCTGCCGGCCTTCCTGCCGGCCTTCCTGCCGGCCTTCCCGCCGGCCTTCCTGCCGGCCTTCCTGCCAACCTTGTTCTTTCCATTGTTGGGTCCAGTCGATGACACGCTCGGTCAACATGATGCGCACCTCCTCCAAGTCGTCGAGTTCGGGGAATGATACCTGCGGGAGCCGGCTTCGCAAAAACCCTTCGCGCAGCCAGAGCAGCAGGGAGCGGCGCAGTTCGGCTTGCTCGGGTTCCGTCAGCCAGTCGATCAGGGCGATCAGCACCTGTTGCACCGTGTCGGGACCCGTGCTGTTCTCCAGGCGAAACAGGGCGGCGGCCAGGTTGCGCATGGACGCCAGTTCGGCGTCGGCATAGGCGCTTTCGTCGATGAGCAGATACCGCAGGCGGGGCCGGTAAGCATCCAGCCCGACCGGACCGGGTTCGATCAGCTCGGCCAGCTCGGTGGGGGCGCTCCAGCGCCGCCGTCCGTTGTAGAGAACGATCGGCAGCACCGGCGGCAGGCGACGCTGGCGGCTGAGCTGGCGGCCGCGAATCAGGTCCTGATAGAGCAAATCCAGATAGGTCGAGAGCCGGGCGGCCATGAAGCGATGGACGCCGGACTGGAATTCGAGCAGGACGTAGACGTAGAGCCAGTCCGTTCCCCAGCGCAGCCGCCAGATGACGTCGTTGCGGCGTTGCTGGAGTCGGTCGTCGATGAATTCGGTGGGGTATTTTTCCAGGGCGGCGAAGTCGAGGTCGGCGATCCAGGGTTCGCGCACGAAGCCGATCAGCAGATCGCGGATCATCTCGGGGTGGGAGAAGAGCCGCTTGTAGCCGTGGTCGTGGTCCATTGCCTTTCGCCTTTCGCCTTTCGCCTTTCGCCTTTCGCCTTTCGCCTTTCGCCTTTGGCCTTTGGCCTTTCGCCTTTCACCTTTCACCTTCCGGGCTGACCCAGACTCCGGCGCCGTCGGGGCCACGGTGGGCTTGCACGGCGTTCATGCCCTGCGCCCAGGTTGCCAGCACAGGAATCACGCGCCGCGATCCCGCCGATGCCGCACATGGTTCAGGGTCTTCCGCCGTCAGTCATCGGCGAACACCGCCTCTACAGTCGGCGCGTCCAGCAGCCGCTCGCCCCACCGTTCCAGCCGCGCCGGCTCCGCCTCCGCCAGCCGCGCGGCGGCCCAGTCGGGCAGCGGCCCGAACCGGCGGGTCAGCAGGCGCTGCAACAGTTTGAGTTCACCCTTGAGTTCACCCTTGAGTTCACCCTTGAGTTCACCCTGGGTCTCGCCGTCGGCGAATACTTCCTGATAAAAGCGGCTGTTCTTCAGATCGACATCGGTTAATCCGAGCATGGTTTGAATCTCCTCGCGACTGAGTTGGGGTAATCGGTAGACCAGAATCGTTTCGATCAAATCCAGCCACACCGCCGTCGGCAGGGTGGAAGCGGCGCCCATCTCTCGGGCCCGCCGCGCCAGAGCAACGGCCCGACGATCCACCGCCGCAGGGGCCACCAGCACTGATTGCAACAGTTGCAAGCCCACGGTCGGCGCCGGCCGCTCCCGCCAGTCCTCCAGATAGACCCGGTGGATTTCCGGCACGGTCAGCAGCGAATCATACCGTTCGTCGCGCCGTTCCACCGCCCGCTCCGGATACACCACCACCGCCCGCCAGCACCGACGCGGCGTGGCCCGATAGAGATACAGAAACATCTCCGCGAACAACCGCCCGTAAAACTCCTCATCGGGCTGATACTGCACCTCGACGAACACCACCGGGGCTTCCCGCAGTTCGGCGGGCGGCAGCAACAGCCCATCCAGCCGGAACGCCGTCTGCTTGACCTCCTCGGCGTGGAAGGCGTATCGCTCCGCGCCCGGCGTCTCGATGCCCGCCAGTTCCAGCGCCAGCGTGGGCAGGGCTTGAAACAGCCGGTAAAACAAATGGTCGGTTTTCATGGAAATGGATTCTCGGCCGCGAACGACCATTCAAGCGCTGGGGTTCGGCGCGCAGCTCCAGATAGTTGTAAATCTCGCCGTTGAAGGTGATGACGTACCGCCCGCTATCATCCGTCATCGGCTGCGCGCCGCGCGCGGACATTTCATCGCCTTCACTCCTCACTGTCTCCAGGCTGTTTCGGCCCGGCGGCGGCGCGGAGTCCTCGCGCCTTGGCCGCCAGCGACGCGACGGTTTCATCAAGCCACTGCGTTTTGCGCCACTCGGTGTAATCGAATCGTTCGCGGTTGATTAGAGCCACGAACCGCTCGGCCTCCACCGCGCCCAGTGCTTGAACCAGCGCCCGGACCCCGTTAAGACGAATTTCCGCGTCAGTCCTCATGATCGTTCTCCCGGAGAGTGCGAATAAACTCGATCGGATCGATGACGTGCAGGCGTGGATCATTCTGCATTTTTCTCAGTAGCGCCTTGTCGGTCGTCAATAACTCCGTAGCACCCGCCGCCATGGTGCTGGCAACATGGAGCGCGTCCATCACGTAGATCTTCAACCCGGTCGAATCCACCGCCCTGTGGATGGGTCCGGTCCGTTGACGACCCGGAATCTGGACCGTTAGCGTCTGGGCTCAGCGCGACAGCAGGGTGTGGTCGAGAATGGGCAACGCCAATCCCATCAACCGAGCGATCAAACCCGCCCAGCCTTTCACCCTTCGGTACAGTAGATCAAAAACCGCTTTCAGGGCCAACCGCGCTTGAAGGGCGATATCGGAATACTGGAACAGCAGACAGGGCGGCTCTCCATTCCAAGAGTTCCTAACAATAGGGATAGTCCAGAGGGTATTTATGCATCAACGTCGTTTTTAAGTGGAGCGGGTGCTATCCAATTTATGATGACAATATGTCAGTTTTAGCTTGTGAGCTATTATCGAGTTTATTTCGATGCCTAGCCTCGTTCAACGCTATCTGGCGGGTGAGTTTTGTTATTAGTTCTAGTTGTTCTCGAAGCTTGAGATGTAAATTTAATAGAATATTGAAGCTAATAGCAACCCAAAAGTAAAGGATCAGGTCGACGCCACGCCCGATCCCAACCCAATTTGCTAGCAGTGTCGCATGCCTCGGAAACCATACTAACCATAAGGCCGCGCATGCTGTAAACGTCACGATAAGGGCAATTAACTGTGATCGGTGACGCATGGTAAATGCATAGAGGAAAATTATGCAAAGGAGAAAAGAAAGTACAATCTGGGCAATCACCCTAGAGTCCTCATCGATTTAATTGACGAGATAATAGATCAAGCAATATTGATATAGCATCCCCGAAACGCTGCCCCTTCGCCAGCGAATATACAGTGTAGTCAACCATTACAGGTATTTCTATGTAGTTAAGTCTGCTGCTAGCAATCTGGTGAAGAATCTCAGTAGCATGCGCCATGCGGTTCTGGCGAAGCCGAATACAGCTAGCTCCACGCTGAGACATTGCCCGTAGGCCATTGTGCGTGTCAGTAATTGCAAGGCCCGTCGTCAACCGGGTGAACCATGTCGCGGTTTTTAACAGTAACCGTCGACTCAGTGGCATGCCTTGGCTTTTACCAATAAATCTGCTTCCTAAAACATAGTCCACATCATTTAACATGAGAGCCTCGACCAGTCTAAACACGTCCTCTACCCGATGCTGGCCGTCAGCATCATAGGTCACAAGTATATTCGCGGCGGCACCAAGAGCGTAGTCGATGCCTGTCTGCAATGCCGCACCCTGACCCAAATTGATGGGGTGCTGCACGATCAACGCACCCGCTAAACCAGCTTTATTAGCCGTGTCATCTTGGGACCCGTCATCAACGACCACAACAGAAAAGCCACTGGCTACTACATCCCTTACTACATCGGCAATTACCGGGTCTTCGTTGTAGGCTGCTATAACTACCCAAACAGACGATGGTTTACTGACCATGATTATCACTCATCCCGTGATTAACCAAAGTCCTACTAAAATCGCGGCAAGTCCAGCAACAAAACGCGATGTTAGTGGCTCACCAAATACGGCAGCACCAACGATTGGTGTCAGCAAAAAGGCCAAGGCTGCAAATGGATAAGCCCGTGAAAGCGGTGTAAAACTGAGAATCCACACCCATAAGACCGTTAACGCACCGTACAATACAAGTGCTATAATAAATTCTTTGCTGGTTGCGAGCAATACAAGCCGCTCCATAATAGGCAAATCTCCAGCAAGTAGTGGGGCTGTTAGCTTAAAGAGTATTTGGCCGATGGTCATTCCGATGGCATAGAGTACCAGTAGTCCCACTTGTCCAAGGCTCATGCGTTCGCTCATTTGAACTCCCGCTTTACCAGAACAACGCGCATCGCATCAAACAAGTTCAAAGGGATCCAAACGTTTTTTGCTATGCGAAGTGACTTCAGTTCTGTACCGATCATACGAGCCAATTGGAAGACGACAAGAGATAGCGGAACAATCTTCCATGGGTGCTCGACGCGAGCCACCATTAATCCGTATTTTTCGGCGAGCATCATAATACTTTTTTGCGTGAAAAACCAAAGATGCTGAGGTGGCGTCATTAAACGCCAAGAATTTCCGCTTAACCTTGCCGACAGGGATCCGAAGTCACCAGTAGTAATGACTAAAATTCCACCAGGCAAAAGAGACTGACTCAACAGCGATAGCGTGTCGTGCGGTGCGGGCAGATGTTCTATAACGTCTAGCATTGTGATGACGTCAAACCGTCCCAGATCCTGCATAACCGACGCGTCTAAGGTTCCGGTGACCACGTCTAGCCCGTTAGCTCGGGCATGTGCGGCGGCCTCCGCAACGATCTCGATGCCCGACACCTGAAAATGAGACTTGGCTTCTTGTAAGAAAAAGCCATATGCGCAACCGACGTCCAACAAGCGTCCGTTGGGCACATACCTTCGTAAGAGGCTCAACGTGCCCCGAAATTCGCGCCGGAGTACAGGTTCAGCACCAAGATAGTCCGCATAGCCGTCCGCATAGCCGCCGGTGAAGTAATTAGCAGTATAATAATCTCTGGGTTTAAAGTCTGGGGCCTCTGCGCGGCCTAAACCGCACTTCCGACAGCGCAGAATATCGCAGCCGTTCTTGTGCAAAATGGTGTCGTGCGCTGTAAATACCCCACACGCCGGACAGACTCTTTCTTTGATCGTTTTCATATTCACCTAAAATTTTTTCGTTTGTCGCAATTAAAAATAGCTTGCCATAAAACTCTGTTTCAATCTCATGTTCGCTTCACCGGAAATATCTTGAAGCAATTCGACATGTATACAGGCAAGCTAATTGATTGCAAAAATTCTATCTGATTTTCAATATCAATATATGGATACCCTTTTTCAGCACAATTTTGAACTATGATATAATCTGTATGAAACCTGCCAGTAATCCAGTTGAATTGCCAAGATAATTTTTCTATTGAAGACGAGTTATCAAGAAAGCTATTAACCGCTCTGCTGCGCTGAGACCACTCGTTGAGCGCGGAGCTTGAGCTATATCCAAGAATATTCACATCCTTTTTTGAATAAACAAGTGGTTGCAAGGCCAAATATCGAACAGCTAATTCAATGTCAAGGCGAACATTTAGAGTTAGAATTTGGGTCGATGGCGGCTGTTTTGCAATCCATTTAAGCATTTCTGCTGCTTCAAATTCCAGAGGGCTTACTGTTTGACCCGTCAAAATTTTAGCCCGCAGAGGAAGTGAGACCGCTCCAAGCGGATTTAGGATATGCCCAATAACGGCAACGCTAGCAACACTCACCATAATATAATAGCCACGCATTGAATTCTTGGCAAGTCTTGCAACGCCAAGAAGTAGGCCAAGTATTAGGAATGGCGTCATCAAGCGCATGCCGCGGATAAGCTCCACTTGGAAAGGGCTGCGCCCTAAAGCCTTAGCAATTAACTGATCAACTAGACTAACCCCAAATGATGCCAGAAATATACCAATAATCATGGCCAATAGCAATTGCACATCTTGGTGTTTACAGATACAAGCAAACTTCCCAATAGCACATCCTACAAGGTATGAAATTCCGGAAAAATATACTATAAGAAGCAGTACCGAGTGGATCTTCTGACCAGTACTAGACTGATAAGGAAAAATAAAGCTTGAGAGGGCCGATATGGCTGAACTGTAATCCATTGGTACTTCGTAGTCCATTGGTACTTCTAATAGATTACTTTGCACACTAACTGGTTGCATGTATGAGAAATTTTCTAGGTAAATTAATGTAAACGGCACAAGTAGCAACAGGTACAGGATACCAGCGCAAAAGATCATAGGTAGCCAAGTGCGCCAATGAATGGAGGATGGCCGATCAAAGAGTGTGGCAATCAAAAGACCAAAGGCTAATGCAGGACCGCTAGGTAAATGAACATAACTTATTACTGCTGCTAGAGAAAGAAGCAAAAATGGTTTAGTCAGGTTCGATGGAAACCGTAGCATAAGAATAAGAATCCAAGGTACTAAACAACCAAATGCAGTGCGAACATAAGGGACATTGTAGAATCCCCAGAAATCCCCCTCGATCGTCGCGATCGGCATGGAGCATGCGAGAGAAGCAACCAAAGATAAGCCATGTGAAATTCTTATCTGCCTTGCTAGAAAGTAGAATCCACTCATCATAGTAAAAACTATTGGCCATTGTAGTAATAACCAAGCTGTGCCTACATCTGGTGTAAATTTCGACAAAAATTTCACGATTGGAATGATTAAAGTAACATAGGATTTAGTAACGCTTTCATCTTTATAGACATAATCGTCTACGAATCGATCATGGTTAGATTCAGCAACTTGAAAAGTAGCTACATTTCCTGTGTCGGCCGATGCTATAAAACGTGGTTGAGGTAGCGTAAGCAATAGTGCTAAAATCAGCGTACAAAAACAGAATATTATACCTAAATAAAACCAATCTTTTTTCTTGATAAAATCATTTGTTGTTTGCATTTCTATACATTGTTCTATTGTTTTCATCTTTTTCTCTGCTGGTAGTCGACTCTATGGATCCGTTTAGAAATAACCCGGGTGTTGGTGCATAAATAAATTGAGGGACATACCTCCCATTCTCTCCGTTTATTCAGGACAAAGTTATCATCGCCGCCGCCTCGCCGAAAATGGTCTCTACTGTTTCAAACAATAGTTCGGTGATCGTCTGGCGTCCCGTCTTTTCGAAACACAGGTCACGGAGGTGCATGTGCGGGTGGCCGCCTTGAATGTCATAACCGACCTTGGCATGCCCGTTTCCGTCCCGGTAGGGATAGCCTACCTCATCACCCATCAGTTTTGAAAATCGCTGGGTTAGCTCGTCAGCAGGCGGTATTAAGTATTTGATTTACCGTTGCAGGAAATCTGCTGAAATGTTCTGAACCCATGGTTTGGGACAAACCGATACGTGGTAAGATAGCCTACTATCTGTTTCCAGGCCAGCCGATCCCTGCGCGGCAATGGTCCCCATCGCCGGAAAGAACTACTCCAAGAACGCCTGGAAGTAGTGTTCCAGCAGCGTCTTCCGCGGCGAGTCATAATCCTCGCGTCGGGGTTCGTCGGGCGAAGCCATCGGGACGCGCATCAGCCAATTCTCGGGGATTGATCAAGCTCGCCGTTGCCGGTGATGACGTACCGCCCGCTACCATCCGTCATCGGCTGCGCGCCGCGCGCGGACCGGTCGAGAATGGCCAGGCGGCGATGGGCGAGTTGCACCCGGTCGTCTGGACTGGCCCAGACTCCGGCGCCGTCGGGGCCACGGTGAAACTGCGCCGCGTTCATCCCGCGCGCCCAGGCCGCCGGCACGGGATGACGCGCCACGATCCCGCCGATGCCGCACATCGTTATAGTCTTCCTAATTGATATCCGGACATTTAATATTAAGCCGATTCTGGAATTG
>JAVMKJ010000086.1:0-4494 GCA_031732855.1 Candidatus Competibacter sp.
ATCGTCGCAATGACCGGCGGCACCGTCGCCCATGCGGCGTTGATCTTGCAAATGGGAGCCACTTTACTCAATCATCTCAAAGGCACACCCTGCCGAGTCTTTACTTCCGACCTGAAAGTCCAGGCTGCCAAGAATATTTTTTACCCTGACGTGGTTGTGAGCTGCGACCAGCAAGACAATAACAATGTGCTTTGCAACAATCCCAAGCTCATCATCGAAATCCTGTCCAATTCCACATCCACCAAGGATCGGCATAAAAAACGTTTGGCCTACCAGCAAATTGAGAGCTTGGAAGAATACGTGCTGATAGCGCAGGAAGCGAAATGCATCGAGATTTTCCGGCGCGCGGAAGACTGGCGTGTTTCCATTTATACTCACGGAATGGTGGAGTTGCGTTCCGTTGAATTCATGCTGCCGATTGATGATCTTTACGAGGGTATTTATTAGAGTTGTTTATAAATAGTTTTACTGTTATATATCAATGTGTTATAGTGAACTCCGATTTTTCGTTTCCTTCTGATTCAACGACTTAGAATCAATAATGTTAGGCTCTAACCTGTGCCGGCCTTACATTTTGGAGAAAATACGGATGACCCCACCTTCCATTAATGTTTCGGCAGTCTTGACAGACGACCGTCAATTACGATCTTTAATCGGTCTGGGTCGGGATGATTTCGAAAAACTCTCGAACGAATTTACCTCCTGTTTAAACGAAAACCGGGGTAAAAACCGTACCGGAAAACTTAAAAAGCATCGCCAAAGAAAAGTAGGCGGCGGACGCAAACCCGCGCTCGGCCCGCCGGAAAATCAGTTGTTTTTTATCTTGTTCTATCTCAAAGACTATCCGACTTACGACGTGCTCGCTTTCACGTTCGACATCAGTCGCGCTGGCGCGTTCCAGTCGGTGCAACGTCTGTTGCCCGTCTTAAAACAAGCGCAAAAGAATCTGCACGTCTTACCCAAACGCACGACGGACGATCCCCAAGAACTCTTGCAACTCATTGAAAGCGTTGATCGAGTCTTGATCGATGCCACCGAAAGACCCCTGCAACGTCCCCAGAAACCCGCCCGACAAAAAAAGCATTACAGCGGCAAAAAAGGCTTTCATACCGTCAAGAACACGATGGTCTCGGATCCGAGCAAGCGGGCCTTGATCCTCGGTAAAACCGTCCCGGGAAGCCAGCACGATTATTCATTATTCAAAGAAGAATTCGATCCGAAGACGGATGGGTTTGCATCGACCAAGGCCTCGACCGATCTCGGCTATCAAGGCATCAAGACCGATTATTTATCACCTGAAAATATCGACATTCCTCATAAAAAACCACGCCGGTCAAAACAGAATCCCGATCCTCAATTAACCCGCCAGCAACGGCGAGAGAACCGCCGGATCGGACGGGTTCGTGTCCTGGTGGAGCACGCGATCGGTGGCATGAAAGCTTTTCGGGTCTTGACCATTCGGCTGAGAAACCATTTGAAGCATTTGGCGGATGACTTTATCTTTGCGGTCGCCGGCCTCTGGAACCTCAAAAACTCATTTGTTGTTCAATAGGTTAGTCAGAGTTATTGATAAACAACTCTATTGAAATGGGCCGATGATTCCAGTCCACCCGAGTTCGACACTTCAGGGCATAAGTATTTGATTTTACTAAACCTACTGGGTTTGTGGTGGCACGTTTTCACCCTTATAAATCAATAATTTGAAGCAAACTGTCGAACTCGGGAGTCCAGGCTCATTCACTCGCGGAAAGGGGTGGAGGCTCAAGGCTTAACGGAACCCGCCACCAGCGTCGTCGTGGCCACCAGACGGTGCGCGAGGTTGTCCACCATCACCCCGAACCCTTCCAGAGTGCGCACGCCCAGCAAGCTCATGTCTCCCGCATCGGCGAACACCACCTCGTCGATGGTTTCGAAACCCTCGGCTTGCAGGATCGCATAACCCACATCCCGCTGGATCATTTGATTGGTCGCCGTGCGAAAACTCCGCTTGCGCAACGGCACGATGCCGATACTCGCCAGCACATCGGCGGGCAACCAGGTCAATTCGGAACCCGTATCCACCAGCACCGCCAGCGGCGGCGCGCGTTTGCCCAAATCCGCCGGATGGATGGCCACCACGTTAACTTTGAAAACACTCATTTTTCATCTCGCTTTCTGGCGGAAATCAGTTTACCCGAATCCGTATCGGTTTGACGGAGGGGATTCGGTCGTGGTTCGCGCGAAGAACTGAAAGAAGGGCGCGCACCGCCCTCTTGTCGCTTTCCCGACAAGCGCGCCGTCCCGCCTGTGCGAAACCCTTCGCTGCACTCGGAATTACCCCGCTAAGCCCTTGTTTAACAAGCGATCCAGAATTGGCACGGGCTTTGTACAGCCCTCGGTAACCCAGCTTCGGGCGAGGACGCCACCATGAACGCCAATCCCCGTACCCTCGTGATCGACGACACCACCCTGCGCGACGGCGAACAGTCGGCGGGAGTAGCGTTCACTCAGGACGAAAAGCGGGCCATCGCCAGCGAACTGGTGACGCTGGGCGTGCCGGAACTGGAAATCGGCATCCCGGCCATGGGCGCGGAAGAACGGGACGGCATCCGCGACTTGGCCGCGCTGGGTCTGAATGCCCGCCTGCTGGTGTGGAGCCGGATGAGCGAAACCGATTTACGCCTGTGCCACGATCTCGGGGTGTGGTGCGTCGACCTGTCGATACCGCTGTCCGACCAGCAGCTCCGGCACAAGCTGGGCTGGACCCGCGACCAGGCGCTGGACGCCATCCGCCGCTGCGTGCCCCAGGCGCGGGCCCTCGGTCTGGAGGTGATCGTCGGCGGCGAGGATGCCTCGCGGGCCGATCACGATTTTCTGCTACGCGCCGCAGAGACCGCCCAGGTCGTCGGGGCGCGGCGCTTTCGTTTCGCCGACACGCTGGGGATCATGGAACCGTTCGGCGCCCTGGCGATTTTCCAGCGCCTGCGGGCGGCGGTCGATCTCGAGCTGGAAATGCACGCCCACGACGATCTGGGACTGGCCACCGCCAACACCCTGGCCGCCGCGCTGGGCGGCGCGAGCCACGTCAACACCACGGTCAACGGTCTGGGCGAGCGAGCCGGCAATGCTCCGCTGGAGGAAGTGGTGCTGGGCCTGCGCAAGCTGTACGGCTTCCAGGTCGAGGTCGATCTCTCGCGGTGCCCGGCCCTGTCGCAACGAGTCGCCGCCGCCGCCAACCGTCCCCTGTCCTGGCACAAAAGTCTGGTCGGCGAGGGCGCCTTCACCCACGAGGCCGGCATCCATGTGGACGGTCTGCTCAAGCATCCGCTCAACTATCAGGGCGTGGACCCGGCGGAACTGGGCCGCAGCCACCGGCTGGTGCTCGGCAAGCATTCCGGCACCCACGCGGTACGGAAGGTCTACCGCGATCTCGGCATCGTCCTCAGCGACCGCCAGGCCGACGCCGTGCTCCGGCGTATCCGCGCCTTCGTCGGTCGAGCCAAGCGCCTGCCCGAAACCGCCGAGCTGGAAGCGTTCCACCGCGATCTCGGCACTGCCCCCTTCCATTCCACCGACCGCGTTGAGGTGTCACCATGACCACGACAAGCCTGCATCAAGATCTGGCCGAGATGTCCTCGGCCGAGGATTTTCTAAACTACTTCTTCATCCCCTTCGAGCCCGCCGTGGTGGAGGTCAACCGCCTGCACATCCTGAAACGGTTTCACGACTACTTGCAGCAAATGGATGTGGCGGACTGGGACGGCTACGCCCGTTGCCTGCGACAGGCCTATCAGGATTTCGTGAACTCGGACGCCCTCACCGAGAAGGTGTTCAAGGTGTTTCATCGGCGGGCCGCGGCGCGCGAAGTGCGTATCCCCCTGGCGGACATCGGCCGTCAGCCCTCGTGATCCTGCAACCGCGCTTCGCCTGCGACGACGCGGTACGGGCGATCCGCAACATCCGCAACGACGGCACCTACCCCGGCCAGCCGACCGGCGCGCTGCTGGCGCGGCGCGGCAGCGTCGGCTACGTCCGTCATATCGGGGTATTCCTGCAAGACCAGATCATCTACACCGTGCATTTTCTCGAAGCCGGCAACCGCATCGTCGGTTGCCGGGAAACCGAACTGATCCCGGCCGATGCCCCCTGGATTCCCAACCGCTTCGAACGCGGCGACCGGGTGGTGGCCCGGCTGGCGCTGGCGGTCGGCGGTCGGGTCGTGGGGGCGACGGGCACGGTCGGCGAAGTGATCGCGGTCATCCGCGAGCCGGAAACGACGGCGCACTATCACGTCCTGTTCGGCGACCGCCTGTTGCAGGTACCGGAAAGCGCCCTGGATGGCACCGCGCTGCCGGAAACGGTGGATTGAACTCCCATTCCAAATCATCTCCACGTTCTTCCCGCGCCGTCACGCCCGCTCCAGCGGAATCCAGATCCGAATTCCGCGGAGATGGAAAAAATTAGGCTCAATATGGATTCCGGACTGTTGAGGACGGATCGCGCTGGCGGAGGTTG
>JAVMKJ010000087.1:0-24112 GCA_031732855.1 Candidatus Competibacter sp.
AAACCGGTTCGGCCCCCCCACCCCAGCCCTCCCCCGCAAGGGGGGAGGGAGCTTTCGCGGCACGGGCGGCAATGGATTCCCCCTCACCTCCTCGGCTGGTCTCGCGGCGGGTGGTGTGAACCGGCGATACCGGCGGCAACTGGATCGGCTCCGGGGATAGCTCCCCTCTCCCGCAAGCGGGCGAGGGGCCGGGGGTGAGGGCAGCTTCCTCCCCTCGCCCCGTGGGAGAGGGGCCGGGGGTGAGGGCGCCTTCCTCCCCTCGCCCCGTGGGAGAGGGGCCGGGGGTGAGGGCAGCAGGTTGCCAGGGCGGCGGTCCCAGCGGTTCCTCGGCCCACCGCGCCAGCAGGTTCCAGGCCAGCACCCGCCGGCGTTGCCAGACGCCGTCATCCGGCCGCGCCCCGCCCGTGGCCAGATGCCGCGTCCACAGCCGATCCAGTTCCTCCATCAACAGTTGGGAACGTTCTTCGGTGAGAGCGCCGGCCCCGACCAGCCGTTGCAGTTCCAGGCGCAACAGCAGCAGGTTTTCCAGATCGACCGGCGCGCAACGACGATCGCCGCCCACCAGTGGCGGTGCCGTAACGGACGGCGTTTGCGGCAAGGGCTGGTCGACGGGGCGCGCAACCGCCAGTTGCTGGCGCAGATCCTTGAGCCGATGGCGCGAGACGACGAGGGCGATCAGGAGAATGATCGGCGAAACCAGCCACAGCACCGCCACGGCTATCAGAAACGTCCAGTCCATGCTCCGCCCCCGTCAATAGCAACAAGCAATCGATTCCTTAGCCTTAAAACTTAAAACTTAAAACTTTTAGCTACTTATCTCTTTCCGCAGCGCCGCCAGTTCCACCTCGACCTCGGTGTTCACCTCCATTTTCAGAAATTCCCGCTCGATCTGGCTGTATTCGCCGTTCAGTTCCTCGCGCGCCTCCATCCGCGCTTCCATCTCCCCTACCTTGTCCGCCATGCGGCCGAAGGAGTTGTTGAGATCGAGACCGGTCTGAAAGCGGTCGCGCACCTGATCCATCTGCTCGCGCGCCTGGGCCGCCCGCTGCCGGGCGACCAGACTGCCCTTCTTGAGCCGCGCCTCTTCCAGCTTCGCCTCCAGCGCCCGCAGTTGCGACTTGAGCCGCTCGCTGGTGCGCCGGGCGGATTCCCATGAGGCTTGCAGGTTGGCGACGATGCCTTCGTGTTCCTTCTTGCGCATCAGCGCTTCCCGCGCCAGCGCCTCGTTACCCGATTCCAGCGCCAGACGGGCGCGATCGTGCCACTCCCCGGCCTGCCGGCGCTGGCTTTCGAGTTCCCTGGCCAGTTGCTTCTCGCTGGCCACGGCGTCGATCACCCCTTCCCGGGCGCTGTTGATGTTCTCCTCCATCTCGCGGATGAGTTGCTTGATCATCCGCTCCGGGTCCTCGACCCGATCCACCAGATCGTTGAGATTGGCGGCGATGACATCGCTGATACGCTTGAACAGATTGGCCATGGAACACCTCCGAACGGTCACGACAGAAATGAAGGAACGATTTGAGTATAGTCAGGAATATTTTAGTTGAACAGTGTTTAATTAATAGATGGTCCTGAAAATGAAATCAAATATAAGTCTCCCACGTCAGCAATTCTCATTTTGGCCTGAAAGGTACGTCCGCCGTAGGGTGGGTTAGGCGCGCCCCCTACCCATGCCGAGATTACCACCGGGCGTTCCGCGCGCCGTAACCCACCAGACCGGCAACGATCGCGCAACGGTGGGTTACGGCGCGCCTCGACCGTGACGTTCCAGGGATGAAGTTTCGCAAGGCGCGCCTAACCCACCCTACGACTTACAGCAAAATGAGAATTGCTTCTCCCACGTCGGTTATGGAGTTTCCCCTCCTTGGCCAAGGAGGGGTGGCGCGAAGCGCCGGGGTGGTTTGAAACGCGAATTCCACAGTTCAAATGGGAAACCTACCCCCTATAATATTTGGTGTTATCGTCGTACCAGTTCCGAGCAAACTATTGCTACCGGCCGGAAGCGACGACAGGGCACGAACATGCCATTCAGGCGAGAGCGTGCGGCGCCGAGCATTTCCACAACCCGCACCCCTGCGTTTTTGCATCCACCCAGCACCTGTCCATGAACGCGGCTGCAAGCTCCGAAACGGTTTCATCCCGGGAAATTCGACCGTTCGGATGGCCCCTGCTGCTTCTGTTCCTGGTCCTGGCGACGGTCATCTCGATCTTCGGCTGGTTTTATCACGAACACCAACGGAAACAGGCGCTCGAAACGGCGTATCAGTTCCTGGGGGCCGTCGCCGATCTGAAGGTCGGGCAAATCACCACCTGGCGCAACAATCGCCTCAGCGAGGCACGGCTTTTCGCTGGCGTGGCTTTCGTCGCCCGCGACGTGGAGACTTTCCTGGCCGATCCGGCTTCCGAGACGGCGCGACAGAAAATCATGGATTGGTTGACCTTGCTCGTGCCGGGCGAACGATACAGCCAGGTGGCGTTGTACGACGCGCAATTGCGGGAGCGCGTCGCGCTCGTGCCCTGGCCCGAGCCGCCCGGCCCCCGCTTGCAGGAGCCTCTGGCCACCGTGTTTCGCAGCGGAGAGGTGCTGATGACCGACCTCTACCACGACGCAGCGGGCGGCGCCATTCATCTTGATATCATCCTGCCTGTTTTTCCAACGGTGGATTCCTCGACGTGGAACCCGCGTCCCAGACCCATTGCCGCGATCCTGTTGCGGCTGGACCCGTCGCTGTTCCTGTTCCCCCTGATCGAATCGTGGCCCACGGCCAGCCCCACGGCGGAAACGTCACTGGTGCGGCGCGACGGCGCCGATGTGCTGTACCTCAACGAATTGCGCCACCGCAAAGGCACGGCGCTCGCCCTGCGCCTGCCCCTCGACTACCCGGATTTGCTGGCCGCGAAAGCCTTGCTCGGCGAAACCGGCATTCAAAATGGCGTGGATTACCGGGGCGAGCGGGTGGTGGGGGCGGTGCGCAAGATACCGGATTCGTCCTGGCTGATGGTGGCGGAACTGGACGAGGCGGAACTCCTGGCGCCTCTGCGTCAGCTCGCGCTGACCGAAAGCGTTGCGGCCACCGCCGTGCTGCTGGCGGCTCTGTTGGGCGTCATGCTGCTCTGGCGGCAGCGCATCACCGCGCTCCTGCAAAGTCAACTGGTCCTGGAGGGAGAGCGCAACCGATTGGCGAAGCGTCTGGATTACCTGATCAGCACCAGCCCGATGGTGATTTATACCACCGAGCCTTCCGATTACCATATCGCGACCTTCATCAGTAAAAACATAACCCGGATAACCGGTTACGAGCAGAGCGTGTTCATCGATGTTCCCAGCGTCTGGTTGGGTCACATTCATCCGGACGACGTGGAGGAAACGCTGGCGATATTTGACTCGCTCTACGAGCGTGGCCAAATTCTCGCCGAATACCGTTTACGCTTTAAGGACGGCAACTACCACTGGATACAGGACGTCGCCCGCGTCGTCCGCGACGCCGAGGGCAGGCCGGTCGAAATCGTCGGCACCTTTACCGATATCACCGCCAGGAAACAGGCGGAAATGGCGCTTCGGGCCAGCGACGAACGCTTCCGTGAGATCTTCGAGCACTCGGTCACCGGCATCGCCATCACCGACCTGGACGGGCATTTCCAGCAATGCAATCCGGCCTACTGCGCCTTGCTCGGCTACACCGAGGCGGAATTGAGGCAGATGGTCTTCAGTGCCCTCGTCTACCCGGAGGATCGCGCGGCCAACCTGGCCGAGATTCGTCGGCTGATCGCGGGAGAGTTGCCCTACTTCGAGGTGGAAAACCGCTACGTCCACAAGGACGGCGGCCCAATCTGGGTTCACAAGTTCGCCTCGATCCTGCCGGGCGCGGACGAGAAGCCGGCTCATCTGCTGGCGCTGGTCACCGACATCGGCAAACGAAAAGAATCGGAAATCGCGCTGCGTCTTTCGGAAACGCAACTCCGTGCCCTGGCGGCAAGACTGGAAGCCGTGCGCGAGGAGGAACGGACGCGCATCGCCAGCGAAGTTCACGACGTGCTGGGCCAGTTGATGACCGGTCTATCGATCGATATGACGTGGCTGGAAAAGCGGCTACCGAAAGTCACCGATCCAGATCTGCGCCAGACCATGACCGACAAATTTGCCGAGGTTCGGCGACTGAACGACACCATGATCCGGACCGTGCAGGAGATTTCCAGCGCGCTGCGCCCGAGCGTGCTGGACAACCTCGGCCTCGATTCCGCCATTCGCTTCGAGGCGAATCGTTTCCAGCAGCGTGCCGAGATCGCTTGCGCGGTGGAAACGCCCGAGGCGATGCCGCCGCTGGATAGGGAACGCGCTACCGGCCTGTTCCGCATCTTTCAGGAAATCCTGACCAACATCGCCCGCCATGCCCGGGCGACGCAGGTTGGCATCCGCCTTGCCGCGACCTCCGACAGGCTGGTGCTGGAGGTTCGCGACAACGGCCGGGGCATCGCGCCGGAGGAAATCGCCAGCGCCAAGTCGCTCGGATTGCTGAGCATGCGCGAGCGCGCGGCGCAACTCGGCGGCCGAATCGACCTCGCGGGCGAGCCGGGCCAGGGCACGACGGTAACGGTGACGGTGCCGCCATGAAAATTCTGCTCGCGGACGATCACGAAGTAGTGCGGCGCGGCCTGAAACAGATGCTGGCCGAGGAATTCGGCAATGTCGCGTTCGGCGAGGCCGGTACGACCGCCGAGGCGCTGGAACGGATACGGCAGGAACCCTGGGATTTGATCGTGCTCGACATCAACATGCCGGGACGCAGCGGTCTGGAGGTGCTGGCGGAACTGTCGGTGCGGCGCATCAAATCGCGCGTCCTGGTTCTCAGCATGGCGCCGGAGGAAGAATACGCCGTTCGGGCGTTCAAGAAAGGTGCGGCGGGCTATCTGACCAAACAGACCGTCGCCACCGAACTGGTGGTCGCCGTCAAAAAAATCCTGGCCGGCGGTCGCTACGTTACGCCCTGGCTGGCCGAAAAACTGGCGTCCGGACTGGGATCGCCCGCCGCTGTCGAGCCCCACGACCAGCTTTCCGACCGCGAGTTGCAAGTGCTGCGCATGATCGCCACCGGCATGAGCGTGAAGGACATCGCCGACGAGCTGTCCCTGAGCGACAAGACGGTGTTCACCTATCGCGACCGCCTGCGCGAGAAGCTGGGCCTCAAGGGCGACGTGGAACTGGCGCGCTACGCCCTGCGTCATCGTCTGGTGGAATAGTCGGCCAGGCAAGGTACGCAGTGCGTGCCTTATAGCAATTTCCGATAGGTTTCGGTTTTTTCCTCACTTCCCCTCCTTGGCTGAGGAGGGTGGCTCGCAACGCCGGGGTGGTTCGACACACCTGGCCCAACCACCCCATCCCTTCGGGACACCCCTCCCTAGATTAAGGAGGGGAACAGGACGAGCGCCCATATTGAGTGCTATTGAGTGCTGTGGTTACTTGACCATTGCGCTGAAATCCCTCAACCCACGGCCAACAAACAGCGAAGAATCGTCCTGGCGCGAATCAGCGTCCGATCAGAATTTTTCCGACAGCAATCAGCGAATCCCTCCTTGGCTAAGGAGGGTGACACGCAACGCCGGGGTGGTTCGACACACACCTGGCCCAACCACCCCGTCCCTTCGGGACACCCCTCCTCCTTAATCTAGGGAGGGGAACAGGACGAGCGCCAATTGAGTACTCAGCAATTCTCATTTTGGCCTGAAAGGTATGTCCGCCGTAGGGTGGGTTAGGCGCGCCCCCTACCCATGCCGAGGTCACCACCGGGCGTTCCGCGCGCCGTAACCCACCAGACCGGCAACGCTCGCGCAACGGTGGGTTACGGCGCGCCTCGACCGTGACGTTCCAGGGATGAATTTTCACAAGGCGCGCCTAACCCACCCTACGACTTACAGCAAAATGAGAATTGCTGTTGAGTACTGTGGTTACCTGACCATTGCGCTGAAATGCCTCAACCCACGGCCAACAAACAGTGAAAAATCGCCCTGGCGCGAACAGCGTCCGATCAGAATTTTTCCGACAGCAATCAGCGAATCCGTCCGATAATAACTCCATGATTATTACTGTAATTTAAAACCAAAGCGTAGGACATCTCAGGACCTCGTCAGGAACCTGACATCTGGGTTTGTGCCGGCGCTCGATGAAGCATCGTCCGAAACCGGAAAGGGGGATCTCTATGCGATTAAGTCCGTAAATTGCTGTAAATCGGGGTGGGGGTAGCCACTGCTTCGGTTCGGTAAGATGGCGTTGACGAGACGTTACTCAACCGAACGGATAAGAAGCGATGGCGGGAGATGATGTTAGCGTGGGACGAGAATCGTTGCCCGGACTTTTGAATGGGCCGGATGGCTTGGCGAAGCTGGTAGAGTCGGTGCTGAACCAGATTTTTGAGGCTCGAGGATCACGGTGGTCGGACTGATTTCTAAAACTCGCGCAGTATCCTGAATCCCACTGCCATTCATCGCCACGTCAATGATTTTCTTGTTGACTTTAGGTAAAGAGCATTCTGGATGCTGACAAAAATATCGTTGTTTTCCGCTCTCTGTTTTCCTACGTTTTAGACTTTATCATGATTACAAACGGGGCAAAAGACAGGAATAAAACCATATTGGAACTCCTGAAAAGAATCAATAATACCCAAGTTAATTCAAGATTATAAATATAGCACATCCAAGTCTAGAACACTACTCTATTGGATTTGACTGAGCTTTTCGGAAGGAGATTGAAATGATGACGAACTGGTACAAGGCTTGTCCTATTCTAAAAACTCCTAGTGGCTACAGCCGTTCTGGAATAGAGGTATACAGGCTATTCAAGGTTAGTCTAATGTATCTATCGCTGTCGCTAATTTTGCTTGGTCACGCAATGGCCGATACCTCATCCGACAACCTTCAGTTTGTAATCGATGATCAGGTTGTATCTGATCCTGCGGATACCATGTTTGACCCGGAATTCGATCAAGTGGATGGCTTTTTCACTTGGCAAGATTTACAACTAAAACTTTGGGTTGGCAAAGTTGATCAAACTACTGGTGAGTTGATACCGCCAAATGGTAGGGGACAACTTATCGCGCAAGGTCTGGCGCCAATAACCACAACGGGTAATGGTCCTGAATGGGCTTATAGCGCAGGCGGACAACAAATTGTCTTCACCAAGATTATCCAAGGAGTATATAGACTAGCAGTAGCAAAGTACATTAAAGGAGCATGGGCCACTCAACTATTGCTGAAAGGTCAGTATCGGCTTGCGCCGGGTGGCAGCAAGGATCTCAATGATCCCATGCCTCGCATAGTATATGTAATTTATTCACCCGACGAGGTGGGTCCACGATGGCGTAAACTTAATGATCCAAGGAGTGAGCTGCGGGTGCCTAATGACCCTTCACACCCCTTCTTCTCTACATTAGTGGAAGGATCGGACACACTGCTTTTCGTCGGTAGCAATCAGAACGGCGTAACCCAGTGCTCTTATTATGATATGAGTACACAGATAACAACCCCCATCAGCTTCGACGCGGGTAACAAAAAATATGGCTTTATGTGGCGCTCACCCGAATTCGATAATGATTGGGTCGCTTTTTGCTCTAAAGATACAGCGTTTGCTGATGAACTCGGAGTTTATCGCAACTTCAACAATACGTGGACCAAAATTCTGGCTTTGGCGCCTCCTTCTCGTAAATATTTTTACTCTGCAGAAAAGTTTGTCTACAACGGTAAATCATATATTTTTTTCGTGACGGTTGATGCTACTCCTACTCTAGATGAAGGAGATGGTGATGTATGGATTGCGGGGATCGATCCTGAGAATCCCTTTTACCGGCAGGTCAGTTCATCAGTCCCCATGATGCGTCGCGATCCCGAGGTATTCATTACTTCTCAAGGGCCGTTCATTTATTATACGGAAATAACAAAAGATCATCGAGGAATTACCCATCGCTGCGCTACTGGTCTTGGGCAACCGCAGTAAAGATAAAAATCAACCTCGCTTAGCTCCCGAAATTTTAAGCCTTTTTGGAGAGGAGATTAAGATGAGTAAGATACAGTACGACATTGTTCTTATACTGCTTTCAATGTGTCTAGGTATTGGCAGTGCTTTTCGATCAAACAGTGCGTTTGGAGACACGCCGCCGCCGCAGCCAAATATCGTTGTGATCATGACTGATGATCAGACACTTGAAAACCTTCGAGTTATGCAGAAAACATTGACGCTCATTGCTGACAACGGCGTTAAATTTAGTAATTTCTTCGCATCATATCCATATTGCTCCCCATCAAGAGCGACACTTCTTACCGGGCAGTATTCTCATAACCACGGTGTCATAACAAATTATCCACCCTACGGTGGTTACTCAGCGCTGGACAACTGGAACACCCTGCCTATATGGCTGCAAAATGCTGGTTACTATACGATCCATATCGGAAAGTATCTTAACGGCTACGGCAACGTTGAGCCCTGGATACCGCCAGGATGGAATGATTGGCAAGGTCTTGTGGATCCCTTTACATATCAGATGTATAATTATAAGATTAATGATAACGGTACGCTGCTAACCTATGGTAGCAATTCGACCGATTATCAAACCGACGTATTGGCGGACCGGGCGGTAGCAGCCATCGGCAAGCAGGCTGGAAAAAGTCAACCGTTCTTTCTCAGCATCGCACTCATAGCTCCACATGCTGAGAGTGCACTGTCTCATAATGTGAGTAATGATGATGATGGTCCACCGCCTAGGCCAGCACCGCGTCATGTAGGTACTTTTGCCAATGAGCCTTTACCTAAAGCGCCGTCGTTCAATGAGGTGGATGTATCGGACAAGCCTAAGCACGTCAGTGTTCTGCCGAGGCTTACTAAGTGGAATGTGGCTGCAATTACTAAGTCATACCGCGCACGTCTCGAAGCGTTATTAGCTGTGGACGATTTGACCGAGCGTGTAATCAACGCCCTAGATACATCCGGAGCGCTCAACAATACCATCGTGTTTTTCCTGTCCGATAATGGCTATCTGGAGGGTCAGCATCGTTTCCTCGAAGGAAAATTCGAAGTATACGAAGAATCTACTCGCTTACCCTTATTGGTTAGGGGGCGTGGGTTCCCAGCCGGGGTCACTGCAAACCAGTATGTCGCTGATGTGGACTTGGCGCCCACTATTGTTGCATTGACCGGAGCCACTGCAAATCGAGTCATGGATGGCACTTCTTTACTCCCGCTCGCGCTCGATCCGACACAGGGCCAACAGCGGGCTTTACTGCTTGAAAGTGGCCCGATTTCTGATTCGTTGGCTCATCCGGAGTATCAGGCTGTGCGCACTGAACGTTATGTCTATGTGGAGTATGTAACTAACGAATCGGAGTTGTATGATTTTCAAGTGGATGAGTTTCAGCTTACCAGCAAACATTCAGATCCTCAATACGACCAAGTTAAGATCTATTTGAAAGCCTTTCTAAACAAGTTGCGCACCTGTTCCGGCAGCGGCTGTCTCTTGTATGGTAAAGGCCAGTAACTGTTTATCGTTGGTTTCAAAACCGATGACATCTGTAAGTTGTTAAATGTGTCGGGCTCGTTTGTCAGCAGGTGGAAAATCATTTATGAAAAATAAGGCGCGAGTGTTCTGCAAGTCAACTACCAAGGTGGTACCGGTTTTGATCGGATTAAGTCGAGTTTTTTTAGTTTACTCAATAGACATTTTTTAACTTTTTAAAAGCAGGATGGTATTTATAAATTCCACAACCTGCATAAAAGCGCTATATAGCGGTCCTATCTGACTTGTGGCGTCACCGTTTCGAACCACCCCGGCGCTTCGCGCCACCCTCCTTATCCAAGGAGGAGAAATTTCACAGCTGGAATGGGAGCGCTACATTGCGAAAAAACCGCCGGCCGGCGGATTTTCCCGGTCGCGGTCGCGTGCCCTGGCCGACCGCGGCGCGGCATCGCCATATCGTACAAGCAACCCGTTCAAATATTTGATGAACTGGCGGCCACGGCGCGGGAATGCCCCGAAACCATTCCCGCGCGTCCCCATTTGAAGAGGAGAACTCCGTGGCCACCGTGAACCCCATGAACACCCCCGGCGAGCGGGTCGCCATCGTCGCCGGCCTGCGCCTGCCCTTCGCCCGGCAACTGACCGCCTACAAGGACCTGAACGCCATCGAACTGGGCGTCATGGTCACCAACGAACTGCTCGCCCGGCTCGATTTGGACCCCGCCCTGATCGAGCGGATGGTCTACGGCTGCGTCGGCCTGATTCCGGAAGCCCCCAACGTCGCCCGCGAGGTGCTGCTCGGGGCCGGCATGAACCCGCGCACCGACGCCTACACCGTCACCCGCGCCTGCGCCACCAGTTTCCAGTCGGCCGTGGACATCGCCCAGGCCATCCTGCTGGGCGAAATCGAGATCGGCCTGGCCGGCGGCTGCGATTCCACGTCGGTGCTGCCGATCCAGACCTCGAAGAAGCTGTCGCGGGCGCTGATCCACTCCACCAAGGCCAAGACGCTCGGCGACAAGCTGGCGCTGTTCAAGACCATCCGCCCCGCCGACCTGATCCCGGTCTCGCCGGCAGTCAAGGACTACTCCACCAACCTGGGCATGGGCGACATCGCCGAGCAGATGGCCAAAACCCACGGCATCGGTCGCGAGGAGCAGGACCGCTTCACGCTGCGCTCGCACCAGCTCGCCCAGCGGGCCTGGGACGAAGGCAAGCTGGACGGCGAGGTGATGCGCGCCTTCGTGCCACCGTTCAGGGAGTGCATCGAGCGCGACAACAACATCCGCGGCGATTCCACCCTGGAACAACTGGCCAAGCTGCGGCCGGCCTTCGACCGCAAGCACGGCACGGTGACCGCCGCCAACTCCACCCCGCTGACCGACGGAGCCTCCTCGCTGATCCTCATGAAGGAACGGCGCGCCCGGCAACTCGGCTTCGAACCGCTGGGTTTCATCCGGTCCTACGCCTTCGCCGCCATCGATCCCTTCAACGACGGGCTGATGGGTCCGTCCCACGCCACGCCCGTCGCCCTCGACCGGGCCGGGATCAGGCTGAGCGATCTGGCGCTGATCGACATTCACGAAGCCTTTGCCGCGCAAACCCTGGCCAACCTGAAGAACTGGCCCTCGCGCGCGTTCGCCCGCGACCAGCTCGGCCGGGACGAACCCATCGGCGAAGCGGACATGGACAAGGTCAACGTGCTGGGGGGTTCGCTGGCCTATGGCCACCCATTCGCCGCCACCGGCGGGCGGATGATCGTGCAGGTGCTCAACGAACTGCGCCGGCGCGGCGGCGGGCTGGGACTGGCGACCGCCTGCGCCGCCGGTGGCCTGGGCGCGGCCATGGTGCTGGAAGTGGCGTAAACGTTCGCCCCTCTCGCCCACCCTCCCCCCAACCCTTCTCCCACGGGGAGAGGGGAGCACGATGCAAGCTGCCGAGGACCAGAATCCCATGACGACCCAATCGAATCCGACCGCTTTTCAACTGGCCATCCGCGACGACGGCATTGCGATGGTGACCATCGACCTGCCCGGCGAAAGCCAGAATACCCTGAAAGCCGAATTCATCGCCGAGGCGAACGCCCTGCTGGACCGACTGGAGCAGAATTCCAGCGTCCAGGGCGTGATCTTCATCAGCGGCAAGCCCGGTTCCTTCATCGCCGGCGCCGACATCAACATGCTGAAAGCCTGCCGGACCGCCGCCGAAGCGACGGAACTGTCACGAGCCGGCCAGCGCTTTTTCGACCGGCTGGAAAACTTCAAGGCCCCGGTGGTCGCGGCCATCGACGGCGCCTGCCTGGGCGGCGGGCTGGAGCTGGCGCTGGCCTGTCACGGCCGGGTCTGTACCGACAACCCCAAAACCGCGCTCGGCCTGCCGGAAGTGATGCTGGGCGTGTTGCCGGGCAGCGGCGGGACCCAGCGCCTCCCCCGGCTGATCGGCATTCCCGCCGCGCTGGACCTGATGCTGACCGGCAAGCACCTGAACGCCCGCAAGGCCCTGCGGCTGGGCCTGGTGGACGACGTGGCGCCGGCCGCCATCCTGCCGCCGACCGCCGTCGCCCTGGTTCGCAAGCTCCAGCACAACCGCGCCGCCACCCGCAAGACCAGCAGCCTGTTTTCGGTCGAGGGCCTGACCAAGATGGCGCTGGAGGACAATCCGCTGGGCCGGCGGGTCCTGTTCCAGAAAGCCCGCGAGCAGGTGCTCGCCAAGACCAGGGGCAACTACCCCGCCCCGTCCCGCATCATCGACTGCGTGGAAACCGGTGCCGGCCAAGGTTTCAAAAAAGGGCTGGAGGCGGAAGCGGTCGGCTTCGGCGAACTGGCGGTGACACCCCAGGCGCGGCAGTTGATGAATCTGTACTTCGCCACCACGGCGATGAAAAAGGACACCGGCGTCGCCGATTCCACCGTGCAACCTCGCCCGGTTCGAAAAATCGGCGTGCTCGGCGCCGGACTGATG
This sequence comes from Candidatus Competibacter sp., assembly GCA_031732855.1. GTDB lineage: Bacteria > Pseudomonadota > Gammaproteobacteria > Competibacterales > Competibacteraceae > JAVMKJ01. The sequence goes on from JAVMKJ010000087.1 coordinate 12,459, forward strand.
GGCGCCGGGATCGGCTACGTCACCAGCAACAAGGCCCAGGTCCCGGTCAGGCTCAAGGACAAGGACCCGGCCGGTTTGAATCGCGGCCTGGCCTACGTCGACCGGCTGATCCACAAGCGCTTGCAGCGACGATCCATCACCGCCTTCGAAGCCGGGCAGGAGCGGCGGCGGGTCATGCCGACGCTGGACTTCTCCGGCTTCCACAACGTGGATCTGGTGATCGAGGCGGTGTTTGAAGATCTCAAGCTGAAGCATCAAATGGTTACCGACGTGGAGGCGAACTGCCCGCCGACCACCATTTTCGCCACCAACACTTCGTCGATTCCCATCGCCAAAATCGCCGAGGCGGCGCAACGCCCGGAAAACGTCGTCGGCATGCACTATTTCTCGCCGGTGGAGAAGATGCCGTTACTGGAGATCATCGCCACCCCGAAAACCGCGCCGGAGGTCATCGCCACGACGGTCGAATTCGGCCGCCGGCAGGGCAAGACCGTGATCGTGGTCCGGGACGGGGCCGGGTTCTACGTCAACCGCATCCTGGCCCCGTACATGAACGAGGCGGGCTATTTGCTGACCGAGGGCGTAGCGGTGGACGCCATCGATCGGGCGCTGGTGCAATTCGGCTTCCCGGTCGGGCCGTTCGCGCTGCTGGACGAAGTCGGCATCGACGTGGGTTCCAAGGTCGGGCCGATTCTGTATGAAGCCTTCGGCGAGCGAATGAAACCGGCGGGCGTCGCCGACAAGCTGCTGGCCGATGGTCGCCAAGGGCGCAAGAGCAAGAAAGGCTTCTACCTGTATGAAGGCGTCAGGAAGGGCGAGAAGCCGGTGGATAAAACCGTCTACGGCGTGCTGGGCGCGAGCGGCGACAAGACTCTGGACGCGAAGGAGATCGTCGAGCGCTGCGTGCTGATGATGTTGAACGAAGCGGCGCTGTGCTGGGACGAGCAGGTGATCCGCAACCTGCGCGACGGCGACATCGGCGCGGTGTTCGGCATCGGCTTCCCGCCGTTCCTGGGCGGCCCCTTCCGTTACGCGGACAGCCTGGGCATCGCGGCGCTGGTCGAGAAACTGGAACATTACCGGCAACGGCTGGGCGAGCGCTTCGCCCCGGCGGAGATTCTGCTGCGCATGGCGCGGGAAAACCGAACGTTCCACGCCGACTGAAGAACCGCTGCGGCGACGGTGGGTGGCGGGTGATAACATTATCGAGCGTGCTCGGAAACCGTCCGGCTCCGATGCGCCTCATGCGTCTCACCCCCACCTCCTGTCCCCATGGGAGAGGAGGGAAAACTTCCAAGGGAGATAAAACCAATGAATAACGCGCGAAAGCTTCTGCTGCTGGCGGTGCCGGCATTGCTGGCCAGCCCCTCCGTCCTGGCCAAGGACGGCCCCGATCAGTTTCTGAACGGGGCCGAGAACTTCATGGCCGGCGCCCTGCCCCCGCCGGGCAATTACTTCATCAACTATCTCGGCTACTACGAGGGGGATTATCGCGACAACGACGGTAACAAGGTGCCCGTCGAGGCCAAGGCGACCTTCGATGCCCTGCGCTTTATTTATGTCAGCAACTACAAGATCTTCGGCGGCGACTGGGCGGTGCACGCCATTGTTCCCCTGGTCTACCAGAAGGTGGAGACCCCGAACCCCGCCTTCGGCAACGACTGGGTGTTCGGCCTCGGCGACATCGTCATCGACCCGATCATCATCGGCTGGCACTTCCCGCCGGACTGGCACATCACCGTCGGCCTGGACATCTATCTGCCGACCGGCAAGTACAGCAGCACCGATCCCACCGAAAGCATCGGAGCCAACTATTACAGCTTCGAGCCGATTTTCTCCTTTACTTACCTGAATCAGAGCGGTTTCGAGGTTTCGGCCAAGCTGATGTACAACATCAAAACCAAAAACGACGACACCGACTACCAGTCGGGCGACGAATTCCACATGGATTATCTGATCGGCCAGCACTTCGGACCATGGGCGGTCGGTCTGGGCGGTTACTACCTCAAGCAAACTCAGAACGACGAACTGAACGGCCAGAAAGTGGGTCCCGATGGCAATCGCGGTCAGGTTTTCGCCTTCGGTCCGGCGGTGAAGTACGACTACCAGGGGATGAGCTTCGTCGGAAGCTGGGATTACGAGACCGACGTGAAAAATCGTTTCCAGGGCAACAAGTTCTTTTTCAAGTTCATCACGGCGTTCTAGGCGATCAGGCCGACAGGGCTCGGAAAGTTATTTTCTAGCGGACACGGAATCCGGGCCCTGAATCCGATGTCTTGAGGTCCGGCTTTCCACCCGCTGGCGCAGCCAGGCGGTCAAGTCCTCGGTCGGCAGCGGCCGGCTGAAATGGTAACCCTGCATCAGATGGCAATCCCGCTCGCGCAGGAACTCCACCTGTTCCGGAGTTTCCACCCCCTCCGCCACCACCGCCAGCCGCAGACAACGCGCGATGGTCATGATGGCGGTCACAATCGTGGCGGCATCGGCACTGCTGGCGATATCGCGCAGAAACGATCCATCCAGTTTGAGTTTGTCGATGGCGAAATGGCACAGATAGCTCAGACTGGAACAGCCGGTACCAAAGTCGTCGATCGACAGGACCACGCCCATTTCCTTCAGTTGCCGCAGGGTAGCGGCGTTCGACTCGCCGATCAGCAAGGTCTCGGTCAATTCCAGTTCCAGATCGCCGGCTTGCAGCCCGGTTTCCCGTAGAATCTCAGCCAGCCGCGCGCTGAATCCGGCGCGCTGCAACTGCAAGGCCGAGATATTGACCGTGATCGGGCAATCCACGAGCCCCGCATTTCGCCAGGCCCGGCTGTCGCGGCAAGCTTTTCGCAGTACCCATTCCCCGATGGCAACGATCAGCCCAACCTCTTCGGCGACGCGAATAAAACGGTCCGGCGCCACCCAGCCGAGTTCGGGATGCCACCAGCGCAACAGCGCCTCGACCGCCACCACCCGCCCCGTGATGCAATCGATCTGTGGCTGGTAATGCAAGGTGAATTCGTCGCGCTCGAGCACCTGCCGCAAGCCTTGTTCCAGTTGCAACCGCTCGCACGCCCGGGCATTCATCTCCACAGTGAAGAATTGATAGTTGTTGCGCCCATCCCTCTTGGCCTGATACAGGGCTGTATCGGCATTTCGCAACAGAGTATCCGGATCGCCGCCATCCATTGGATACAGGCTGATCCCGATGCTGGTGGAAACGTTCAGGGTATGGCCATCTATCCTTACGGGTTCCGCCAGACCACGCAGCAGTTTGTCGGCGACCCGCGCGGCATCGCTGGCATCGTGGACCGCGGTCAAAACGACGACGAATTCGTCGCCACCCAGCCGGCAGACGGTATCGCTGCCGCGCACGTGATGCCGGAGCCGCTCGGCGACCGTCTCCAACAGCCGGTCGCCGACCGTGTGCCCCAGCGAATCGTTGACGATCTTGAACCGGTCGAGGTCCAGAAACAGCAGCGCCACCATGGTCCGTTCGCGCCGCGCATCGTTCGTGGCCTGCCGCAGACGATCCTGTAACAGCGTGCGGTTCGGCAGATCGGTCAAGGCATCGTGCAGAGCCAGATGACGGATGCGCTCCTCGGCCTCCTGGTATTCGGTAATATCTTCCACGAGCCCAAGCGCCAACGGTTCCCCGCTGGTCTGTTCGAAAAGCAGATCGGTGGTGACGTTGACCCAGCGAGTTGCGCCATCCTTCCGCAGATAGCGCTTTCGCACCGTTATGGCCTGTTTTTCCGATGATGAGACCCGGCACAATTGCCGCAACCGAGGCCAATCGTCGGGATGCGTGACGTCGGTGACCGTCATCCGCTGCAACTCTTCGAGCGAGTACCCCACTAATTCGCAGTAGCGCGGATTGGCCTGCACGAAGCGATAGTCGCGCCTGGACACCAGGGAGATGCCCAGCGGACTCAGTTCGAAAATACTGCGGAAGCGCGCTTCGCTGGCACGCAGGTCGGCGATCATCCGCTCGCGCTCGGTGATGTCGCGGACGGCGGCGATATGCACCGGTCGGCCGCGCCAGACAAAATGCTTGGCGGTGATTTCGACCGGAAATACCGCCCCCTCCCGATTGCGGTGCCAGCGCGTTAGAACCAGGACCGGTTTGCCTCTCCGTTCTTCCTGGATGGCTTTGCCTTCATGGGTGAATTTGCGTGTCTGGTCCGGCTCGGCTGACAAATCGGTATTTTTCCGCTGGAGCAGTTCCGCCCGACTGTAGCCGTAAAGCATCTCCGCTGCCTGGTTGGCTTCCTGAATCTGGCCGGTTTCGTTGTCGACCAGGAAAATGGCGTCCGATTCCAGTTCGAACAGGTGGCGATAGAGGCTTTCGCTTTCGGCCAGCGCTTCCTCGGCGCGCTTGCGCTCGGTGATATCGGTCAGCATGGCAAAGGCTCCCAGAAACACGCCATCCTCGTCCAGCAGGGAGGTCACGGAAACCAGAACGGTCACCGTGTGGCCGTCCCGATGGCGAAAACGGCGCTCGAACCGGTCGGGGCTTCCTTGCCGGTGTTCCCGCGCGCGTCGTTGGTGATCGGCGATTTCCTCGGGCAGCATAAAATCGCGGACCGGGCGCCCCAGCATGTCCTCCGGCGTGTAACCCAGCATCTCGGCCATACGATCATTGACGAAGGTTCCGCGAAACTCGGCATCTGTTTGCCAGATGCCTTCATTGGCGGTTTCCACGATACGCCGATACATGGCCGCGTCATATTGCGTCACCGCGCCCCCATCCTTATTCGCCACCAAAGCTGGGACAGTAAGAGTCGCCACCATCGTCTATCCTTTGTGCCCTTAGACTCTGTATTGCTATACCAATTACCAATGGATTTCAATTTATTGCGGATGAAATAAAATCGAAGCTGGATTCTCCTTCAACTAATCATTACACCAAAGGGCTAGCGTATATGCCAGATTTAATGGCAAAGTCCACCACAATCCCACCGAAGATCGTGATAAACGTCGATAAATGCTTTTAGGAGAATAGAACCGTCGATTGGCATATCGATGGCCATCAAGCAAAGTCTCTGGACTCATATGCCGAGGCTGAAAGACAACATCTTCCCGACCATTGTATTTGCGCCAATCCCTTGTCAAAATCCGCCCCTCCGCCTCCAAGCGCTGATATAAACGTGTTCCAGGGTAAGGCGTCAGGATGTTAAACGTTGCATTCTGTACTCCAGCCGTTTCCAGAAAATCCAATGTTTCGCAAAAAATCGACTCCGTATCATTATCAAACCCAAACACGATCCCCGCCTGTACCGCTATTCCGTATGAATGGATGTTCTGAATCACCCGCGCATATTCCTCCACACGGTTGAATCCTTTACGAACTTCATTCATGCTGGCCTGAGAAATTGACTCCAGGCCGATGAACAACTGTTTGCAACCGCTCCGTGCGGCCCATTCCAAGAACTCTGCGTCTTCGCCTGCCTGAATGCTTGCCTGACTACTCCACCATTTGTTGTATGGCTCAATTTCCCGAAACAGAGCCTTGGCATATTCGCGATCATTAGCCAGATTATCGTCCCAGAAGATAATGACCTTTCCGGGAAACGAAGCGTATTCCGTTGCTACTGCAGCCACTGGACGCTTACGGACTTTGCGTTGATACATCACGGTTAACGTACAGAAATCACACGCATGGGCGCAACCCCGCGTGGCAAACAGCCTGCCCGATGTGTAGTCACGCCGGTGAAATAATTCTTTCCGTGCCATCGGAGAATCTTGCAGCGTGGGGGAAACGTTTGAACTGTACCGGCGTTCATGCTCTCCCTTTTCAAAGTCTCTCAAGAATTGGAGCCAATGCGCTTCTGCTTCTCCTACAAAAACGATATCCGCATACTGTTGGGCCTCGTCAGGCATTAATGTCACATGTGGTCCGCCTAATACGACTGGAATTCCCCGCCTCCTAAATTGCGTGGCCACGTCATATCCATGGAAAGCGCTTGGCGTATGAAAGGTAATGCCGACCAGATCGACCTCCAGAGAATAATCAACCGGTGTGACTGCCTCATCAATATGAATCACTTCCCAATTGTTCGGTACAAAGGCGGCCAGATAGGGCATGGTGATCTGCTGAAAGTTTAGCACACGCGCCCGCCGCGCCCTGCGAATTTCCGGAGAAGATACCGTGATCAGGAGAAGCCTGGATCGAGCAACGGACGCGTGACTAAACATTGATCTGATCGGTGAGTTGATGTGTCCTAATGAATACACGGAATTTCCCCATCCAGATGCAATCCATGGGGTACCAGGCTGCTGATCGCGGAGTGCCAAAATGAGACTTGGGCGCGGCTGTTCGCGCTGCCGAACCACACGATACGGCTGATTGCGCCGAAGCTGGTGAAACCGTACCGCACGAGCGGCCAGAACGGCAAGCAGGAGCGACGGATGCGACAATCCAAAACGTACTTCGTGTCGGTCGAGAATGATGGGAAGCAGGCGATCCGGTGGTATCAGGCCGAGTTCCAGCCATTTCATGGCAGGAGCATTGAAAATAGCTCGATTAGCCGAACTGTTTATACTTGATTGGTCGAACCGCCGACCAAACACCCACCCCACCATCGACCAACCTGTCATGCCCGCCAATCTGACTCCGGAATTCAAGGCTGCCGAAGCCGCCTTCCGCCAGGCGCGCGACCCCAGGGAACGCTTGGAATGCCTGCGCGAAATGTTGCGCACCATTCCCAAGCACAAGGGCACCGACCACCTGCAGGGCGACATCAAGGGTCGCATCAAGGACCTGACGGAGGAACTGGCCGGCCCGAAGAAAGGCGGCGCCCGCGGCGGCCCGCTGACGGTGATCCGTCCGGAAGGCGCGGCGCAAATCGCCCTGCTCGGTCCGCCCAATTCCGGCAAATCGGCCCTGCATGCCCGGCTGACCGGTTCCAATGCCGTCGTCGCTCCCTACCCGTTCACCACCCAGTTTCCCCAACCAGGGATGCTTCCCTGTGAAGACCTCGCCTTCCAGTTGCTGGATTTGCCGCCACTGGCCGTCGAACGCCCCGTGCCCTGGATCGCGCAGACCCTGCAACCATCGGATGCCTGTCTGTTCGCGGTCGACCTGGGTGACCCGGAATGCGTGGATCGAGCACAGGCGATTCACGCCCTGCTGGCGGAAAAGCGGGTCACCCTGACGGAGCGTTGGGATGTCGGCGCGGCGTCGGAAACCGGCGAGGACGACGAAGTCACGCTGGCCAACCTGTTCGCCATCCGGCTGCCGACCTTGCTGATCGCCGCCAAGGCCGATCAAATTCCAGCCCTGGCGGACGAGTGGGCGGTGTTTCAGGAACTGACCGGCCTGCGTTATCCCATGCTGGCGGCATCGACAATCACCGGCGAGGGTCTGGACGCCATCGGACCGTGGCTGTTCCGGCAACTCGGCATCGTGCGGGTTTACACCAAAACGCCAGGCAAACCCCCGGACCTGAGCCGACCGTTTACCGTCCGGCAGGGTCGGACCGTGCGCGACGTGGCCCGGCTGATTCACCGCGATCTGGCGGAATCGCTGAAATTCGCCCGTCAGTGGAGCCACGGCCAGCCGCACAGCCAGCAGGTTGGCCCGGACCATCCGGTCGCGGATGGCGATATCCTGGAACTGCACGCCTGACTCCATGCCCGCCATCCTGCTTTCCACCCTGAACGCCCGCTATTTCCATTCTTCCCTGGGATTGCGCTACCTGTACGCCAACCTGGGCGAGTTGCAGGCCGAGGCCGCCATCCGCGAATTCATCATCACCCAGCGCCCGCTGGACATCGCCGAAACCGTGCTGGCCGAACAGCCGCGCATCGTCGGCTTTGGCGTTTATATCTGGAACGTCGCGGAAACCACCCAGGTCGTCGCCCTGCTCAAGCGGGTGCGGCCGGACCTCGTCATCGTGCTGGGCGGTCCGGAGGTGAGTCATGAGTGGGAGGAGCAGCCGATCGTGGAACTGGCGGACCATGTCATCGCCGGTCCAGCCGATCTGGCCTTCGCGCAATTGTGTCGGTGGGTACTCGCCGGCGACTCGCCTGCGGAGAAAATCATCGCCGCCGACCCGCCGCCGCTGGATCGATTGACCCTGCCGTATCGGTTCTACACCGACGAGGATATCGCTCGCCGACTGATCTATATCGAGGCTTCGCGCGGTTGTCCGTTCCACTGCGAATTCTGCCTGTCGGCGCTGGACAAAACCGCCTGGCCGTTTCCGTTGGAGACGTTTCTCATCGAGATGCAACGGCTCCACGACCGGGGCGCGCGCCATTTCAAATTCGTCGACCGTACCTTCAATCTCAACGCCAGGGTCTGCGCGCGGATTCTGGATTTCTTTCTGGAGCGGCTGGACGAACGGCTGTTTCTGCACTTCGAACTGATTCCCGACCACCTGCCCGAAACGCTCCAGGAGCGAATCGTGCGCTTTCCACCCGGCGCGCTGCAATTCGAGATCGGGGTGCAGACCTTTAACCCGGAGGTGCAGGCACGGATCGGCCGGAAGCAGGACAATCGCAAGACCGAGGAAAATCTGACTTGGCTGCGTCGGCACACCCACGTCCACCTGCACGCCGACCTGATCGCCGGCCTGCCGGGCGAGGATTTGGCCAGCTTCGCCGCCGGCTTCGACCGGCTGGTGGCGCTCGACCCGCACGAAATCCAGGTCGGCATTCTCAAGCGGCTGCGCGGCGCCCCCATCGACCGCCACACCTTCGATTTCGACTGCCGCTACAACCCGCAACCCCCTTACAACCTGTTGTGTTCGACGCTGCTGGATTTTGCGACGATGCGGCGGCTGGAGCGTTTCGCCCGCTACTGGGACCTGATCGGCAATTCCGGACGGTTCCGCCACAGCCGCCCGCTGCTGTTGGGCGATGACCCGTTCGGGCGGTTTATGACCTTGAGCGGCTGGCTGTTCGCCACCACCGGACAAACCCACCAGTTCGCCGTGGAACGGCTGTTCGATCTGGTGTACCGGGGGCTGACCGAAGTGCTGGGCATCGCCGAAATCACCGCGCGCGCGGCGTTGACCGAGGATTACCGGAGCGGCGGCATCAAAGGCTGCCCGGCCTTTTTACGGCCGAATCAGCTAGCCGAAAATCGCGGTCAATCGTCCAGAACCGCCACTGTCCCCATCCGGCAGGCGCGGCATCGTTAAAAGTATTTGATTAAATTTATTTTTTTAACATCTTCCGTTAGCCGGTTTTAAAAACCAGTTTAACCCTACACTTTGTATACTTTTTTTACGATAGTGATAAAATATAACACTATCCGATCTGGATGTGGTGAACCTGGTTCTATTGTCAAAATTAATACAATAAAAATCAAATACTTATATAATTTACTTTTTGGCATGATTAATGTGAGAACGCTTGGGGTGGTATTTACATCTCAGAAACCAGTGATCGCCATCGACAGGATGCGTCAGGGGAACCCCAGCATCCGCGTTGGGAGGGCGAACGTACCGATCTCCATTAAAAATCCTACTGGATAGGATCAATTATTTATCAACAGTTATATGATGCAATCGACCCTCACAATTGGATCAATTGATAAGCAACAGGTGTGACATATGGGTAATCGGCAACATGCAACTATTAGAGACCTGATCAATGAAATCCGCCGCCTCAGTCAGGAAAAAGTGACCGGCACATTGTTTATCACTGGCGATAATAACAGGCTTGCTCAAATAGGTTTTTCAGAAGGCAAAATTATATTGCTATCCTGCCAGAACCAGCGTGGCATGGAGGCTATACCGTTGATTCAGCAGATTCCCAGCGCATGGTTTCAATTTGTCAAAACCAGAGTTTCGGGTGACTATTCACTACCCGCAACGGCTGAAATACTGGCGGCGCTTGGAGGCGGAGTTGTCTCATCAAGCACTGTCAACGCCGCGCCAGTCTTGATTTCCGAACAAATATTGGCGATTGTGCAAGACACTCTTGCCGAGTACATCGGCCCAATTGCGCTACTTCTCTGTAATGACCGTCTTCGAAACGCAACCAGCTTGGAAGCCGCTCTGGATGTTCTGGCAAAGGAAATTTCCAATCCTCAAACTGCCCAGCAATTCAAGGATAAAGTAAGAAAAAAATTACGGTAAACTACTGCCTATTTTCCCACCAGTCCGGCAGGGTACAACAAGGCATCCATGCTGCTTTAATCGAATTGCCCGATGGTCCGTTTCAGATTTAAGGAGTCAATGATATGTCCGTTCAAAAAAGCATTAAAACCCGGTTCGTGACTATTTTATTGTTCACGGAAATCCTGGTCATCGCCGCATTTATAGGCACCATCTTTTTCATTTTCCAAAACAATATCCGAGAAAGTTCTCTCCAAATCGTTAAGAACACTCAGGGTTTTTACAATGGATTGATTGAAAACGACATTAAAATGCTATCGGCGACTCTGGACACCTTCGCTACAAATGAGGCGTTCAGGCAGCAGTTTAATAAAGGTAATATCGATATCTTGCAGAAGGCTGGCGAGGAATTATTCACTCACAATCGTAACCGTTATGGTATCACTCATTTCTACTACATAGATAATGAAGGTATTTGCCGGCTGCGGATGCATCAACCTAATTTAAGTGGCGACAAAATCACTCGCGCGACATTTGAAGCGGCCAAAAAGAACCGCCGTCTTGCGTCTGGCATCGAGCTTGGCCAAACAGCCTATGCGCTAAGAGTGGTTGTGCCCTATCTCGATAACGGAAACCAAATCGGTTTCGTCGAATTTGGTGAAGAAATCGATCACTTCAATAATATCGTCAAGAATGAAACTGGCATTGACATTACTTTGTTGGGTGATAAGCAGTATCTCAAGCAGGAAGCCTATAAAGCTACCCGTAATAAAGCAGGAAAACCTGATAACTGGAATGATATTGCGAATTACGTTATCCTAGGTAGTACCTTCAATCAGCAAGATTATTTCGTCAATAATATCTTCAGGGATGAGGAGGTGAAAAATATTACTAAGCCAGTCTATTTAGGTACCGTCAATTATAATGACCGCACTTTGATGAAAGGTGCTTTTCCATTCTACTCATTCGGTGACCAGCGCACCGGCCTGGTTTATGTATTGGGCGACGTGACCGACCAAATCAGCGATTTCCGCTGGTTATTGATTTACGTGCTGCTGGGTGGCGCCCTGGTTATCCTGGCCTCGTTCTGGATCGCCTTGCACTACATGCAGGCCGAAATTGTCAATCCGATCGTAGCCCTGGCGCAACGGGCCGAGAGAATTAGCCTGGGCAAGGGGTTGGACGAGGAAATCACCACCAACCGGGTGGATGAAATCGGGTTGCTGACCAATGCCTTCGAACGCATGCGCGTCAGTTTGAGCAAAGTCATGCAGATGGTCGCCGGCGCCGGCAAGAGCTAACCGCTGTCCACTCATACAGCCCGGTTGATGGCCGGGCTGTATCGTCTGCTGGCCGCGATCCACCGACCGATCCTTGCAGCACGTCGTTGAAAATCGCCGCCATCCCAACCCGCCAGGCACGACATCGATAAAATTCCCCTTTCCAAGCCGGGCATCCCGGCTTGGACCCGTATCCTCGATACCACCGATGTTGCTCTGCAACAATTTTTGTTGCACTGCGGGAACAATGGCGGTATAAATAAAACTAGGCTCAATATGGATTCCAGTCAGTTCGGTGCGTTATGCGACCAGCAATGTT
>JAVMKJ010000088.1:0-4463 GCA_031732855.1 Candidatus Competibacter sp.
CGCGATGATGATTTTCGGCGCGGCCGATACCCGGTGCCGGCGCTTTCAATCGGCGGCAATGCGGGGCGCCGTCCTCCGATAGTGGTCGATCCCGGCGACCAGGCACAGGCGGATCGCCTCATCGAGCGCGATACCCATCGTCCACGCCATTTCGTCCAGGAACCGCTGATCCCGGACGCTGATCGCGGTATCCACCCGGACCGCGACGGGCGGACCATCGCCGGTCGGAGCGAGCGGGGTTGTTTCGTTCATGCACGGTCTCCTCTCTCGGCGGTTGTCGATGGCGACCGGCCAACCCTCTCGCCGGCGCGGCGCTGGTTCGGATTCGCCATGGTGTCCATGGTAGGCTATCCCATGGGGAGCGGGGTGGAACCTTCCCGCGTCTGACCGGCGGTCGTCTTTCACCTATCTGGCTCGCCTACTCCTTAGGAGAACAAAATCCGGTCGGATGAGTCGGATGAGGACGAACCACTCGGTGCCATGCCGGCTCCATCAACGCAAGCGGTCGGGGAAGCTGAACATGACGCAGGACCAGCACGACGATATCAAAATTCTTCGGGAAAAGGCGGAAGCCAGTGTCGCGCAATGCCACCGGGAAATGATGGAGCTTTCCCGCGAGGAGTCCCACAAACTGGTTCACGAACTCCAAGTCCACCAGATCGAACTGGAAATGCAGAACGAAGAACTGCGTCGCATCATGGGGGAACTGGAGCATTCCCGCAATCAATTCTCCCTGCTGTTCCATCAAGCGCCGATCGGTTACCTGGTGCTGAACGACCTCGGACTGATTCACGAGGTCAACGAAACCTTCTGCCGGATGGTGAGCCGCGATCGGAATCGTTTGGTCGGCAGCCCGCTTGCGGAATGTCTGGAAGGCGACGACCGCGGTGTGTTCCTGGCGCGCTACCGGGCGTTTTTCAAGAATCCGGCGGGCAAGAATCTCGAAGCCCCGATCCTGCGCGATCGGGAACCGGCGTTTCATGCCTACATGGAGGGCGCCATCCTCAACACCCCTCCACGGCACCGACAGGAAAACAATCCGACCCTGTTGCTCTTGGCGATCACCGACATCACGCAACGAAAATTGGCGGAGCAGGCGCTGAAGGAAAGCGAAACGCGGCTCAATCTCGCCATTCACGGCGCCAGGATCGGATTATGGGACTGGATGGTGCAGAGCGGCAAAACCGTTTTTAACGACAAATGGGCGGAACTGATCGGCTTTACCCTGGATGAGTTATCCCAGACCGGCATGGAGAGTTGGCTTGAGTTGCTCCATCCGGAAGATATGCAGCAATCCAGCGAGATATTGGAGAGGCATTTCCGCGGCGAGCTGGAATATTACGAACTGGAAGCCCGGCTCAGGCATAAAAACGGCGACTGGGTCTGGGTTCTGGTCCGGGGCAAGGTGACGGAGTGGCAGGACAGGAAGCCGGTCCGCATGATCGGAACCCATATCGATATCACCCAGCACAAACGGGCCGAGAACCGCATTCGCTACCTGGCCCATCACGACCCGCTCACCGATCTCCCCAACCGCGCGCTGCTGGCGGAACGGGCCGCCATGGCGCTGGCCCTGGCTTCTCGCCATCAGAACACCCTGGCGATTCTGTTTTTCGACCTGGATGGTTTCAAGGACATCAACGATTCGCTGGGACACGAGGCCGGCGACGTCCTGCTCAAGCAAGTGGCGGCTCGGCTCAAGGCCATCTTGCGCGAAGTGGACACCCTGGCGCGCCTGGGGGGCGATGAATTCATCGTGCTGCTGCCCGACGTGGGACGGAATGGAGCCGCCCAGGTGGCGGATAAGACCCTGACCCTGCTGCGGGAACCGGTCGAGCTGGGCGGTCACCGCCTGGCGGTGACCAGTTCGATCGGCATCAGCCTCTATCCCCATGACGGCGCCAGTTTCGAGACGCTGCTGAAAAACGCCGACACCGCCATGTACCGGGCCAAGCACGAGGGCCGCAATCGGTTCAAGTTCTACGACACGCGGATGAACGCCGAGATTCTGGATCGCCTGACCCTGCTGGCCGCCCTGCGCAAGGGCATTCAGACCGGGCAACTGCGCACTCACTTTCAGCCCAAGGCGCGCCTGGCCGATGGCGCCGTGGTCGGCGCCGAGGCTCTGGTCCGCTGGCACCATCCCGAGCAGGGCCTGCTGCTCCCGGACCGGTTCATTCCGATGGCCAAGGAAACCGATCTGATCGTCGCCATCGGCGAATGGGTACTGGATGACGTCTGCCGGCACTTGACGGCCTGGCGCGACGCCGGCCTGCCCGAGCTGACCGTGGCCGTGAACCTGGCCGCCCGTCATTTCCGCGAACCGCGTCTGGTCGACCATCTGGCAACCCTGCTGGCGCGCCACGATCTGCCGCCCGCGCGGGTGGAACTGGAACTGACCGAGTCCACCCTGCTGGACGTGGGGCGGGAAACCCAGGTCGTGATCGAGTCCCTGAGAAAGATCGGCTTTCATCTGGTCATCGACGATTTCGGCGCCGGCTATTCGAGCCTGGTCTACCTCAAGAATCTTCCCTTCTCGTCGCTCAAGATCGATCAAAGCCTCGTGCACGACCTGGAAAACGACGCCAACGACCGGGCCATCACCGAGGCGATGGTGGCGTTGAGCCACATCATGGGCCTGGCCGTGGTGGCCGAAGGCGTGGAAACCGAGCGCCAGCGCCAAATCCTGCTCGAACAGGGTTGCGAATTCGTCCAGGGCAACCTGTTGAGCCCGCCGCTACCCGCCGAGGCCTTCGTCGAATGGCTGGTGGATCGGGGCGGCGAATCCGGCGGCGCGCGACTGCCACCGGGTTCGACCAGACCCTGAATTCCCGATCCCGGCTTGGCATCCTCGAACTCCGCGACTCCACGCTTCCCGGAATCCCATATATAGCGCTCCCATGTCAGTTGTGGAATTTCCTCTCCTTGGCCAAAACGCTGAGAGGCTGAATAAAATTCGAACATTTCTGATTCCTTTTGCCGCCTTCTCACGGGATGAATGCCATGGAAACCGTCGATACCGTCGTAATCGGCGCCGGGGTGATCGGTCTGGCGGTCGCCCGGCAATCGGCGCTGGCCGGCCGCGAGACGCTGCTCCTGGAGGCGGAAGCGACTTTCGGCACGCAAACTTCCTCCCGCAATTCCGAAGTCATCCATGCCGGCCTCTACTACCCGACCGGTTCGCTCAAGGCCACAACATGCGTGCGAGGCAAGGATCGGCTTTATCGGTATTGCGCCGAGCGCGGCGTCGCCCATCGCCGGATCGGCAAGCTGCTGGTCGCCACCGATGCATCGGAGTTGCCCGCCCTGGCCGGCTACGCCGAACGCGCCGCCGCCAACGGCGTTCCGCTCCAGCCGCTCGCCGCCGCCGATATCCACCGGCTCGAACCGGCGGTGCGCGCGGTCGCCGGCCTGTACTCCGCATCGACCGGCATCGTCGACAGCCACGGGTTGATGCTCGCGCTGCTGGGCGACGCCGAACGGGCCGGCGCCACCCTGGTCACCCGTACCCCGGCGACCGGCGCGCGCGTCGAGCCGGACGGGATCGTGCTGCGCGCCGGCGACGACGAGTCGTTCGAGTTGCGCTGCCGCCGGCTGGTCAACGCGGCGGGCCTGCGGGCGCAGGAACTGGCCCGCTGCATCGAAGGCTTGCCGGCCGATCGGGTGCCGCCCGCGTTTTACGCCAAGGGCCACTACTTCACGCTGAGCGGCCGCTCTCCGTTCCGGCGCCTGGTCTACCCGATGCCGGACCACGCCGGTCTGGGCATTCACGTCACGCTCGATCTGGGCGGCCAGTGCAAGTTCGGGCCGGACGTCAGCGGCTGGCCGGCCGCGCCGGACTACGCGTTCGAGTCCGGGCTGGAGGACACGTTTTACCGGGCAATCCGCCGCTACTATCCGGACCTGCCGGACGGCGCGTTGCGGCCGGGCTATACCGGCATCCGACCCAAGGTGACCGGTCCGGCCGGGCCGGCCGGCGATTTCATCATCCAGGGGCCGGTCGCGCACGGCGTGGCGGGACTGGTCAATCTGTTCGGGATCGAATCGCCGGGACTGACCGCGTGCCTGGAAATCGCCCGACGGGTTTTGACCGAACTGGCGGGAACCGCGTGACCGTTCGCGCCGCCGGATCGAGGGACGCGATAGTGGAACAAAAAACCCGCTTTTACGCGGGCTTGAGGAGGTTTCCGGAAGGCTTCGGACCGTGCCGGAACGATGCAGAATCTAGTGGGCTGACGCAAAAGTATTGACAGGTTCCGACGTAGTTCGGACGTAGGGTGGATCAGCGCAGCGCAATCTACCTTTCGTGAGGCTCTGTCAGACGACAGCATAAACTGCCCCCCTAGCGACACGAAGAATTGCCCCCTCTAGTCGAGGGGTAAATGATGAACGAGCGGGTTCAAGGGGTTCCTAGAGCGCTGACCGGTTTGGCGACTCAAGCGGCCAAACGCTCAAAGGGTTCA
>JAVMKJ010000089.1:0-23832 GCA_031732855.1 Candidatus Competibacter sp.
ATCGAGGCTTGCCCGGGCGGCGGTCATCGCCAAAAAAATGCCGGACGCGGGCGCGCTCGATCTCGGCTCGCAGCGTGGGATCGCCCGTCTCGCGGTAGCGGTCGAGCGCATCCTTCCACGGCAGCCGCGCGGTTTGATCCTGAAGGCGCGCGATGAGCCGGTCGATTTTGCCCACCACCCGGGCCGGCACCCCGGCGACGATACTGTCCGGCGGCACGTCGCGGTTGACCACGGAACCCGCCGCGACGATGGCGTTGGGACCGATGGTGACGCCGGGCAGGATGATCGAGCCATGGCCGACGAACACGTGGTCGCGGATGTCGATTTTGCCCACGCGATCCAGTTTCAGCCCGAAAGCCCGGTTGAGCATGACCGCCGAGGCGTCGTGGCCGAGCAGCGTGCAACCGGTCAGCCAGACATTGCTGCCGAGCCGCACGTAGGCCGGGTCGGTAAACGTCACATTGGTCTGGATCGAGCAACGCTCGCCCATGCCGTGGAGGAGGCCGCGCCGCCGGATATAAATCGCCCATTCATCGCCATCGGGCCGGCATACCCGCCGATACAGGCTCACCGCCCGGTCGTGTTCGATCGCCAGATAACGCAGAAGACGTCGCAGCAGTTTCTTCAAGATGGTGCTCCCTTGGTCGCTTTGCCCAGCAATCCACCCAGGGTGTGCTGGAGCTGGCGACGCAGATACTCCCGCTCGCCCCAGTCGCACAGCGCCCAATACAGCAGCGCGCCGGCGATGACGGCGTACAGAGTCCCACAAACGGTCAACACCCCCAACAGGGGCCAGCGCTCGGTACCGGCGACGGCCAGCCATGGCCGCGCCAACCATGCCAGGCCCAGGCCGATGGCGTAGGGCGCGAGACCCGGCAGCAGCACCCGCCAGAGATAGTGGCGGGCCGCGATCCCCAGCAGGCGATTGGTATAGAACATATAGGCCCCGCCACTCAGCACCATGGCGGTCGCGACGCCTATCGTGATGGCTGGAATGGTGGTTCCCATGACCAGAAACGCGCCACCGACCAGCAAAACCACCAGCGCCATCTGCGCGAAGGGATAGAACAATTCCCGTTGTGGATGGCCGGTGCCGCGATGGAATGCCGAACAGGGTCCCGTGGTCACGTGAATCTGAAATGGCAAGGTAAACCAGGCCATGATAAAGGCAGTGATCTGTAAATCCTCGGCGGGGCCGAGCCAGGCGGTCATGATCGGCGTGGCGAAGCCAAGCAGAAATCCCATGATGAAACCGCCTAGCAGGCTGATGTAGCGCGAACCTTTGAGGTAGAGCTTGCGCAGTTCCTCGGTTTGGCCGAGGGTGTGCAGATGGGTGATCGCCGGCAGGATCACCGTTTCCAGCGCCGACGTGATCTGGCTGGACATCACCGGCAGCTTCTCGCCGAGGTCGAACAGGCCGGTGGCGCGCACGCCGATAAACAGTCCAGCGATGACTTTTTCAATGGAATACAGGAACATGCTTAACATGCCGGTGACCTGTACCACGCCGCCGAAGCGATAGAACAACGGCAGCATCCTCCGGTCGAACCGGCGGGGGCCGACGCGCAGGCCGGGCAAGGCCTGGAAGCAGGCGCGGGCGCTCAGCCAGGTTCCGATCAGATAACGGAACACGAACGCCCACAGCAGGGCGTAAACCCCGAACCCCGCCACCAGCAGGCCGACGATCAGCGCCGCCTCCAGGAGGAAGCTGGCGACCCAGATGACCGTTTGCCGCGCTATCAACTGCATCCCGTTCAACACCTGGGCGAAGATGCTGAGGCTCATGTCCAGCACGATCACCGCGGCGGTGGTGAAGATCAGCACGGCGGCGGTTTCGCGCAGGTGGGGCGCGACGTGGAGCAAGTCCAACAGGGCGGGCATCGACAGCCCGAGCGCGGCCAGCAACACGGCGCCGCCGAGGGTGGTGACGGTCAGACCCGTGCTCAGCAGGCGGTTGATCGCCTCGATGTCCTGGCGGGCGGCGTACTCCGCGATATAGCGGATGTAGACGTTGGCGATCCCGAAGGCGCCCATGCCGAGGTAGCCGATGACGATGAAACAGGTCGCCCAGATGCCATATTCCTCCAGCGTGACATGGCTGAGGATGACGGGCGGCAGCAGAAACCGGCTCACCATGTAGAGCAGCTTGGCGGCCAGCTGCACGACGGTGTTCTGGGACAGGCGATTCTTGAACTGCTGCTGGGAGTCGCTGGGTTCGCTGGCTTCGGCCATCTGGGGTCGGTTCCCGGGGCGTGAACGAACAATCGAACGGTTAATGGCCACGCAGCTTGCTGCGTCCGGCCCGCAACCAGTTGACCAGCTCCCGGAAGCCGGGCGTGCGGTCGAACCAGCGGCTGGCGTGAATGTCGCTGCGCGAGCTGCGCTGCCAGCCCAGATTGGGGTTGGCGACCAGGGTCACGACCTCGGGATTTTGGGCGCGAAAGGTGGTATAGGCGGCATCGATGTGCATCGGGCC
Organism: Candidatus Competibacter sp.; assembly: GCA_031732855.1. Taxonomy (GTDB): domain Bacteria; phylum Pseudomonadota; class Gammaproteobacteria; order Competibacterales; family Competibacteraceae; genus JAVMKJ01. Next base: position 2,477 of record JAVMKJ010000089.1, read on the forward strand.
ACCGTCGGGATGGCCGGGCGGCCGGGTCCGCATGAGATCGAGCGCCTCCAGCAGCGGACCGAGCACGCGAGCGTTGATCCCGTAGAAATGCGCGGTGACGATGGGGCCGGGAAAGGGTTGCAGGACCGGGGCGCCGTCCGTCGGCGGCAGTTCCAGGGTGTGGCCGAAGTAAACGAAATCCCAGTCCTGGCTGGCCAGTTGCGCCATCAGCCGATCCTCCGCGTCGCGGTAGCGGTCGGCGATGGTCAGGTCGTCCTCCATGATCAGCACGTTGCGCCAGCCCTGTTCCCGAGCCTGGCGCAGGACGCCGACATGGCTTTCATAGCAGCCCCGGACGCCGATGCTGGGAAACGGGCCGGGATCGTCCGGGCGGATGGCCGGGAAAAATTCGACCCGGCCAGGCGCCGGGGGGAGACCGGCGCGTCTCAGTTCGCGCTCCATCGCCCGTCGGCGGTCGGTGCGGGAGGGCAGGTTGATCACGTAGGTGCGTTGAAAAAAGTCTTTTGTTTTCATTTTGACACCGATTCATGCTGGCTGGCGGGGACGTTCGGCGATCACGCGCACGCAGTCGTAACGGCGTTCCTCGGGCACGAACCGGCTGCGCAGGAACAGCAGCCAGGCGCGTAACCGGGAATTGCGGGCGGGCAGGTCGCGCGGGGCGGCGCCCCGGCTGACGAAGCAGTCACGGATCTGCTGCTCGGTTTCGATATAGGCGGCCACGAACTGCCGGAAGTAGTTGCTGAATTCCGCATCGATCGCCCGCAGCCCGACCTGCTCGCAATAGCCTTGCAGGCTGCGCCGGGTGAAAAATTGCAGGTGTTCGGGAACCCGCAGACAGAACCAGGTGTTGGCGGACCAGGCCAGGCCGAGGGCGGCGCTGTTCGGCGTCTCCACCACCAATTTGCCGCCCGGCTCGAGCAGGTCGGCGGCATTGGCCAGCGCCAGGGCCGGGTCCACGACGTGTTCCAGCACGTGGCTCATGATGATCAGATCATAGGGTTGCCGGGCGACCTCGGCGGGCAAATCTTCCAGGGTGCCAGGCAGCACCGTGACCCCGAACTGGCTGGCGGCCAGGTGCTGGGCCTGGGGGTCGGGTTCGACGCCGATCACCTCGTGACCGGCCTGGCGCAACTCGCCGAGCAGCCGCCCGTTGCCGCAGCCGATCTCGCAGATGCGAATCGGCCGCGAGCCACAATGCCGCGCCACCCAGGTAGCGGAGAGGTTGATACCGTGGTCCAGCCGCCAGGCGAGATGCGCCAGCAGGCGATCCAGCCAGGGAACGGGGCGGCCGGATTCAGGCGGGGACTCGATTTGATGGGTGTAGTAATGCTCGGCGGCGTACAGATTGGCGATGAACTCGGGCGAAGGCATGGGATGCTGGCGGCCGAGTTGCGAAGTCTCGCACCAGTACAACTGGAACGGGCCTTGGATGTTGGGGCGCAGCCAGTCGGCGGGCACGGTCAGCCAGGGGCGCATCGCGGCCCCACAAAGCGGACAGAGGGGCGCGGTGGTGGATGGGTTGGGAGCGGGCGTCATAAATAAATACTCCTTAAATCTTCTTATGCAACCGTTCGCTCCCCTCGCCCGCTTGCGGGCGAGGGGTTGGGGGTGATTGCTTTATTTTCAAAGGCTTACCCCCTCACCCTAACCCTCTCCCCCATGAATGGGGGAGAGGGGACCGAACGTTTACCTACTTATTAAAGTCCCCACAGGGCGCAATAGCGCGACGAATCATGGAAAAAATGGCGACGGTGGCGACCGCCGGCTTGATTTTGTTGGTCGCCACGTCGATCTGGCCCGGCCAGGACGGACTTTGCTGACCCTCGTCCACGCCGGGACCGGACACGAACGTCTCGTGGCCGTCGAGCTTCACCACCATCACCCACAGGTTGGCGAACAGCGCCAGCGCCGACAATACCAGGTCTACCCGGGGTGATAATGGGACAATAGTGACGCAGGAGTATCATCCAGTGCTTTAGTTATCATAGCAATCCCGTGTCCCATCCGCCGGCATGTCCTCGCCCTCGCGTCCCGCGCTTCCGCCCCGTCATGGAAAAATGCCTGAAAATGGCGATACTTTATATCAATTTTCGTCGGGTTTTACCCGTGATCGGCGGGTTGCGGGCAAAAGTTCGAACAGCAACCCTCTCCCCCTGAATGGGGGGAGGGCCGAACGGTTGCTGGCACAGCAGAATCAACTGTAATAACCGTATAATCAGGATTGCCGGCATCCGGAACGGCGCGCGTTCCAGCAGCGTGGGGAATGGCGCGGGAAAACGATATATGCTTCATACCTCCATTTTGCGTGCGGGAGTGGGTCCATGAGCGAGGTGACGCCGCGGGTGCTGCTGTCGGCCTACCAATCCGGGCCGGGGATGGGCTCGGTGTCGCAGATCGGCTGGCACTGGTATTGCCGGCTGGCCCGGCGCCTGCCGGTGACGCTGGTCACCCACGTTCGCAATCGCGACGCCCTGGCGGCGGCCGGAGCGCCTTTACCGGGATCGGAGGTCGTCTACATCGACACCGAATGGTTCGCGGGACCGTTGTACCGGCTGGCGGCCCGACTGTTCGGCCAAAGCCAGCATGCGGTGTTTCTCGTCTCCTCGGCCGATTTCTACGTGTACGACGCGGCAACGCTGAAGGAGTTGCGCCGGCGGCGGGCGGCGGGCGCGGACTGGGACATCGTCCATGCGGTGACGCCGGTTTCCCCGATGGCGGCGACCCGCCTGCACAAACTCGGCCGGCCGGTGGTGTTGGGGCCATGGAACGGCGGTCTGGGCAATCCGGCCCATTTTCCCGACATCATGCGGGCGGACGCGGCCTGGGTGTATCCGGTGCGCAAGCTGGGCCGGCTGGTGGATGCGCTGGCCGGCTCCAGCCGGCGCGCGGCGGCGATTCTGACCGCGACCCGGGCCACCGTGGACAGCATCGCGCCGCGCCATCGCGCCCGCTGCGTGTCCATGCTGGAAAACGGCGTGGATCTGGAAGTGTTTTCGCCCGGATCCTGGCCGGAACCGCCGGGACCCACTCGACCGCTACGACTGGCTTACGTCGGGCGCTTCGTGCCCGCCAAGGGTATTGCCATGCTGTTGGAAGCAGTGGCGCGGGTCAAGGACGAGCTGCCGGTGCTGTTGACCCTGGTGGGCGACGGGCCGCTGGAGCCGGAATTAAGGGCGGAGGTTCGGGCGCGTGATTTGGTGGAGCGGGTAAGTTTCACCGGTGCCCTCCCGCCGCCGGAGGTAGCGGCGCGGATACGGGAGGCACATCTGTTCTGCCTGCCCTCGGTGCGCGAATCGGGCGGGGCGGTGCTGCTGGAAGCGATGGCCTGCGCCCGGCCGGTCGTGGCGGTGGCGTTCGGCGGGCCGGCGGAAGTGGTCGACGATGGCGTGGGTCGAGCCTTGCCGGATACGGGTCGGGAAGCAGTGGTCGGCGGTTTGGTGGAGGTGTTCCGCGACGTGGTGGCGCATCCCGACGCTTGGCGGGCGCGCGGCGAGGAGGGTTTGCGGCGGGCGCGGGAACGCTACGGCTGGGAGGCCAAGGTGGATGCGGCGGTGGCGCTGTATCGGCGGTTGCTGGCGAATGGTTAGGGGCGAGCGGCGAGCGGCGAGCGGCGAGCGGCCTGATGAACGGTTTTATCCATCGGTCCCTCGGAGCTTCCCTCTGGCCGCCGACGAGATTCACCTGTGGCTGGCGGATCTGGATCGACCGCCGAAACCGTTGGCGGAACTGGCGGCGCCACTGGCGGCGGACGAGCGGGAACGGGCGGCGCGCTTTCGCTTTCCCGAACATCGGGACCGCTTCATCGTGGGGCGAGGCTTGCTGCGGGAACTGCTCGGAGCATATTTGAATTGTCCGGCGGCGGCGCTCGATTTCGAGCAGGGCGCGCACGGCAAGCCAGCGCTGGCCGGCACGAACGCGGAATCCGGCCTGCATTTCAATCTGTCGCACAGCGGCGGTCGAGTGCTGTACGCTGTGGCCTGCCGCGAGGTGGGCGTGGATTTGGAGTGTCTGGATCGAAACGTGAATCATGCGGCGATCCTCGAAAGAGTGTGCGCGCCGCGCGAGCGGGCGCTGTTTCAGGCATTGCCGGCGGAGCGAATTCAGCCGGCGTTTTTTGCCTGCTGGACCCGCAAGGAAGCCATCGCCAAGGCGCTGGGCGGCGGTTTGACCAGCAGCTTGCGAACCTTCGAGGTGTGTTGCCGCGAGGATGCCCGACCCGACGGGCGAGCGTGCCTGCTGGATGGAAAGGGACGCGAATGGAGCGTGCTGAATCTGGAACCGGAATCCGGTTGGAGCAGCGCGCTGGCGGCCAGTGGCGCGGATTGGCGCTGGCGGGGCTGGCGCTGGGCCTGATTCCCCTCTCCCCTTGGGGAAGAGAGGGGCTGGGGGTGTGGGGTAAGGAGAGCAGATGGACAAAACCAAAAATAACGAAGCGAAATCCGACTCACAGCCGCCGGTGCGCCTGGCCTACCTGGTCAGCCAGTACCCGGCGGTTTCCCATACCTTCATCCTGCGCGAGGTGTTGCGGCTGCGGGAGCTGGGCTTCGAGATCGAGGTCGCCTCGATCAATGCCCCCGACCGCCCGCCGGAACGGCTGACCGCCGCCGAGCAGGCCGAAGCGGAACGAACGTATTACGTCAAGCGTCACGGTGCGGGGGGGGCACTGACCGCGAAGCTGGCCACGTTGACCACGCAACCGGCGGGTTTCTTTCGGGGCCTGAAGTTCGCGTTGCGGCTGGGCGGCGCGGATTTGAAAAAACTGACCTACGGGATGTTCTACTTCATCGAGGCGCTGATGATCGGGCGCTGGATGGCGCGCGAGGGACTGACCCACCTGCACGTCCATTTCGCCACCCCGGCCGCGACCGTGGCGCTGATCGCCCACCGGATTTTCCCGATCACCTTCTCGATGACCGTGCACGGCCCGGACGAATTTTACGACGCCCCCGGCTACTACCTGGCCGAGAAGATCGCCGGCGCCCGTTTCATCTGTTGCATCGGTCAGTACGCCCGCAGCCAGTTGATGAAGCTGTCGCCGCCGGACCACTGGGACAAGTTCGAGATTTCTCCGCTGGGCGTGGATCCCGCCGTGTTCGCGCCGCGCCCGTTCCGGGCCGATCCCCATCCGTTCGAGGTGATCTGCGTCGGTCGGCTGACGCCCGCCAAGGGCCAGGCCATCCTGCTGGACGCCCTCGCCCGCCTGCGCGCCGAAGGCCGCGAGATTCGTTTGCGCGTCGTCGGCGACGGTCCCGACCGGCCAATCCTGGAGCGGATCGTCGCCGAGCGGGCGCTGGGCGATGCCGTGGCGTTCGAGGGCTCGGTCAACCAGGACCGTATCCGCGAACTGTACGCCGCCGCCGACGCCTTCGCGCTGGCCAGTTTCGCCGAGGGCATTCCGGTGGTGCTGATGGAGGCGATGGCGATGACCATTCCCTGCGTTACCACCTTCATCACCGGCATTCCCGAACTGATCCGCGATGGCCGGGACGGTTTGCTGGTCGCGCCGTCCGATGCCCAAGGACTGGCGGCGGCGCTGGCCCGGCTGATGGACGATGCGGAATTCCGGCGCCAGATGGGCGAGGCGGGTCGGGCGAGGGTCGAGGAAAAATATAATCTGCATCGCAACATCGAGCGACTGGCGGCGATTTTCCGGCGGCGACTGGGCGGGGAGCGCGGCCATGGCTGAAGGCTGGGCGGTGCTGGGTACGCTGCTGGCGCTGCCGAGCGTACCGGGAACGTTGGAACTGCTGATGCTGACCGTGGGCGGGGTACTGCTGTCCGGGCGGCGGCAGGCCAGCGGGTCGCCCTCGCCCCCGGCCCCTCTCCCGAAGGGCGCGGGGGGAAAGCGTCTCGCCATCGTGGTTCCCGCTCACAACGAGGCCGCCGGCATCGCCGCCTGCATCCAAAGCCTGCGTGCCTGCGATGCCGGCGGTGGGACGTTCGCCGTGGTGGTGGTCGCCGACAATTGCGAGGACGACACTGCCGCGCAGGCCGAAGCGGCCGGGGCGCGGGTGCTGGTCCGCCACGATCCCGACCGGCGCGGCAAGGGTTACGCGCTCGACTTCGCTTTCCGGCAACTGTTGAACGAGCCGTTCGATGCTTTCATGGTGGTGGATGCCGATACCCGGGTGGAGCCGAACCTGTTCGCCGAAGCCCAGTGTTGGTTCCAGGCCGGCGCGGATGCGGTGCAGAGCCGCTATTGCGTGGACAATCCCGGCGTTTCGTTGCGTACCCGGCTGATGAACGTCGCGTTGTGGGGGTTCAACGTGCTGCGGCCGCGCGGTCGCGAGTTCTGGGGCGCGTCGGTGGGGCTGCTCGGCAACGGTTTCGGCCTGAGTCGGGCCACCCTGGAAGCCGTGCCCTACGATGCCGCGTCGGTGGCCGAGGATTTGGAATATCACATTCGCCTGGTCCAGAACGGCCGCCGGGTCCGATTCATGGATGCCACCACCGTCTGGTCCGAGATGCCGAGCGGCGAGCGCGCCTCGCGCGGCCAGCGCGCCCGCTGGGAAGGCGGCCGGTTCCGCATGATCCGCGAGCAGACCCCGATCCTGTTGCGCGGGATTTTGGCCGGGCGCTGGCGCGAAGCGGAGCCACTGCTGGAACTGTGGCTGTTGCCGCTGGCATTCCACGTTTTGCTCCTGTTATCGGCGTTGTTGCCGCCCTTCGCGCCCGGTCGGATTTACGCCTTGGGTGGCCTGGCCCTGGTGGGCTTGCACGTGCTGGCGGCGATTCGGGTCGGCGGCGGCGGCTGGCGCGACGTGCGGGCGGTGGCCGCCGCGCCGTTCTACATCCTGTGGAAACTGACCCTGTTCAAGGCCCTGCTGCGCGGCGCCCGCAAGGACGCCGCCTGGGTCCGCACCGACCGCAAACCTTCCTCCCCTCTCCCCCTGGGAGAGGGGTCGGGGGTGAGGGCCGATGATTCAAGCAAAAAGGGATGATGTATCAATGACCACTGATGCCCTCAAAAAGGGATGATGTATCAATGACCACTGATGCCCTCGATGTTTCCGTCGTCATCGTTTCGTTCAACACCCGTGATTTGCTGCGGGAATGCCTGAACACCCTCGCCGCCGAGGCCGGCGGCGTTCGCCACGAAGCCATCGTGGTGGACAACGCCTCGCGCGATGGGTCGGCGGACATGGTCGCCGCCGAATTTCCCGACGCGCGGCTGATCCGCGGCGAGGCCAATCTCGGCTTCGCCGCCGCCAACAACCGGGGTTTCGCCATCGCCCGGGGCCGCTATGTGGTCTTGCTGAATTCCGACGCCTTCCCGCGCCCGCTGGCGCTGCCCAGGGCGGTGGCCACCATGGACGCCGATCCGAATATCGGCCTGGGCGGGGCGCGGCTGGTCGGGCGGGATGATTCCTGGCAACCCTCGGCGCGACTGTTTCCCTCGCCGTTGAACGGATTTCTCGCGCTGTCGGGTTTGGCGGCGCGGTTTCCACACAGCCGTTTCTTCGGCCGGGTCGACCGCACCTGGGCCGATCCCGGCGAACCGGCGGAGGTGGACTGGGTGCCCGGCGCGTTCTCGATCATTCGCCGCGACGTGCTGGAGCGGGTCGGCGCTTTCGACGAGGCGTTCTTCCTGTATTACGAGGAAGTGGATCTGTGCCGGCGGATCAAGGCGGCGGGTTACAAAATCTGTTACTGGCCCGACGTGGTGGTGGTGCATCTGGGCGGCGAGTCGTCCAAGACCCTGCAACACCTGACGCTGTCGTCCTCCGGGGCGCAACTGACCCTGTGGCGACTGCGCAGCGAATATCTGTATTACCGCAAGCAACACGGTCCGAACACCGCCTGGCTGGCGATGCAGATCGAGAAACGCTGGCACGAACTGCGGGCCTGGAAAAACGCCCGCCGCCAGGATGCCCAGGGTCGCGCCAAGGCCGAGGAATCGAGGGCCATCGTGACGCTGATCGAACAGGCGTGGCGGGAAACCGACCACGGTCGGGTTTCGCCGCCGAGACCGTGGTAGGGAGGCGGTCATGTTCGACAACCTGCGGGAAGACTGGCGGACCTACGAACGCGATCCGACCCGACAAGGGCTGTGGGTGATGATCGTCTACCGTTTCGGGCGCTGGCGCTACGGCATCCAGAACCGCTGGCTGCGCCTGCCGTTCTCGATTCTCTACAAGATTTTCAAGCTGCTGTCGCAGATTCTGACCAGCATCGATCTGCCCTGCGAAGTGACCGTCGGGCGGCGGTTCAAAATCGAGCATTTCGGCGACATCATCATCAGCGGCGACACCGTGTTCGGCGACGACGTGGTGATCCGCAACGGCGTGACCGTCGGTCTCAAACGCACCAACGAGCGCGGCGCTCCGGTCATCGGCAACCGGGTGGACATCGGCGCGGGGGCCAAGATTCTCGGTTCGATCCGCATCGGCGACGACGTGGTCATCGGCGCGAACGCGGTGGTTTTGCGGGACGTGCCGCCCAATTCGCTCGCCATCGGGGTGCCGGCGCAAATCCGGCCACGCCGCGCCCCGTCCGCGTCCGGGAGCAACGCCGCGTGAGCCGCTCCTCCGACCTGGCGCTGCGAACCTTCGATCTGGCGCTGACCCTGACAGGACTGATCGTGCTGGCTCCCTTCTGGCTGGCGCGCGCCCTGCTGGCGCTGATCGGGGCCGGGCGGCTGTTCGACCACGCGCAGGTTCTGGGCCGCGACCGCCGCCCCTTCGTTCGCCTGACCTTCGCCGGACCGTTGCCGGGCCGCGATCTGGCGGCGCTGTTCAATATCCTGCGCGGCGACATGGCCTTCGCCGGGCCGCGACCGCTGACGGGGGCCGAAGCGGCGGCGATTCCCACCGAGTCGGGCATTCGGTTCGGCGTGCGACCGGGCCTGTTCTCCCCCTACCAGCTCCAGCAGCGCACCGGCATCGCCCACGATCCGGAAAGCGAACTGGACCGGCGCTTTGTCGAGCGTCCGAGCGTGCGCGCCAGCCTGGGACTGATCGTTCGTTCGCTGATTGCCGGACTGGTCGGCGGCGGCGGGGAACTGCCGGTCCCGCCCCTGCTGGATTTCTTCGGCGTGCCCATCGTCAACACCACCATGGACGAGGCGGTGGACTGGATCGCGGCACGAGCGGCCCTCATCCCTCGCGCCTCTCCCCTGGGGAAAGCGGCCCTCACCCCCGACCCCTCTCCCACAGGGAGAGGGGGGAAATCATTGCTGGCCTTCGTCAATCCCGACTGCCTCAACATCGCCTACACCCACGACCGCTATCGGACCGTGCTACAACAGGCGGCGCGGGTGTTGCCGGATGGCATCGGCATCAAAATCGGTTGCCGGATGCGCGGGCTGGGGCTGGCGGCCAACGTCAACGGCACCGACCTGTTCCCCCGGCTGTGCGAGCGCGCCGCCCGCGACGGCTTTTCCCTGTTCCTGCTCGGCGCGCGGCCCGGCATCGCCGATCGGGTGGCCGAGAACATGCGGGCGCGCTATCCGGCCCTGACGATTGCCGGCGCGCAACACGGCTACTTCGGCCGGGACGAGGAGGACGCGATCGTCGCCCGCATCAACGCCTCCGGGGCGGGGGTGCTGCTGGTCGCGTTCGGCGTGCCCCGCCAGGAACTGTGGCTCGCCGACCATCATGCCGCCCTGACGCCACCCGTCCGCATGGGCGTGGGCGGGCTGTTCGACTTCTACTCCGGGCGGATTCCCCGCGCGCCGCTGTGGCTGCGCGAAATCGGCCTGGAATGGGTCTGGCGGCTGATTCAGGAGCCGAGCCGGATGTGGCGTCGCTATATTCTCGGCAATCCCCTGTTTCTCTATCGGGTCTGGAAACAGGCCCGTCAGGAGGCGAAATCGTGAGCGACTATTCGGATCGGTTGGTCGAACCGGACGAGGCCCTGCGCGAGGCCCTGCTGCGCCGCTATGGCCGGGTCCGGCCGGATGGATTTTGGCGGCGGCTGGCCTTTCAGGGCAAGCGGCTGACGTGGAAGGCGGTGGTGGGCGCCACCTATGTGTTCAAGCGTCTGCTCGACATCGTGGGGGCGTCCATCCTGCTGATCCTGCTGACGCCGCTGTTCCTGACCATCATGTTGCTGATCCGGCTGGAATCGCCCGGACCGATCTTCTTCAAGCAAGTCCGGGTGGGACGCTGGGGCACGTTGTTCACCATGTGGAAGTTCCGCTCGATGTACGTGGACGCCGAGGCGCGCAAGGCGGCGCTGTTGGCCGCGAACGAGTCGGGCGGCGGCGTGATCTTCAAAATGAAGCGCGACCCGCGCATCACCAAGGTCGGTCGCTTCATCCGCAAGGCGTCGATCGACGAACTGCCGCAGTTGTGGAACGTGCTGGTGGGCGACATGTCGCTGGTCGGACCGCGCCCGGCGTTGCCCAGTGAAGTCAACCAATACTCGCTGGCCGACCGGCGGCGGCTGGAAGTGATTCCCGGCATTACCTGCATCTGGCAGGTGTCCGGTCGTTCCGACATTCCCTTCCCCGAACAGGTCAAGCTCGACGTGCAGTACATCGAATCGTCTTCGTTCGGCAACGACATCCTGATTCTGCTCAAGACCGTGCCGGCGGTGTTGCTGGGGCGGGGGGCCTACTAAATCATGCAAGCGCTGATTTTCGCCGACCGGCTGGGCCGGGAACTGGAGCCGCTGACCGAACGGACCTGCGTGGCTTTGCTGCCGGTGGTGGGCAAGCCGGTGCTGGAACACACGCTGGAAGCGCTGGTGGCCGCCGGCGTGCGCCAGGCGGTGATCGCCATTTCGCCGTTCGCCGACCAGGTACGAACGGTGATCGGCGACGGCAGCCGCTGGGGAATGCGGTTGGACTACGTGCTGACCCAGGGCGAGGAAGACCCGGATACCGTGGTGGAGCGCTGCCAGAACCGGATTCAGGTGGAAGTGCTGGCGTTGCGGGGCGATGTGTTGCGCGGCGCGGCGCTGGGCGAATTTCTGCGGCGAGCCGGCGAGATCGGCGGCCCGGTCGTGCTAGGGCGGGCGGTGGCCGCGCCGATCAGCCTGTGTCTGAACCGCGCCGGCGGCCGGGGCGGACTGGAACCGCTGCGCTGGACCGGCGAGTCGCTCGCACCCGGATCGCCGTGGCCGGTGGTGGAACTGCCCACCGGGGCGCTGAATCGGCTGGATTCCCTGGTCGCCTATCATCGGGCCAATCTCGATGCCGCCGCCGGCCGCTTTCCGGGATTGATCGCGCCGGGTCGGGAGGCGGCGCTGGGACTGAGGGTGGGGCTACGCTCCAGGGTTTCGCCGCGCAGCCTGCGCCAGGGTATCGCGTTCGTCGGCAGGAACTGCCGGATCGAAGCCAGCGCCGCATTCCACGGTGAGGTGGTCATTGCCAACCGGGTGATCGTGGACCGCCATGCCATCCTGCGCGACAGCGTCGTACTGTCGGATACCTACATTGGCGAGTTGCTGGAGGTCCATAACGCCATCGTCTGGGGCAACCAGCTGATCCGGGTCGATACCGGGGCAGTGCTGCCGGTCATCGAGACTTTCCTGTTGGCCGACCTGCGCGAGGTGACTCTGAGCGGGACCCTGGCCGAGCCGCTGAACCGTCTGCTGGGGCTGCTGGCGCTGGCGCTCTCGCTGCCGCTGTGGCCGCTGGCCTGGGCCATCGCCCTGAGCGTCAATATCGATGCCCCGCTGCGCCAGGTGCCGCTGCGGGGCAACCGATTGGAATTCGACGACTTCGGCAACCGGCGGCGGCGGGTGTTCGAGGCCTGGGAATGGGCGGTGCCGATCCCGGTGTTGCGCCGTCTGCCGTGGCTGCTGGCAGTGGTGAACGGCGATCTGCGGCTGGTGGGCGCCGAGCCGTTGACGCCGGAGCAGGCGGACAGTCGCCTGGAGGACTGGGAGCGGATCGGCGACCGGGCACCGGCCGGGCTGATCGGTCCGACCCAATTGCTGTTGCCCGCTAACGCGCCCTGGGAGGAACGGTTGCTGAGCGACGCCTTCTACGCCCGCCGGCGCGGTACCGCCCGCGATCTGCGCTACCTGCTGCAAGGATTGGCGGCGCTCTTCACCCGTCGGGCCTGGTGGCCGGCGTGAAGGTGGGCGAAGGTGGATTTATGGGTCATGGCGGTTTTCCCGTTGGCCTTTTCCTCTTTGCGTTTTACCTGATCATGGCACTGGTCGGTCCACCCGCCACCGCCGAACAAACCGAAGATTCGATCGCATTGCCGAAACCGGCTATTTCCCAGATCCATTCCCGAATCAATACCGCCAACGCCGGCTCGCCGTTGGGGGTCAACGTCGCTGGCCTGGCTTACTGGAGCACGGAGTGGCCCCTACTCGACGACATGAAGCGCTCCAGCCACTGGCTGACCCAGTGCAGCCCGCAAAGCTCGATCCACTGCACCACGCTGGAATGGGACACCCACGAGCAGAATCGACTGGATCTGGATTCAAATGGCTGGATTCGTTCGTTGCCGGCCGCCGATGATCCTTCGATTCGCTTCCGCACCGTCGCCACCCTGATGCTTCAGGGCGACGGCGGCGCCCACCCGTCCGGGCAATACACCGTGCTCCATGATGGCGAGGGCACCATCGATTACCTGTTTGATGCCGTCAGGAATCCCGTGCTTTCCCGACCCGGCCGCGACGTTCTGGACGTGAAAGCCGGGACGAGCGGCATCCTGCTGAGCATCACCGCCACCGATCCCCATCGGACCGGAAACTATCTGCGCAACATCCGGGTGATCCGGCCGGGTGGCATCTGCAACAGCGATCCCTTCGACTACGCCGAAGACGCCACCGCCTGTCAGGCGCGGGGCAAAACCTACACTCCCTTTACCGAGGTTTACGAAACCCAGCGTTTCCACCCTCTGTTCCTCAACGACCTGCGCCGGTACCGGGCGCTTCGGTTCATGGAACTGTTCGTCACCAACGGCAGTACCCTGGCGGAATGGGCCGACCGGCCTCGCCTCGATCACGCGCGCTGGACCGGCGAGGATGGGGCGCCGGTGGAGCTGGCGCTGGATTTGGCGGCGCGACTGAACGCCGAACCCTGGATCAACCTGCCGGCACGGGCCAGCGATGACTACGTCCGGCAGTTTGCCCGCCTGGCCAAACGCTGGTTGGGACCGACGCAGCGGATCTACGTCGAATACGGCAACGAAATCTGGAACGACCTGTTCGGCGCCAGCGCCTGGGTGCAGCAACAGGCGATTCGACGCTGGCCCGACCGGCTGGGAGGACCCTCCCCCTTCACCCGCCGGATCAACGAGTACGGCAAGCGTTCGGCTGAAATCTGCGCCTTATGGAAACAGGAATGGGGATCGGACCGATTCCGGGTGACGTGCGTGATGGGCGGCATGACCGTCAATCCCTGGGTCAGCCAGCAGGCGCTGGATTGCCCGCTTTGGGCGGCGGAAAACGGTGGCCACGCCTGCGCCGAAGGGATGGATGCCCTGGCTATCGCGCCCTATTTCGGCTACCACCTGGGTCTGCCCGCGCAGTTGGATCGGGTCGCCGCCTGGACCGAACGGCCCGACGGCGGTCTGGAGCTACTGTTTCAGGAGCTGGAGCGGGGCGATGTGCTGAACGCGCCCGGCAACCTGGCGTTGCCGGCGGTCTACCCGCAGATCGACAAGCATAAGGCCCTGGCCGACCGCTACGGGCTGGCCCTGGTCGCCTACGAGGCCGGCCATCATCTGGTCGGGGTTGGTTCGGTCATGAACGATCCCCGGATCGAGAAGCTGTTCGTCGCGGCCAACCGTGACCCACGCATGGGTGCCCTGTACGCTGATTATCTCAACGGCTGGCGCCAGCACGGTGGTGGGCTGCTGATGCAGTTCAACAGCGTCGGCCGCTACACCAAATATGGCAGTTGGGGCGCCAAGGAGTATCAAACCCAGACCGGAGCGCCCAAATACGACGCCCTAATGCAGTTCATCGCCGCCACCCCCTGCTGGTGGCAGGGTTGCTCGGCGCCTCCCGCCCCTGGCCCACGAACGGACGATGGGGGAGGTCATACAAACCAGGGCTTTAAAGGTGGACCCAACCTCTGACAGGTCAAACGCTTGGTGGTGTCCCTCAGTTTACGTGATGAGCCTCATCATCCAATTCCGGGAACAAATGTTGGATGGCATCCAAGGTATCCAGCAATGGGGCGGGTACCCGATACCCCAGGAGTTCCGCTGTAGTCCAAACATGATCCGTCATGCCCGCGGCCATGGCCGGCGTGACGGGCCGCCATCTGCGGGGCGATCCGTGACCTCGGGTCGGTTCCGGTGTGGGCAATTCCCCACGCAAGCTGAGGTGGGGCAAGCAGAAATGGTAGTAGGCCAACGACAGCCACAGATGTTTTTCCATCCACGGCAACTCCTTGGAAAAAGCAATCGTTTTGCGGGTCGGCCCGCCGATTGTGTTCGCGCCAAGCCGGATTATCCCGCTCGACAAAGCGGGTGTTGATCCTCGTGCTGGTGGGGGAAACGGCCAAGCGCGCCTGAAGCGTGTCCGCACTGCCCCAGACGGTCTTGCGGGTCACTTCGACCACCCGTCCTTTTTCGCGCCGCTTGACCGCTTGGGCATACAGCAAATTCGGCGGGGGGCGGCACCGTGGGGCGGGATACCGTCCCCGCTTCCCTTGGCGCTCGGGCTGATACCATTCTCCATAGGCATGCAGCAAGGCGGTGGGATAGCCCGACCATTGGTCGCTGGTAAAGGAGGGGATGCGGCCGTCGGTCACGTACACCACGCGATCCAGGAGCAAGTTCGCCTGGACCTGCGTGCGCGGGCCCACGACAAACGCCACCACCAGGCGCCATTCCGGCGCAAAGGCGACCGACACCGCTGGATGCGCTCGCTCAAGCGTTTGAGTTCGGAATCCCAATTCAGCTTGTCATCGAGCGTAGGCAAATCATCGAGAAACGCGGGATCAGGCATGGCGGCTCTTCCCTATGCGGACGGTGCTTGTCTTCAATGCGCCACGGACGGATGAGCGCGGAACGAGTTGCCTCATCGTGTTGGCGAGAATGGAACCGGCGGCAAGCAAATCGACCAGAGTCCCCCAAAACGACCGAAGCGCCTTATCGGCGCCTCGGTTGGGGTTTTATTTGGCCAGTTTGTCCAACATCCTCTTGCGGAAATCCAAGCCGTCCCGGCCCGCATCCACCACCACCGCATCGCCCGGCCCGAACTCGCCGGCCAGAATCCGCCGCGCCAGCGGATTTTCCAACTCCTGCTGGATCGCCCGCTTGAGCGGTCGCGCGCCGTAGACCGGATCGAAACCGGCCTCGCCCATCCGGTCCAAGGCCGCCGGAGTCACTTCCAACCCCATCTGTCGGTCGGCCAGCCGCTTGCGCAGATAACCGATCTGAATGTCGGCGATGGCCCGGATTTGCTCCCGCCCCAGCGGATGGAACACCACCACCTCGTCGATGCGGTTGACGAACTCGGGCCGGAAATGATCGGCCACCTGCGCCATCACCATGCTCTTCATCAGCGGATAGTTGTTCTGCGCCGCCAGTTCCTGAATCATCTGCGAACCGAGATTGGAAGTCATCACCACCACGGTGTTGCGGAAATCCACCGTGCGACCCTGACCGTCGGTCAGCCGCCCGTCGTCCAGCACCTGCAACAGCACGTTGAACACGTCCTGGTGGGCTTTCTCGATCTCATCCAGCAGGATGACCGAATAGGGCCGCCGCCGCACCGCCTCGGTCAGATAGCCGCCCTCCTCGTAGCCGACGTAGCCGGGCGGAGCGCCGATCATCCGGGCCACGGAGTGCTTCTCCATGAACTCCGACATGTCGATCCGCACCATCGCCTCCTCGGTATCGAACAGGAACTCGGCCAGCGCCTTGCACAGTTCCGTCTTGCCGACGCCGGTGGGACCGAGGAACAGGAACGAACCGTTGGGCCGGTTGGGATCGGACAGGCCCGCGCGGGACCGGCGGATGGCGTCGCACACCGCCTTGACCGCTTCGCCCTGCCCCACCACCCGCCGCTGGATGGCTTCCTCCATCCGCAGCAGTTTGTCGCGCTCGCCTTCCAGCATCTTGGCCACTGGAATGCCGGTCCACTTGGAAACCACCTCGGCGATTTCCTCGTCGGTCACCTTGTTGCGCAGCAGTTTGAACTCGACGTTCTCGGCGGCGGTCGCCTGCGCCAGCCGCCGCTCCAGATCGGGGATGCGGCCGTAGCTCAACTCCGACATCCGCGCCAGATCGCCGGCGCGACGGGCGGTTTCCAACTCCAGTCGCGCCCGCTCCAGTTCCTCCTTGACCTGCGCCGAACCGTGCAGCGCCAGCTTCTCCGCCTTCCAGACCTCTTCCAGGTCGTTGTATTCGCGCTCCAGCTTGGCGATTTCCTGTTCCAGCAGTTCGAACCGCTTCTTCGAGGCCTCGTCGCTTTCCTTCTTCAGCGCCTCGCGCTCGATCTTAAGCTGGATCAGCCGCCGTTCGAGCCGGTCCATCACCTCCGGCTTGGAGTCGATTTCCATGCGGATGCGGGAAGCCGCCTCGTCCACCAGGTCGATGGCCTTGTCGGGCAGATTGCGGTCGGTGATGTAGCGATGCGACAGCGTGGCGGCGGCGACGATGGCCGGGTCGGTGATTTCCACCCCATGATGCACTTCGTAGCGCTCGTTCAAGCCGCGCAGGATGGCGATGGTGTCCTCGACCGTCGGCTGGTTCACCAGCACCTTCTGGAAGCGCCGCTCCAGCGCCGCGTCCTTCTCGACGTATTTGCGATACTCGTCCAGCGTGGTCGCGCCGATGCAGTGCAGCTCGCCGCGGGCGAGCGCCGGCTTGAGCATGTTGCCGGCGTCCATCGAGCCCTCGGCCTTGCCGGCGCCGACCATGGTGTGCAGTTCGTCCATGAACAGGATGATCTGACCTTCCTGCTTGCTCAAATCCTTCAGCACCGCCTTCAGCCGTTCCTCGAACTCGCCGCGGAACTTGGTCCCGGCGATCAGCGCGCCCATGTCCAGGGCCAGCACGCGCTTGTTCTTGAGTCCTTCCGGCACCTCGCCGTTGACGATGCGCTGGGCCAGACCTTCGACGATGGCGGTCTTGCCGACGCCGGCCTCGCCGATCAGCACCGGGTTGTTCTTGGTGCGCCGCTGCAAGACCTGAATGGTGCGACGGATTTCGTCGTCGCGGCCGATCACCGGATCGAGCTTGCCCCGCTCGGCGCGCTCGGTCAGGTCGATGGTGTAGCGCTCCAACGCCTGGCGCTGGTCCTCGGCGTTGGGATCCTCGACCTTCTGGCCACCGCGCACGGCGTCGATGCCGCGTTCGATCAGACTCCGGGTCGCGCCGGCCTTGCGCAGCAACGCGCCCAGTTCGCCCTTGTCCTCCAGCGCGGCCAGCACAAACAGTTCGGAGGAAATGTAGGCATCCTTGCGCTGCTGGGCCAGTTTGTCGGTCAGGTTCAGCAACTTCGATAAGGCGTTGGAAATCTGCACGTCGCCGCCAACGCCTTCCACCCGCGGCAGACGATCCAGCGCCTCGCCGAGTTGGGAACGCAACAGGTTGACGTTGACGTCGGCCTGGGCGAGCAGCGGTCGTACCGTGCCGCCGTCCTGGTCGAGCAGGGCCGCCATCACATGCACCGGTTCGATGAATTGATGATCGCGACCCACCGCCAGACTCTGGGCATCGCTCAGGGCCAGTTGAAATTTGCTGGTCAGTTTGTCCATGCGCATGGATGGTTTACTCCCGTAAATGCTATTTCCCCATGAAATGCTGGTGGTTTGGCAAAATTCAAGGGGCGCGACCGGGCGTTTGAATTGTGGTCACCGGCCGGACATCGCTACCATACCGCGCGACACCTTCCCCAGCCTTGGAAACCCGCGCCCATGCACCACGTCATCCGCTTCGGTACCCGTCAAGCGCAGGAACTGATCGACATCACCGAGCGCGTGCGCGCCGTCGCGCGCGACAGCGGAATCAGAAACGGTTTGATCAACGTCTACGCCCAAGGGGCGACCGCCGCCATCATGATTCAGGAAAACTGGGATGAAAGCGTGCCGCTGGACGTGGTCAACCTGCTGCGCAAGTTGATCCCGCCGGGTGTCTGGCTGCACGACCGGCAGGACGGCAACGGCGACGCCCATCTTAAGGCCGGTCTGGTCGGCCCGTCGGAGACCATCCCGATCATCGACGGCCAACTGGGGCTGTCCACCTGGCAGGGAATTTTCTTCTGTGAATTCGATGGTCCCCGTTCGACTCGGACGGTGGTGTGCAGCGTGCTGGGAGCCGGTTAAACCCTCCTTTACTCCAGCGCCCCTTCCAGGTCGGCGATCAGATCCCCGGCATCCTCGATCCCCACCGACAGCCGCACCAGCCCGTCGTCGATCCCCAGTTCGCGGCGCACGTCCGGTGGCACCGAGGCATGGGTCATGATCGCGGGATGCTCGATCAGGCTTTCCACCCCGCCCAGGCTTTCCGCCAGCGCGAACACCCGGCAACACTCCAGGAACCGTGTCACCTCCCCCAGGCCGCCGCGCACCACCGCGCCGATCATTCCGCCAAAACCACGCATCTGCCGCCGCGCCAGATCGTGCTGGGGGTGACTGGGCAGACCGGGATAGATCACCTTGGCGATCCTTGGATGCCGTTCCAGCCAGGCGGCGATGCGCAGGGCGTTTTCGCTGTGCCGTTCCATCCGCAGCGCCAGGGTTTTCAAGCCGCGCAAGGCCAGAAAGCTGTCGAACGGACCGGCGATCGCGCCGATGGCGTTTTGCAGATAGCCCAGCCGTTCCACCCATTCGGCGCCCCGACAGACCGCTATCCCACCGATGATGTCGGAATGGCCGTTGAGATACTTGGTGGCGGAATGGATGACGATATCGAAACCGTATTCCAGCGGTCGTTGCGCCCAGGGCGTGGCAAAGGTGTTGTCGGCCACGGTCAGGATGCCGCGCTGGCGGGCCACGGCGGCGATCATCTCCAAGTCCACCAGCTTCAGCAGCGGATTGCTCGGCGTCTCGACCCAGATCATCCGCGTTCGCGGCGTCAGCACCGCTTCCAGCGCCGCCCGGTCGCGCAGGTCGGAGTAGGAAAAGGTCAACCCGGCGCTGCGCCGCCGCACCTGCTCGAACAATCGTCGGGTGCCACCATAGATGTCATCCAGCGCCACGACATGATCGCCGTTGTCCAGCAGTTCCAGCACGGTCGCGGTGGCGGCCAGCCCGGAGGCGAAGGCAAAACCGGCGTCGCCGCCTTCCAGATCGGCCACGCAACGCTCGTAGGCGAAGCGGGTGGGATTCTGGCTGCGGGAGTATTCGAAGCCCTGATGCACGCCCGGACTGGATTGGACGTAGGTCGAGGTGGCGTAGATCGGCGTCACCACCGCGCCGGTACTCGGGTCGGGTGCCTGGCCGGCGTGGACGACGCGGGTGGCAAAACCCAGGGGACGGGAAGAATCGGTCATGAATAAACCTTGATTGAATGGTAACTGCCGGCCAGCCGATTTCGAACGACTGGCCGACCAACTCCCACACGGACGACCGGAGCGACGCCCGGCAACCGCCTACCTGCGCGTCTCGAACTCGGCGCGACAGCCCCGATCCACCCAAACGCCACCCCGGTCGTAGCCCCAGGTATCGTTCAGCCGACAGGGGGTCTTGCTCAGTTGCTGGATCAGACGCACGCCGCCGTAGGTATCCGCCCGGCAGTAGCGGTAACCGGGGCCACGGGCATCGCAGACGAAGCGCCGGTTGCCGTAGTAGCCCCCCCCACCCTCGTAATCATCGTGGTGATGGTGGCCGATTGCGAACTCAGCGCGGCAGCCGCGATCCACCCAGATGCCGCCCCGGTCGTAACCCCAGGTCTGGTCTCTGATGCAAGGCGAGTCGCTCAACTGCCGGTAGATTCGCACGCCGCCACGGGTGTCGGTGGGGCAGTACTGGTAACGGTCATAACGAGATTGGCAGGTTTCAGTACGGAGGCGGGCCTGGGCCTGGGCGTCCTGGCCCAGCATCACGGTCAATCCCGCGACCGCCAGCGCGCCGCCAAGCAGTGTCTTCGCGAATTTCATGGGCTTCTTCTCCGGGTCGGTTGGTCTTGCATGACTGGCACCAGCCCTAACTTTAGCCAAGAAACCTACGACCGGTGAAGCGGCGATAGCCGATGAATGCCAGGTCATCGCCGCCTGCCTCCCCAGCCGTCAGGATTCTTTACAGAAGCAGGTAAAGTAGCGCAAACCGGGATGGCCAAAAACGGGATCGTGTCGGATCGAGATTCGGAGCAGGTTTTGCTTTATTCTATATATTTATGAAAATGAAAATAAATATGCCATCAATCGCCAGCTTGCCAGCACGTTCAAGCTCTCCAAGAAATGTAAAAAATTCTGACGACTCTTGCGAGCCCCAGCGCGGTAAAGCCTTACACTGAGTATTTGTTCGAGGCGTCTGATTCATATAAAAGACAATTTTAGGGTTTCTGCTTTTTGGTTCTGGCCAGTTATAGCACACGACTTTAACTATGAATTGAATCATTAAAATACAATCATTTAACTGCAAAAACATGGTTCTTCGAGGGTTCTTGTGGAAACTGGGGCACGGTGTATCACAAATAAGACTTTCGGTGGCTCGCTCATCAATAACCGATTGATCTGCAAAGGTATCAACTTAAACACGAGCCAGCACGGCGGGCTACGATCCGTCTTGGGAGACCAGCTCCACAGAACATTGAGAATTACCCCGATCACCAACGTGGTCCTTGCTGCTTGGTCTGTGGTCGGACTTCGTCGAGCCGTTTCTGCACGTCGTATGCACAACATCGTTGGATGTCATCGTCATTATCACAGTATACGAACCCAAGCCGCCAAAGTGGGTCACCCCCTTCGAACGAGGAAGCCGCAATGAAATGTAGTATTCAAGGTTGCCCTGGACAGTACGCTCCCAAGCTAATCGTTCACACCTTACAGCGGGATTCTGAGATTTTCGTCGTTGAACATGTTCCTGCGGAGGTCTGCTCCGTCTGCGGCGATACTCTCTTGGCGCCTTGGACAATCAAGCACTTAGAGAAACTGCTCTATACCAAACCGAAGCCGAGCAGGATAGCCCCCGTGTACGAGTACGCGTAGGCATGCCCAACGCGAAGAAAGGTAGTGGTCGTGCTGCGCGGCGGCGGTTGGGAAGGCATTCAGCACCTCCTCGGGGAGGTCATGCTAACGTTTTCTATTGAGAATCGTTAGCATCATGCATGGCTATCCTATCCTTTGCTTGCCCTGACACAGAGAGTCTCTTCAAGGGCAAGCGAGTCAAACGCTTCGTCAACATCGAGGCCGTTGCAATGCGCAAGCTTGCGATGCTCAATCGAGCCGCCACGCTTCACGATCTCAGAGTCCCGCCAGGAAACCAATTGGAAGCCCTTGCAGGAAATCGTGCGGGTCAGCACAGCATTCGGATCAATGACCAGTTTCGC